>NZ_CAJQOO010000001.1 GCF_905480005.1 uncultured Maricaulis sp.
CGCGCAGGGCTGAGCATCAACACGCTGGCGCCAGGCCCGGATCGGGTTAGGTTGAGCTTGAACAAGGAGCGAGGCGCCGCATGACCGAGATCAATCCCGACAAACCCGTCCTGGTAACCGGCGGAACCGGCTATCTGGCCGGCGTCATTATCGCGAGCCTGCTGGAAAAAGGGCGTGATGTTCACACGACGGTGCGGGACCCTGACAATCGCGAAAAGCTGAAATATCTCGACGCCATCGCCGCAGAGACGCCCGGTTCCATCCGCTATTTCAAGGCCGATTTGCTCGACGCCGACGGCTTTGCACCGGCGATGGCGGGCTGCGAGCTGGTGATCCACACCGCCTCGCCCTTCATCGCGCATGTGGAGGACCCGCAGCGCGATCTGGTGGATCCGGCGGTCAAGGGTACGCGCAATGTGCTCGCGGCCGTCGACGCGACCGACACCGTGAAGCGTGTCGTCCTGACGTCGAGCTGTGCAGCGATCTACGGCGATAACAGCGACATCGCCGGCATGCCCGACCGCAAGCTCACCGAGGCGGTCTGGAATACGACTTCCAGCCTGTCCCACCAGGCCTATTCCCTGTCCAAGACCCTGGCAGAGAAGGCCGCATGGGAGATGGTCGAGGGCCAGTCGCGCTGGGACCTGGTCACGATCAACCCGTCTTTCATTCTCGGCCCCGGCATCAATCCGCATGCGAGCGGCGAGAGCTATGCGATCCTGACGCAAATCGGCAATGGCACGATGGCCGCCGGCATTCCCGACTTCCGGATCGGTGCGGTGGATGTCCGCGAGGTCGCCGCGGCCCATATTGCAGCCGGATTTACACCCCAGGCCGAGGGACGCCATATCCTGTCCGGCCACGATACGGGATTTGTCGAAATGAGCGCCCTGCTGCGCGGGCATTTCGGGTCGACCTACAAATTCGGCAAGTCCACCCTGCCCAAATTCATGGTCTGGCTGGTCGGGCCCATGATCAATCCCGGCCTGACCCGCACGATGGTCAGCCGCAATGTGGGGATCCCCTTTTTGGCCGACAATTCCAAGAGCCGGTCAGCGCTTGGTGTCACCTATCGCCCGCTGACTGAAACCCTCACCGAGCACTTCCAGCAATTGATCGATGCGGGTCGCGTCAAGCCGGCCTGACCCGTTCGTGACCGCGAGGGCCCGGACATCGCAACCGCGAACCCGGGGGCCGAAGCCTGCGCGCGAATTTGCGCTGACACGGTGAGCGCGAGGCGGGAGCCGGCCCTCCGGACGTGAGGGGCAAGGCTCCGGCCCGCGCGACAAGACTTTCCCAACACGACAATTTCCGCTTAGCTCGTGGCCGAATTTGTCGCTGTGGGGGCTGGAGACATGCGGAATATTCTTATCGGGGCGGCGGTTCTGGCCGCGCTATTCGGATTGGCGGCCTATGGCCCTGGATCCCTGGATGCGATGCATTTTGCGCCGCCGGCGCCGGATCCGGATCTTGCCGCGCGTTTTGATACCGAGCGCGAACCCGTGCGTACGGAGCGCCCGGACTTCCACGGCGCTGAAGATCTCGAACCCGGCCCGGATGGTCGCCTCTACGCCTCCCTGGCCGATGGCCGCATCATGGCCCGTTCCCCGGAGGGTGACTGGGCTGAAGTCGGAAATACCGGTGGCCGCCCGCTTGGACTGAGCTTCGGTCCGGACGGGCGCCTCTTCGTCGCGGACGCGCTGATGGGCCTTCTGGCCCAGTCCGAGAGCGGCTGGGATGTCTGGCTCGCCGCCGCTCCGAATGGCGGACCGCTGGTCTTCGCCGATGACCTCACCGTCCTCGCCGATGGTCGTGTGATCCTGACGGATGCGTCGCTGCGCCATGCCTATGGCGACCACATGATGTCCTTCCTCGAGGCCGAACAGACCGGTCGCATTCTCTCGGTCACGGCACCGGAGGAATATGCGGTGCTCGCGGACGGGCTCGGCTTCATCAATGGCGTTGATCACAACCCCGCCACCGGGCAGGTCTTCATCAATGAAACCTGGGCGGGGCGAATCTGGACGCTGGACCCTGACAGCGCCACGCTCACCGTCCTGATTGATGGCCTCCCCGGCTATCCCGACAATCTGGAATTTGACGCGGAAACCGGCCTGATCTGGAGCGCCATGCCGTCATTGCGATCCGAAGAGCTGGACGCCCTGCACGCCCGCCCGCTGCTCAAGCGGCTGGTCTGGCGATGGTTGCAGCTTACCGGGCTGCCGCCCCTGCCCGAGCGTCCCGCCATGGCCATAGCGCTCACGCCGGATGGCGAAACGGTTCGAACCCTGCGCGGTCCGCTTGAGGATGCCGACGGCATTACCACTGTGCTGGTCTGGAACGACGAATTGTGGACAGCGGGGCTCGCCCGCGACGGCATCACGGTGTTCGACAACGCTGGCGACTAGCCCCGCCCCGACGACACGGTTGCATGCGCGTCATGCAGACAAATCTGCGCTCGCCGGTCGAACCGCATGGCGGCTGCGCCTAGCTTGGATTGAATGCAGGCATCGGAGTAGCGGCATGAACGAGACAAAGGGCAATGGCGCCAACCCGGTGCGGTTCCGGCATGCCCTGCCGGACGGCGAGCTGAGCGGTTTGGCCTGGCCGGCGCCGGAGAAACCGCGCCTCGTCTTCATCCACGCGAACGGATTCTGCGCCAGCGCCTATCGGCAGATGCTCGGACACGTGTCGGCCGCCTTCGACATTCTCGCACCGGACCTGCGCGGACACGGACGAACTCGCCTGACCGCCGACCCCGACCAGCACCGCAGCTGGGATATCTATGCGGCGGACATCAGCCAGTGGCTGGGCTCGCTGGACCGAAGCCCGGACGCCTTTGCCGGGCACTCGATGGGCGCAATCATTTCGCTACTGTCCGCCAGCCGGCTGTCGCGACCGGTTCCGCTGGCCCTGGTCGAACCGGTCATATTGCCGCCCGTCTTCTACCTGATGTGCCAAGGCCCTTTGAGAGGTCTGATGCGCGGCCGTGTCCCGATCGCCAAGGCAGCCCGCAAGCGTTTCGATGGCTGGGAAGCGCGATCAGACGCCGCGACGCGCTACGCCCGCCACCCCACTTTCCGGAACTGGGCCCCCGGGGTTCTGGATGATTATCTCGAAGATGGGCTGGTAGAAGCAGACGCGGGTGATATTCGCCTGTCCTGCAACCCGTTGTGGGAAGCCGCCAACTACGAAGCCCAGGGTCATGATATCGGGACCGCCCTGCGGCAGCAGGCCGGGTCAGTCAGTGTGCTGAAAGCGGAAAAGGGGTCGACCATCGTCAGGCCCCGCGCCCTCACCAGTCGGGGCATCGGCATCGATTTGATGACGGGAACCGGACATCTTGCGCCGATGGAGGCTCCCGAACGGGTCGCCGACTGGATTGGTGGAAAACTGAGAAACACGGTTTGATCCATCAGCACGAAGGAGATCGACATGTCACAGGAAGAACGCTTCGCCGATCGGGTCACAGTCTCGACGGCCGACCATGTCGCCCATGTCCGGCTTGACCGGCCTGACAAGCTCAATGCCATCGACCCGGCCATGTTCGAAGGGCTGCTGGAAGCTGGCCAGTATCTCGCTGCGCAAGACCAGGTGCGCGCCGTCATACTGTCCGGCGAGGGCCGGATGTTCTGCGCTGGACTCGATTTTGCCAGTTTCGCAGCCATGGCCGGCGATGCGGAAGCCATGGAGCCGCTGGAAACACGAACCCATGGCCTGAGCAATCGCCCACAGCACGCCTGCCTGCAGTGGCGCGAACTCCCCATGCCCGTGATCGCGGCCATCCAGGGCGGAGCCCTGGGCGGCGGGCTTCAGATCGCCTTGGGCGCGGATATCCGCCTTGTCACACCGGATGCCAGACTCGCCATCGCCGAAATCCGGTGGGGCCTGGTCCCCGATATGGGCGGCTGCGTCGTCCTGCCGGGACTGATGCGTGACGACCAGATCCGCGAACTGACCTATTCCGGACGCGATGTGAGCGGCGAGGAGGCCGTTCAACTCGGTCTGGCCACCCGGGTCGAAGCGGATCCGCTCGCCGCCGCGCGGGACATGGCGCGCGCGATGGCCACGCGCAGCCCGTCCGCCATGCGGGCAAGCAAGCGGCTTCTCAACCAGGCGGCCGAGGACGATCCTGCCACGGTCCTGCTGGCGGAATCGCGTGAACAGGCCGCCTTGATGGGCGGCGGGCACCAGGTCGAGGCCGTCATGGCACAAATGGAAAAGCGCCCGCCCGTCTTCGACTGAGCCCGCTGGCCGAGCGCCACAGCAACTGGCGTCACGGGCGGCACAGTGTTTCCGATGGCGACGGTAATCAAAGCGCCGCGCTTTCCCATATGTCAGTCATCGAAAGCGAGGCTGTCATGCGATTCATCGGTATAGCTCTGTCACTTCTCATCCTGGCCGGAACCGGCGCGCTCGTCTGGCAGGACGGTCTGACCGGCAACGGCCTGGTCGTTCGCGCCCCGGCGCCCGCCGACCTCGCCGCGCCGGCGCCACCCATCATGGAAGCCCGTCGGGAGACCCGATAATGACCATCAGGATCACGCGCGAAGACAGCGGCTCGAAAGGGCGTTTCATCGCCCATGTCGACGGTCAGGCAGAGACCGGCGAAATGACCTGGTCCCGCCTGTCATCCAGCCGCATCATCGTCGACCATACAGGTGTGCCGGACAGTCTGCGCGGGCTGGGTGTCGGCGCCGCGCTGGCCCGACATGTTGTCGATACGGCGCGGGCGGAAGGCTTCACCATCCTGCCTCTATGCCCCTTCCTCAAGGCCCAGGCAGAACGCCATCCGGACTGGTCAGACGTGATCGAGACGATCGGACGCTGACCGGACAACACCCCTCAATCCTCCGCCCATTGGCGCAACAGGTTGGCCTTGGTCTTCAAGATGAGATCGAGCTCACGCGTCTTGCCGTCCCGCTCGAAGAGCCGTGTCGAGACCTGGTCCAGGTCAAACAGGATTTCGCGCTGATCGGCCCGCCGCACCAGCGACCACACCCATCCGACAACCGCCAGCCGCTCTCCGCTCGTGACCGGGGCGACGTGATGAATGGCCGATGTGGCGTAGACCACGGCATCGCCGGGAGCGAGCTTGATCTCGGTCTCGCCCTCGGTCCCGTCCATGACCAATTCGCCGCCGTCATAACTGTCCGGCTCGCTGAGGAAGAGCGTGAAGGAGAGATCGGCCCTGCGGCCACCCATGAGCGCATCATCGATATGAGGTCCGTATTCCATCCCCTCGCGATAGCGCGAGACCAGAATGCGCGAGAGCGTCTTGGGCCGGGCGAAGCTGACAAACCCGGCATGGGCCATCAGCGCCTTTCTGACCTCGCTGCGGACGGTATCGACACGAGCGCCGGTCTCGAGCTGCTCATTGGCTTTCACGCCCCGGGCGACCCGTCCCGCCGTCTTGCCACCATCCCCGAACGTGCCTTCGCTAATCAAACGGCGAAGATGCTCGACCTGCTCGGATGAGCAGACATTTTGCAGATGAATGAGCATGCGGGTTCCTGCGACTAATTGTCATTTGCTTGAAATACCGTTAGGCGTTTATCGCATTGATGAGAGCGAAATCCATCCGCGAAAGGACATTTCATGGGGATCAAGCGCCGCACGCGTGTCTGGACATCGGTCGGAACAGCCGCCCTTCTCGGGGGGCTGGCCAGCTGTAGTGAGCCCGCCGAAACACCGGTCGGCCCGGACGCCCATGCGCCAAGCGAGACCGCGAGCGCACCTGCCTTCTCGGCCGGCGACGGGGAAGGCGAAGGGGAAGGCGAAGGCGGAGGAAATGGCGGCGAATTCGGAATCGATCCGGTCGAGGCTGAATCCAATCCGGTCATCTATCTCACCGCACTCGAAGTCATGCGCGCCCACTACCTGGCCGGTATCGACGCCTTTGAAGCCGGCGATCGCACAGCCGGTGCGGAAATGTTCGCCCACCCGATTTCGGAAATCTATATCGATTTCGAGCCGGCCCTGGACGCTCGCGGCGCGCCCCTCTTCGGGGATGTGATGACCGACGCGTCGGTGGCGCCCTATTCCGGTGAAAGCGATGACGCCATTGCCAGGCGCGTTGACGACGTTATCGCGGCGATCGATGCGGCCTCCGCCTTCGCACCGCGCAACCACATTTCCCCTGCCGGTGTCCACGCCCGGGTCCTGACCGATCTGATTGAGCGCGCGGCCCTCCAATACGAGGTCCTGGCCACCAATCCGGACGCGCGCGAAGCCTATCTCGACGGCTATGGATTTGCCCGTGCCGCGCAACGCTATGCCCGCAATCATCTCGAACAGGTCGCCGAAGGCGATGCGGATGCGGCCCTCCTTCTGGGGCGCGCGGTGAGCGCCATGCAGACAGCCTTTCCAACAGCCCTGCGGCCGCGCGAACTGGCAGGCGACAGCGCAGCCCTGCTTTCCCTCGCGAGCCAGGTTCGCGCCGAAGCTGACGGCTTGCGCTGAGCATCCGGCCTTGGCGTTGACCGCCAGGCTGCAGCGCCAGCTGACAGACATGGCGCTCGACTGGTATAGGCGGGACATCTCGTTTCCAAGGGACCGCCATGCCCCCCTTCCTGGTTGCAGCTCTGTATAAATTTGCCCCACTGAAGGCGGATGCCGCCCTTCAGGACGAGATTCGTGATCTGTGTGTCACCGAGCAAGTCTTCGGCACGCTCCTGCTCGCCAGCGAGGGAATCAATGGCACGATTGCCGGCCCGGATGGCGGCGTACACGCCGTACTCGCCCGACTTCGTGCCCTGCCCGGTTTCTCGGAATTGGAGCACAAGGAAAGCCGCGCCGAGACCCAGCCCTTCCTGCGCATGAAAGTCCGCCTGAAGCGTGAAATTGTCACGATGGGTGTTACCGGCATCGACCCGGTCGGCGCCGTGGGAACCTATGTCGAGCCTAAGGACTGGAATGACCTCATCACCGCCCCCGATGTGGTGACGATCGACACGCGAAATGACTACGAGGTCCGGATCGGACAATTCGAGGGGGCGATCAACCCGAAGACGGTCTCCTTTCGCGAGTTTCCGGACTGGTTCCGAAGCTTCCGCGAAACCCGCCCCAATGCCCGCATCGCCATGTATTGCACCGGCGGAATCCGCTGCGAGAAGGCAACGGCCTTTGCCCGGATGGAAGGAGTCGACGACGTCTTCCATCTCAAGGGCGGCATCCTGAAATATCTCGAGAACGTACCGGAAAGCGAAAGCCGCTGGCGTGGCGAGTGCTTTGTTTTCGACCGTCGGGTCGCTGTCACCCATGGGCTCGAAATCGGCACGCACACACTTTGCCATGCCTGTCGCGAACCCCTGGGTCCGGAGGATTTGCGCTCACCGGACTATGTGCCGGGCCATGCCTGCCCGCATTGCGTCGAGATCCGCACGCCGGAGCAACGCGAACGCTATGCCGAGCGGCATCGCCAGGAAAGCCTGGCGCGAGCCCGCGGTGAACGACATCTCGGCCAAGCGGGAGCACCGCGAGAGGCTGACGGATGACACCCCGGCTGCCCATTCTCTGGTCATTCCGGCGTTGTCCCTATGCGATGCGCGCGCGCCTCTCCCTGCATGCTGCCGGGATCGCGGTCGAGCACCGGGAAATCCTGCTGCGCGACAAGCCCGCCGCAATGCTGGACGCTTCGCCGAAAGGCACAATCCCGGTTCTGGTGCTGGAAGACCAGGTCATCGATGAGAGCCTGGACATCATGCTGTGGGCCTTGCGGCAGCACGACCCGGAGGGCTGGCTGCACGAGGAGCGCGACGCGCTGACGCTGGCCGGAGCCTGCGATACCCGGTTCAAGCCGCATCTTGACCGCTACAAGTATGCGACACGCTATGCTGATACCGACCCACAGGAACACCGCGCCGCGGCGGCCGAATTCGTGTCCGAACTGGAAGATCGGCTCAGCCGCTCGCCGGCCCTGGGCGGGGCGCAAGCCGGCCTTGCCGACTACGCGACATTCCCGTTTATCCGACAATATGCCCATACCGACAGGGATTGGTTTGCCGACCAGAAATGGCCGTCTGTACAAGCCTGGCTGGACGCTCACCTCAAATCCGTCCGGTTTGCCGAAATCATGCGCAAATACCCGTTGTGGACGCCGGATGCCGACCGGCCGAATGGCGTGTGATGCATTGAATCCACATCGCCGGGCGGATTTGCGCTGCAGCGCAACATAACACTGTCACCGAACTGCAATATCCGTTATCGGAAAGTCCATCCTGGCTGCACCACTCACCGCGAAGCACACCGCGCTGGCGCAGCTCATACTGGTTGGCTCGAAAGATTTCCTCATGACCCTTGCTTCCATCGCCCGCAAACGCGTGCAGCTCGCCGGCGTCAGCGCCCTTGCGCTCACGGCCTCCGCCTTCATCCCCGCCACGGCTGTCGCCCAGTCCGCGCCGACGTCCACCTCGACCGTTGAAACGATCATCGTGACGACCACGCGCCGCGAAGAAAACGTCCAGGACATCGCGAATTCGGTCACGGCCCAGTCCGGCGAAGACCTCGCCCCGCTGACCGAAGGTGGTGCCGATATTCTCAGCCTCGCTGCCCGCATCCCCTCCGTCTATGCGGAAAGCTCCAATGGCCGTGTCGCCCCGCGCTTCTATATTCGTGGCCTGGGCAATACCGATTTTGATCTCGCCGCCTCGCAGCCGGTCTCGGTGATCATGGACAATGTGGTGATGGAAAACGTCATCCTGAAATCCTTCCCGCTGTTCGATATCGCGCAGGTAGAGATCGCCCGCGGCCCGCAGGGCACGCTGTTCGGACGCAATACGACGGCCGGTACAATCAAGTTTGACTCGGTCCGACCGACCCAGGAAACCGACGGCTATGTCAGCGTCTCGGCCGGCTCCTACGGCACCACGAACCTGGAAGCCGCCATGGGCGGCGCTCTGGTCGAAGACGTGCTGAGCGCGCGCCTGTCACTGCTCTCGCAGCATCGCGATGACTGGATCGACAATGGCTTCACCGGCGAGAACAACGCGCTCGGCGGGTATGACGAGCAGGCCGGTCGCGCCCAGCTCCTCTATACCCCGACCGAGTCATTCGAAGCCCTGCTGAATGTGCATGCCCGCTCGCTGGTCGGCACGTCTGCCGTGTTCCGCGCCAATATCCTGACCCCGGGCAGCAATGCGCTGAACAGCAATTATGTTCGTGATGAAGTCTATTTCGACAGCGCGTTCAACAATCCGCAAGCCTATGACAGCTGGGGCACCAGCGCGGCGCTGAACTACTATACCAATGCCGGCGTGACCCTGACATCGATCACCGGCTATGAGGCCGCCGAGGGCTATTCGCTCGGCGATATCGATGGCGGTAATCTGGTGACCGGCCCGGGCTTCATCCCCTTCCCGTCGGAAACCCAGGACGGGATCGACTCGCTCGAGCAGTTCACGCAGGAATTCCGCATCGCCTCCAGCGATGACCAGCCGACGACCTGGCAGATCGGCGCCTATTATTTCTCCGGCGAATTCGACATCACCACGGTTGGACCGAATGGCGGCTTTCCGCCGTCCACGACGGTGCGCCATGACAACACGCTGTGGTCGGCCTTCGGTCAGGTCAGCCATCAGCTGAACGACAATCTCCAACTCTCCGGTGGCCTGCGCTTCACGCATGACGCCAAGGAGCTGGTCGGCGTCGTGACTTCGATTCCGGTGACGCCGGTCTCCGCATCCGACGACCAGTTCAGCTGGGACTTGTCGGCCTATTACGATCTTGACGATCGCCAGGCTGTCTTCGCCCGTCTCGCGCGCGGCTTCCGCGGCCCGTCAATCCAGGCCCGCGACGTTGCCTTCTTCAACCAGCCTTCGGTCGCCGACAGCGAGACCTCGACCTCGTTTGAAATCGGCTACAAGTCGGAGCCGCTCGATGGCCGCGCCCGCTTCAACGCGACGGCCTTCTACTACCAGGTCGATGACCTGCAGCTCTCGGCTGTCGGCGGCGGCGGCAATCTTGTCCAGCTGATCAATGCCGATCGCGGCGTTGGCTATGGTTTCGAAATCGACAGTGAGATGTGGGTGACTGACAATCTCTTTGTCACCGCCGGGCTGTCCTGGAACGAGACCGAGTTGCAGGATAATGACCTAGAAGTCGGCGTTTGCGCCCAGTGCACCGTGCTGGATCCGGATACCGATACTGACGGTTTCGTCGAAGTTGACGGCAACCCCTTCCCGCAAGCACCGGACTACATCCTGTCCTTTACGGCTCGCTACTCGATCCCGGCCGGCAATGGCGGCGAATGGTTCGCTTACACCGACTGGTTCTACCAGGGTCGCACAAACCTCTTCCTCTACGAGTCCGAAGAGTTCTACTCCGACGGTAATTTCGAAGGCGGTCTGCGCCTTGGCTATGCCGGCGAGATGTCCGGCGGCCAGGACTACGAACTCGCGGTCT
The DNA here is from genome assembly GCF_905480005.1 of uncultured Maricaulis sp. Classification (GTDB taxonomy): domain Bacteria; phylum Pseudomonadota; class Alphaproteobacteria; order Caulobacterales; family Maricaulaceae; genus Maricaulis. The sequence continues at coordinate 10,402 of NZ_CAJQOO010000001.1, forward strand.
TTGCCCGCAATATCACCGACGAAGACAATCTCGTCGGTGGCATCGACTTCAACAACAATACCGGTTTCGTCAACGAGCCGCGCATTGTTGGTGTCTCCTTCCGTGCCAGCCTGAACTAGGCTTCGGACCGAGTGTTAACAAAAGAAAAGCTCCGGGAGTAATCCCGGAGCTTTTTTTATTCGCTGAAATCCGCGGTCGGTGGTGGCAGGGTGATCTTGACGCTGCTCAAGGCAGATTGTTCACCCGAATTCCCCCCGAGACTGAGGGCGCTCCCGTTGAGCGCCCTCTTTCTTTTTTCGGGTTCGACCGTTTTCGATCTCGGACGGCGCTGAGCTATTCCCAGAAATAGGGCTGACGCTCGCGATCGCCGGTGATGGTCTCATTCATCGTATCGGCGTCGTAGAGACGGCCATTGAGCATGACGTATTCGATCTCGTCCGTATTGCCGATATCGTCGAGCGGGTTCGCGGTCATCACGACAAGGTCGGCCAGCTTGCCGACTTCGAGCGAACCGAGATCAGCGTCGAAACCGAGATGGCGGGCCGGTGCCATGGTCGCGGTTTCCAGCACCTGGAGCGGCGTGAAGCCACCCCGCGCGAAGGACCACATCTCCCAATGCGCGGCGAGGCCCTGTTGCTGGCCGTGCGCGCCGATCGAGACATCAACCCCGCGATTGCGCAGCTGAAGCGCTGTACGGGCATTGTCATCATCAACGAAATCCTCTTCCGGTGCCGTCGTGCGACGTACCGAACCAGCCTGAAGGATGCGCGGCGGGGCGTGACGGGACAGGATCGGATGCAGCCAGACGTCCGTGGCCTGGCGCCAGTAGGGATCACCGGCGAGGCCGCCATAGGTCACGACGATGGTCGGCGTGTAGGCGACTTCGGTCTGGGAATACATCTGCAGCACGTCCTCATAGATCGCGGAGAGCGGCAGATTGTGTTCGATCGACGTATTGCCATCGGCCACCATGGCCATATCCATGTGGTAGTTGGACCCACCCTCGGCGACCACTTCGACGCCGGCCTCATGGGCAGCTGCAACAACCTGCTGGCGCTGGTCACGGCGCGGCTGGTTGTAGTTCTTGATCGAGTGCGCGCCTTGCGAGGCAAGGCGGAAAACGTGCTCCTGCGCGTCCTCGTAATTGTCGATCTGCGCATAGACGGAAGCCGCCCGCGCGCCATAGACGATCTCGCCGGTGGAATAGATCCGCGGCGCCAGCAGGCTTCCGGCCCGCTGATACTCGCCTGCCGTGAAGATCTGGCTGGCCCGGTTGGAGGGATCGTGGATGGTCGTCACACCCAGAGCCAGATGCGCGATCACGGCCCAATTCTGCTCCGGAATGATATCACCCGTGCCCTGCGGACCATGCGCGTGGGCATCGATGAAGCCCGGCGTGATTGTGCGGCCGGACATGTCGACCGTCTGAGCGCCCTCCGGTACCGTCACATCGGCACCGACAGCGGCAATGCGATTGCCATCGATGACAATGGTGCCGTTCTCGATGACGCCGCCATCTTCACCCGCCATGGTGATGATCCGCGCATTGGTCAGCGCGACCATGCCGCTGGGCCGGTCCGCCGTCGCACGCATGGACAGGTCGAGGCCCTCGGTCGGCGGCGTGTATTCACGCTCACCGGTCGGGTCAGGGCGGAAGTCCGCGACCTCGGCGGTGAAGAATGTCGGTCCCATGGACCAGTGAACGGCATCGCCGCTCCCGCTCCAGTGGAAATAGCTACCGCCATTGCCGGACACTTCCACCGTCGGAAGCGCCGAGCTGCCACGGCCGCCGGAAACCGATTGCGGACCCGGCAGAAGCGGCTGCACGAAAACATCATAATTCTGGCGGAAGGCGACGTGCGTGCCATCCGGCGAGACCTGGTAGCCGGTGACCAGGTCACCGGTCACATGGGTCCGCTCATTGGTACCGTCCATATCCATGGAGACCAGGCGGGCACCGCCGCCACTGCGGGTAACGAAAATACGGTCATTCGAACCACCGAAATGAGGCGCCGAACCGCTATCGGTGATGCGCACCATGTCACCGCCATCGGCGGCGACACGATAGACGCCTTCATTCTCGGACCATTCCGGCGCGGTCAGGAATCCGCCGGAGCCTTTTTCGAAGACCACGGTCTCACCATCGGGCGAAAAGCGCGGATTGCGGTAATGGCCGGGCTGGTCATTGAGCACGCGTTCGCGGCCGCCCCGGGCGGAAATGGTCCGGACCGAGCCCAGTTCTTCATCATCCCAGGTCACGAAGGCAATGGTGCGGCCATCGGCCGACCAGGTCGGCATCATTTCCCGGCGCGTGCCGTCATCCCGGGTCAGGCGGCGCGGCTCGCCACCATCCGCATCGCGCACCCAAAGATGGCCCAGCGTCTCGTAAACGACCTGGCTGCCATCGGGCGACGCCGTGGCGAAGCGCGGCATGCGGGTCTGGAAAGTGTCCGGTGCGACGTCGACCGCGGGGCGCGGCGGATCAATCACATCGCGTGTATCGGTGACGCTGAAGGGGATGTTGGTGACGTCGCCGGTCTCGATATCGACGCGCTGGATGCCACCCTCGGCCCAGTACACGATGGAGTTACCATCCGGCATCCAGTCCATGTTGGGATACATGCCGGTCACGCCCCAGGTTTCCTGCATGTCCTGATCGACCGTTTCGACGAGGCGACGCTCCTCACCGGTCTGCAAATCCTTGATCCAAAGGCCAGACTGGATTCGGTCCCGACGCACAAACGCCATGTAGCGGCCATCCGGCGACGGTGCCGGACGGACCGCGCCGCCTGCCCCGGAAACCGCCGTATCGGTCTCTCCGGTCTCCATGTCATAGCGACGGATATTGAACAGGTCGGTATTGGAATCCTGAGCGTAGATGAAGGTGTTCCCGGAGGTCACATTCTGCGTGTAGTAGAGATAGCGGCCATCCGGCGAGAAGATCGGCTCGCCCAGCTCCTTCTGGAAACTCTCATCGGGGCGCTCGACCAGCTGCACACCACCGCCGCCGAGGACGTGATAGAGCCAGATTTCGCCGGTACCGGCAGAGCGTGTGGTGGTGAAATGCTTTCGGGCGGCGATATAGCGGCCCGAGGGGTGCCAGGCGCCATTATTGAGAAGGCGGAAGCTCTCCTCGGTCAGCTGCCGGGCATCCGAGCCGTCAACATTCATGATCCAGATATTGTCACCGCCGGCGCGATCCGAGGTGAAGGAAATCTGGCTGCCATCGGGCGAGAAGCGCGGCTGGATTTCCCAGGGCAGGCCCGAGGAAATATTGGTCGCCGCACCGCCCGCCACCGGGATGGTGTAGATATCGCCGAGCAGGTCGAAGGCGATGGTCTGGCCGTCCGGACTGACGTCCAGCGACATCCAGGTGCCCTCCGTGACATTGATGTCGATCGCGCGCGTCTCGAGCGGCGGATTGGCGACATCCCAGCCCTCGCTGGCCTCGTCCTGCATGGCAAAGGCCGGTGCCGCGGAAAGCATTGTGCTGGCAGCCAGAATTGAAACGAATTTGGTCATCTCTTCCCCCAAGAATTGGAATCTTGGGGCAGAGACTAGGGCGCGAACCGGCTGACCACAAACGGCGCTGGCCGTAACATTTGCGCGACCTCGATGGCCAAGCCTGTAGGCGCTAGTGCGCCCCGCCCATGCGGCCGAGACGGACCTTGTAGTCGACGGCCAGCTCATAGGCCGGATCGTCATCACTATCGACCACCAACTGGCCGGCCCGAGTCAAAAGCTTGTGGCAATCACGGCTGAGATGGCGCAATTCGATCTGCTTTCCGGCCTGGTCGTATTTCAGGGCCAGGTCCTCGATCGCCTGCAAGGCGGACTGGTCGACAACCCGGCTGTCGGCGAAGTCGATCACGACACGATCCCGGTCATTTTCGATGTCGAACAATTCGATGAAGCTGGCGGTGGACCCAAAGAAGAGCGGTCCTTCGAGCTTGTAGATGTGCTCGTCATTCTCGCCGATGCTCTCGCGGGCATGAATGCGCGATGCGGCATTCCAGGCGTAGACCAGCGCCGAAACAATGACACCGACGATGACCGCAATGGCGAGGTCAGCATAAACCGTCACACCGGTGACCAGCAGGATCACGAAGGCGTCGGATTTGGGTATTCGGGTCAGGATACGCAGGCTCTGCCAGGCGAATGTGCCGATCACGACCATGAACATCACGCCGACCAGCGCAGCCAGCGGGATCTGCTCGATCACCGAAGACCCGACCAGGATGAAGGCGAGCAGGAAGAGCGCCGCCGCGATACCCGCGAGGCGCAGTCGTCCGCCCGATTTCACATTGATCATGGACTGACCGATCATCGCGCAACCCCCCATGCCACCGAAGAATCCGGTGACCAGATTGGCCAGGCCCTGGGCCACGCATTCCTGCGACGCGCCGCCACGGCGACCGGTGATTTCACCGACCAGATTGAGTGTCAGCAGGCTTTCAATCAGGCCGATCGCAGCCAGGATAACGGCATAGGGAAGGATGATTTCCAGCGTCTCGAGATTGAGCGGAACCATCGGGATGTGAAAGGCCGGCAAACCGCCCTCGATGGAGGCCAGGTCACCGACGCGCGGCACCGGCAGACCGAAACCGATCACCAGCGCAGCGACGACGCCGATCGCCACGAGCGGCGCCGGAATAGCCTTGGTCACCTTGGGCACGGCCCAGATCAGAACCATGGTAAGGCCGACCAGGCCCAGCGTGAGCAGGAGCGGCCACCCGGTCATCCAGATGTGCTCTCCGGCCTCATTGACCGTCTTGAACTGTTCCAGCTGCGCAAGGCCGATCACGATCGCGAGGCCATTGACGAAACCCAGCATGACCGGGTGCGGGACCATGCGGATGAACTTGCCAAGGCGCAGGACGCCGGCCGAAATCTGGATAATTCCCATCAGGACGACGGTTGCGAACAGGTATTCGATGCCATGCTCGGCGACGAGATGAACCATCACCACGGCCAGAGCGCCCGTGGCCCCGGAGATCATGCCTCGCCGACCCCCAAGGACAGCCGTGATCAGGCCGACGATGAAAGCGGCATATAGGCCCGCCAGCGGCGGCACACCGGCCACGAAGGCAAAGGCCACAGCTTCCGGCACCAGGGCCAGGGCAACCGTCAGACCGGCCAGGATTTCGATCCGGATACGGCTCACATTCAGCGGCGGCAATTCACCACGATCGCCAATGGTTGCAGCGAGGCGTTCCGTAAAAGCAGCTAGAGAAGTTCTGAGCATTCAAAGTCCACCGGTGGCTGCGCAATTGGCGAGGCGTCATACGCGTCGCTCATCTTGCGGGTGATATGTTGCGCCGCACAAAAATGCACCCCTTTTCTTCAGGGTGCAGGCCTGGTTTCCCGGCGCCGTTCGGTAACGCTTCACTAACCACGCTTCTCAACGAAATCTTTTGCCCGCTCTGCTCAAATGACGCCAAGATCGATGGGGAGAGCTGTGGACTATTCCAACGCACCACACACCGAAGGCCAACAATTGCCCAAGGCGACCGGTCCTGCCAATGATACGTCAGATGCCCTGCGCCCGTCCAATTCGGACACGGCGAGCCTGACGCGTGCCCACATGAAGGCCGATGCGCGCGCCCCGCGCCATCGCATTAATCGCAAGGCGCTTGGCCATGTCTGGCAGAGTGTCGACATCTTCGTCATCCTGATCCTGACCGTGACCGGTGCCTATGCCCTGTCTGGCGGCGCGGTGACCGAAGTCGCGGCCGGAGAGCTCCTGCCCCTGCTGGCCTTTGCGGCCCTGTGCCCGGCCCTTGCCATGCTGATGCGCCTCTACAAGGTCGAGCCGCGCGAGAATGCCACGGGTCGCCTGCTTCGAGCGCTGACTGCGACCGCCACCACCGGCGCGGCCATCACCGCCCTCGCCCACCTCACCGCCCCCAATGTCGTGCATCTCGTCGCGACCTTCGCCATTACGGGTGTCGGGGCCGTGACCCTGCTCCACGTCATCTATGCCGGCTTCATCCAGCATTGGGCCAAGGCCGGTCGACTGGCCCGCAATGTTGTCCTGGTTGGGGCGACGCCCAATGCCAGCAAGCTGATCAAGGCCAATGCCGGGTCCGGCACGGTGAATGTCGTGGGCGTCTTCGACGACCGCAAGGCCCGCAGCCCCCAGGCGCTGGCCGGTGCGCCCTATCTGGGTACGACCGATGACTTGCTGAACTGGTCCCTCCTGCACGAGGTCGACCGCATCATCCTGACCGTCACGCCCAAGGCCGAGGAACGCGTCCGCATGCTCTTGACCAAGCTGCGCGCCCTTCCCCATACGGTCTGCCTGTTGCTGGATCTGGATTCCTTCGACCCGGCCGAGACCACGCTGGACGATATCGTTGGCGTCCAGGCGGCACGCATGAGCGGCGTCGAGGAACGCCTTGGCCATCTTCTGGTCAAGCGCCTGCAGGATCTCACCTTCGGATTGGGACTGTTCCTCGCGGCCTTGCCCCTGATGCTCCTGATTGCGCTCGCCGTGCGTCTGGACAGCCGGGGTCCGGTCCTGTTCCGCCAGGTGCGTGAAGGCTTCAATGGTCGCCCGATCAATGTGCTGAAATTTCGCACCATGCGTCATGATACCAACGCCGCCGACAAGCCGATGCGCCAGGTTGAGCTGGATGATCCGCGGGTGACGCGGATTGGCGGCTTTCTGCGCAAGACGAGCCTCGACGAGTTGCCCCAACTCTGGAATGTGCTGACTGGCGAAATGTCACTGGTCGGACCGCGTCCGCACGCGCTTGGCATGCGGACCGGCGGCACGGAGACCGCCAATCTGGTTGCCGAATACGCCCATCGCCACCGCGTGAAGCCGGGCATTACCGGCTGGGCGCAGATCAATGGTTCACGCGGTCCCCTGCACTCGCCCGAAGCCGCACGCGCGCGGGTCGCGCTGGACGTTGCCTATATCGACAAAGCCAATTTCTGGTTCGATCTCTGGATCATGTTGCGCACCCTGCCGGCTCTTCTCGGCGACAAGATCAATATCCGCTGAGCCCGGGCCTAGCGCCGCAAAAACGGCGCCGGTCGCATCGTGTTCTGCGACCAGGCCCGTGACAGCGTGGCCAGAAGCGCCGATTGCGGGTCAGGCTCACGGGCGTCCGCGGCCTCGCCGTAAAGCGGGTTGAAGCGGTTCTCGGCATTCTCATAGACACGCCAGCCGCTATCCCAGCGAAAAACCGACCAGGCGGCACCGGCCCTTTCCGCGGCAGCAATCCGGTTGGCGAGATAGTCCGCCGCCGCCGGTGCCCAGCGGGACACCCCGAATTCTCCGAGCATCCATGGCCCCTCGATCGGCTGATCGAACTCGGCCAGGGACGGATTGAATTCCAGGCCCGCGCCGGCGGCCTGGTGCGTGTAGGCACGCGGCGAATAATCATGGACCGCCAGAACCTGGCCCGGCACTGCAGCCCGGTCGATCAGTCCGGCAAATCCCGGATTGGCATAGCCATCGGGGCTGATCAGAATGGGCGTTTCGGGATCAACAGCCCGCACCGCCCGACTCAGGCGCGCACACAAGGCTGACCAGTCCGCCGGTGTTCCGGCCACGGTTTCGGCCAGCCGGTCAGCGTCCCAGATGTCCAGATCGCCGCCATCAGGTCCACGCGCCGCCAGATTGGCATTCGGCTCCACCATGAGGAGATAGCCGGCCAGGTTCGGGTAGTGCCGGAAGTGACGGGCGGTGTGTGCCCACATCGCCTCCCAGCCATCCTGCGCCTCGCGCGATTGCCAGACGCGTTCATTGATCCGCTCGGCCGGAAACCAGGTGTCGGCCTGGTCACGATGAAATGTGAACTCGCTGCGCCCCGGACCGGTCCGAAAGCCGATTACGACATAAAGCCCGTGGCGTGCGCACCGCTGGACCATGGCATGCAAATGCTGCTCGATTGCCGGATCGATGGCGAAAGGCGGCGCCTCGCCTGCCAACCCGGGATGGGAGAGCACCACCAGATTGCCGCCCAATCTCGCCAGACGGTCCAATGCCCCGTCGCTGACCGGCGCACCAACAGCACCGCTTCCGAGAAATTCGGGGCCATCAATGTCCGGATAGACACGCCTCTGGGCGATGACGGCACCGCGCAAGCGGACGCCGGTCGTATTGTCCCACAATTGAAGGCGGGTCGGCCCGGCCTGTGCACCGAGGACAGGCGGCACCGCCAGGGCAGCGGTCGCGGCCAAAAGGCCGTGGCGTCGGGTCAGCCCGGTCACAACGCCCGGAAGCCGGTCACCCGGCCGATTTTGCGCAAGGCTCGTTCCGGAAGGCGCCCCGCCGGCCCGAGCGGTGCGCGGGCGCAGCTTTCAGCAAAGGCGTGGCTTGACCGCGCCAGGGCACCGCGCAGCGAGCGCGTCGTGAACCGCCCGCCAACAAGCCCGACCTGGCTGCTCGACAAATCCTTCTTGAAGCCATAATCGCCCGGTCCGAGCTCGACGCCCAGATGGCCCATCGCAGCGGCGATCCGCGCTATCTCCACAAGCAGAAGCACGCCCGGGCTCAAGCCGCTGTGGTCCGGCTCATAAGCCGGGAACCAGTAATGGCACAGGCGGTCGCTCGCCATGCCGACATGCACGGCGATGATCCGGTCGCCCACCCGAAGGCTGGAGCTCACACCGGAAAAATAGTCGCCCTTGCGGCGCAAGATGGCCTTGAGCAAACGCCCGGTCCATCCCACTGAAAACACGTCGAACACGCCTGTCCGATGATATTGCGCACGCTTGAGCCGGACCATGGTTTCAAAGACATCGTCCTGGTAGTCCGCCATCACGAAGCTGTGGGACTCCTCATGCGCCTCGAGGCGCCGGAAACGTGTGGCGATATTGCGCATCGCCTTGGCATTCACCGACTTGCGGTGGGCCTGCCAGGCGTCGAAACCATCGGTCAGATCCATCATCCAGGATCCGTCCGGCGTGTCGGCCACGTCCGCGAAGCCGCGCTGACTGGCCAGGGCGCTGTGAAAATCGAAGACCGGGATGCCGGCCAGAGCCAGCCAGGCCGCCGGATCCGCCGTCGCCGGCTGCGGCGCAATCACACCCTGGGCATCACCCAGCGGGCCGGCGAGCGGTCGAGCAAAACCCAGCCGTCCGGCCTGAAAGGGCAGAAAGCCGGTTATTGCGCCATGCTCGCGAACGACCAGGACCCGGGTATCATCGCGTGCCTCTTCGCAACACTCGGCAAATTCCAGCGCGAAATAGGGGCTGGCCAGCGTCGCTTCAGCCTGCACGAAGGCACGCCAGGCGCCACGTTCCGCGTCTGTCAGCTCGCTCGGTTTTCGACAATCGACCTGCATCGGTCCGATCCCTATCCCCGTCAGGAATATCAGATTAGGGGCAACGCCTTAGCAGGCCGTGAACAGAGCAGACCTCGCCCGCAAAGCGGCACCGCTCTTGCAAGCTTCCCCTCTCAGGCGAGTGGAGCGTTTCATGCTTGGACGACATCTCTTGGGTTATCTGCCGGTTCAACTGGCGCAAGTCCTGGTCGGATTCGGCAGTGTAGCCGTGTTCACCCGGATCATGCCGGCCGATGAGTATGGCCGCTATGCCATCGCAATCGCCGCGCTCTCCCTGACCCACATCGTGACATTCACCTGGCTTGAGGCCGCGGTTGCCCGCTTCCATGCACGGGCCGAAAAACGCGGGCGGCTGCGCGATCACCTCGCCACCGCTTACGGGCTGTATCTGGTAATTGCCGGCCTTGCGGGTGGCGCCCTCGTCCTCGGGGTAAACATCCTGCCGGTTGATCCCAAGCTGCAGTCCGCCCTCGGCTTTGCCGTCATCTCGCTCATCTTGCGCGCGCTCTTGCAGATTGGCCTGGAAACCCACCGCGCAGGCGGCGATGTCGGTCGCTACTCGGCGCTCGAGGCTGGCTATCTCATGGTCGGGTTCATGGTCGGAATCGGCGTCATTCTGACAACCGATCTCGGGGCGGCGGGTGTCTTTGTTGGCACCGCGATTGCCGCGCTGGTCATGCTGGTCTTCGATCTGCCGGTCATGTTGCGCCGTGCCGCAAAGGGACGACGTCAGCCGGTTCGCGCTGCCAGCTTTGCCCGCTATGGCGCGCCACTCTCCATCTCGCTGATTTTCGAGCACCTGCTTTCCGTCGGTGACCGCTTCCTGATCGCTGCCCTGATCTCGCAGGGCGCCGTCGGCATGTATGCCGCGGGCTATGGCCTGGCTGACCGGTTGCTGGACGTGATCTTCATCTGGTTCGGCGCCGCCGTCTGGCCTCTCACCATCAAGGCTTTCGAGAAAGACGGGGCTGCCGCGGCCCGGGACATGGCCGGTCGGGCTGCCGGCCTGATGGGACTGATCTGCTTTCCCGCAGCCGCTGGGCTCGCCCTCGTCGCCGGACCGCTGACCACGCTGATCATCGGCGAATCCGTGCGCGCCGAAGCGGCCTCCATCCTGCCCTGGATCGCCCTGTCAGGCCTGATGAAGGGCATGATGACCTATTATTTCCACGAGGCATTCACCCTGACCCGCAAGACCGGTGTCATGGCGACGATCATGGCGGTCTCCGCCGCGTTCAATCTGGGCCTCAACCTCCTGCTCATCCCGGTCTTCGGGATTGCCGGCGCGGCCATGGCCACCGTGGTCGCCTACGCGCTCGCCCTGCTGGCCTGCGCGGTCCTGGGGCGGCGTCACTTCACTCTGCCCCTGCCGTGGGCTGACTGGATCAAGGCCGGCTCCGCGACTGCGATCATGGCGGCCGCTGTCTTCGCACTACCGCACAGTGGAGCGGCCTGGATCGATCTGCTCCTGCAGGCCGGAACCGGCGGTGTCGTTTACGTGATTTCAGCCTATTGCCTGGATATTGCCGGGTGCCGGTCCTGGGCGCGCGACGCCCGCCTCCTCTTCCGACCGGCGGGGGTGTGAGCATGAATGCGATGACCGAAATCCCGATGCGTGAGCATGCGAATGCAGCCGGACTTCTGGTTCAAAAACCCGGGCTTTCCATCCTCATTCCGTTTTATGGCGACGATCCGCGCCCGTTGATCAATGCGCTCGGCCCGATGGCGGAGCGTGCCGATGATTTCGAGATCGTACTCTATGATGATGGTGAGCCGGACCCCGAGCTGAACCGGGCGATCTGCGCGCATACCGACCGTTTCGACCTGCCCATGCGCGTGCTGACAAGCGTGCGGAACCGAGGCCGTGCGGCCGGACGCAATCTGCTGGCAGGCGCGGCCCGCGCAGACTGGTTTCTGTATCTCGACGCCGACATGATCCCGGATGATGGCGCTTTCCTCGAACGCTACCGTCAGGCGATGGCCGACGACGTCGCGGATGCGATCTTCGGCGGCTATGTCACGGCAGACGCTGAACACCCGGATCAGATCCTCCATGCGGCGCTTTCACGGTCGAGCGATCACCACGATGCCACGACGCGCAACGCTGTCGGAGCCACCGCCTTCTGCTCATCCAATGTGCTTGTGCGCGCCAGCGTCATGCGTGCCTGCCCCTTTGATCAGGGCTTCAGCGGCTGGGGGTGGGAGGATACCGACTGGGCCGTCACCGCCAGCAACGGGTTTCATCTGATCCATGTCGACAATCCGGCCCGGCATGGCGGCTTGCAATCCACCGACGAGCTGCTTGCCAAATTCAAGGCCGGCGCCGTCAATTTTCGCCGCCTTCTGGATCGACATCCCGAATTGAGCGGCCTGCCCGGCGCCCGCGCCGCCCGCACCCTCAAAGCCGTTCCGGGTCAGCACTGGCTCCGGGGCTTGTGGGCCTGGACCAGCCGCAACAACGCCCTGCCGCTTCGCCTGCGCACACTGGCCGTCAAACTCTGGCGCGCCAGCTGGACATCGGAGGTTCTGTGATGAACGCCCCCTACACGCCCGCCTCCGGTCTGTTCGCCGGCCTCAATCGTCGCTGGGCGCGGGTCGCTGCGCGCAAGCCGCTGCAATTGCCGTCCGACCGCGCCATCATAACGATCACCTTCGATGATTTCCCGAAATCGGCCGCCTCTACCGGCGCCGCAATACTCGAACGCCATGGCTGGCAAGGCACGTATTATGCGTCCGCTGGCTATGCCGGAGGCCAGACCCATCACGGCGCGATGTTCGATTGTGGCGATTTGCAGCGCCTCGTCGGCGCGGGGCACGAGATCGCCTGCCACACCTACAGCCATCTCGATGCCAGCCAGGTCGGAACCGGCGCGTTTCTCGCCGACATCGCCCGCAATGAACGCGCGCTCAAGGCCATGGGTCTGGAAACCGAGCTGGAAAGCTTCGCCTTTCCCTATGGCGAGGCCAGCCCGGCGACCAAGCGGGCATTGTCCGAACGCTTTTCAAACCTGCGTGGCGTGCAGGCCGACATCAATCGCGGCGCGGCCGACCGCAATCTCCTGAAATCCGTACCGATCGATGGCGGGGATGCCGGCATTGATCGCGCGGTCGAGGCCGCCGTGAGCCTGTCACGCCATACCGGCTGGCTGATCTTCTACGCGCACGACGTCCAGGAAACGCCCACCGAGTGGGGCTGTACACCGGCCCAGCTCGAGCGGGTCTGCCAGGCCATTGCCGACAGCGGCGCCGACGTCCTGACCATGCGTGAAGCGGTGCGTCAGATGGAGGCATCAGCATGAGCGTCTCGGTTATCCTGCCCACTTTTCGCCGCCCGAAAGGTCTGCGCGACGCGCTGGCCAGTCTGATGGCACAAAGCCGCAAGCCGGACGAAATCATCGTCGTTGACAATGATCCGGATGGATCCGCCCGCAATTGTGTCGCCAATGCCCGCGCAGTCGCACGATGTGCCGTCCGCTATGTCCATGAACCGCGCGCCGGCGTCGCCAATGCGCGCAATGCCGGCTGGGCGGCGGCATCGGGGCGCTATATTGCCTTTCTCGATGATGACGAAATTGCCTCGGCGGCCTGGCTGGAATCCCTGATGACGAGCGCCGAGACCCTGGGTGCCAGCGTTGTGTTCGGCCCGCTGCGCGGAGAAGCACTGGATGTGCCGCATGGCGTGCGCGGGGCATTGGCACAGCGTCTCTATTCGCGTCCGGGCGAAAAAACCGATCACGCGCTTGATGCCCCTTTCGGCTGCGGGAATTCCCTGGTCGACCGTGACGCCTTCAATCTGCCGGATGCTCCGTTCGATCCGCGCATGAATGTCAGCGGCGGCGAGGACGACCTGTTCTTTGCCGAACTCGCCCGCCAGGGCGCCCGCTTTGGATGGTCGGCCAAGGCGCACGCCATCGAGACGGTCGATGCCCGGCGGACGAGCTGGCGCTATCTGCTGGCCCGCAGCTTTGCCTTCGGCCAGGGCGCGACCCAGTCGGCGGCCAATGCCCGACCGCGCCGCTGGTCCGGTATTGCCTTCTGGATGTGTGTGGGACTGGGCCAGATGCTGGTCTTCGGCGCCCTCGCAGGCCTGTCCAGCCTGACCCGGTCGCAAGCCGCGGCGAGCTGGCTTGACCGAGCCGTCCAGGGGGCTGGAAAACTGTTCTGGGTCGAGGCTTTCGAACCGCGCTTCTACGGCGAAGCCGCCGCCGCAGACTAGCCGTCCGGTCTTATTTGGTGCGCCGGTCAGCCAGCTTCGCGGCCGTCGCCACCAGGAGAACCCAACCCATCGAGTTCTGCTGCAATAGATTGGATTCCGAGATGCTGACCAGACCGAGCATGGCGAGGAAAGTCAGCGTCCAATAGGTTTCAGGTCCTGTAAACAGGCGCGACAGGGCGCGCAGGAATGCGCGGCCATAAATCAATGCCATCATGATCACGCCGGGAATTCCGACGGCCAGCGCTGTTTCGATCCAGCCATTATGCGCGGTCGGCACCGGCCAGTCCGTGCCCTGACGGACCCAGTAGACCGGCCCGGTCTCATCCGCCCAGAACGCCATATAGCCATAGCCCGTCCACGGCACTTCGCCGACCTGGCGCGAGAGGATCACCCAGATATCGGTTCGCCCCGTCAAGGTCGCATCGCGACCCAGAAGCTCCAGAAACTCGACGGGTGCAATCAACAGGATGAGCGCGCCCGCTGCCGCACCGCTCAGACCCAGAAACAGCACCAGAGAAGCAAAACCGAAACCGCGGCGGCACAGCGCGATCCCGATTGCCCCGCCGGTCCCGAGCAGAAGGGCCAGCAAGGCGGTCTTGGAGGTCGACAATAGAACCAGCGCGCAGCACAGGAGGGCGCCGCACATCCAGATCCAGCGTCGGCGCGAATCCATGTGCAAGGCGGCAAAACAGGCCACCGCGCCCCAGGCCATCATGGCGCCGAGCGTATTCTTCTCCCACCAGACGCCCTTCCAGGCGCCGGCATGGACTTCATGGTCGACGCCGAGGGATGGCATGCCGATCGCCATCAGGGTAGAGAGTACACCCAGACCGATAAAAGTCGCCGCGGTCAGGAGAATGAGCGCTCGCCACGACCAGCGCGCCGCCATCCAGAAGCCGAACAGCGTCGTCATGATCAATGCGACGGCGCGTCGAAGCGTGGTGTCCGGAGCGATCGACCAGATCACGGAAACCGCGGTCAGAAGGACCAGGGCCAGCAGCAACCAATTGCCGGTCAGGGTTCGCATGACCGCCCCCGGCCGCGTGACCGCCAGGCCCAGCGTGATGGCGTAGACCGGCAGCCAGATCAGGCGCAGCACGACGGAACTGTCGGGGTCCGCGGGATCGGCGAAGAGGGGTCCGATCAAGCCCTGGGAAAACAGGAAGAGGCAAAGCAGGGTCAGCCCGCCCTCGATCACGCCCGTGAAGCGAAGGGCCGGAGCCTGACGCCAGGCGGCCAGGAAGGCGGGATCATGACTGGCGGCGAGGCTCATGCCGCGCTCCGCACGCCGCTCCGCATCCGGTTGAGAATGAGGCCGGCCACAACGCCACCGCGCGCTTCAATCGCAGCCCGCCGGGCCTGGATCCCGTCGACGCGGCTGAGCCGGGCGTCGGCAACCAGAATGACGCCGTCCGCATCATCGACCAGCGAGAGCGGCGCCCGCGAATTGCCGGGCGCATCAATGATCGCCAGATCAATGGCGCCGCGGACCGCAGCCCAGTAATCAGGCGCCGCCCGCAAACCTGCCTGCCGGACAGCACCAGGCCGGGCCTGCAACTCGGTCACGAAGAGATTGGGAACAGCCGACTGCCGCGCGATGATGCGGGCCATCTCGCCATCCTGCGTGCTCAGCGACCAGAAAGGCTCGCGCCCGAAGCCGGCATCAAAGGCCTGCCCCTGCACCCGCGCAGCCTCAGCCTGGGCATTGGCGTTGAAATCAAGATCATAAAGCCAGACACCACGCGTGGAGCGCCGGGCTGCCAGACGCGCCAATTCGCGCGCCACTGTCGAGGCTCCGGCGCCGCGGCTGGCGCCCATCACCATGAGGACGCGCCCCGTCCCGCCCGGACGGGCGATAGGTTCGAGCTCATCGATGAGCTGGGAAAGGTCCGCGGTGAGGTTCATGCGACGTCGACGCCCTGAGCGATTCGGTTCGTCAGAGAATGCGAGAAACGAGGTTAACGCCGCGCTTACAGAGAGCGGTCGGCGACATGTGCGAGAACGGGCAGACCGTCAAAGGGGTCATTGGCCGCCACTGGCTGGCTGGGAGCCGGCGGTGCGGCAACTGAAGACGCCGGAGCCATCGGTCGCGGGCGCGGCAAGGCGACGGCGCGCACATAGGTCACCCAATAGCCGCGGATAAGCCCCAGGAAGAGCGCAATGCCAGCCGCCGCCACGAAGGCGCCGATCAGGCCGAGCTTCTTCATGGACTGGCCTTCCATCGGCGGCGTCGCCCGGTCGATCAAGCGGACAGCATCGGCGGCGCCGAGACTTGGTGAACGGCGGGCAGACGCCGTGGCCTCCAGGCCGGCAACCGCAGCCGCGGCTTCTTCAGCGGCCGCAACATTCTGGGCCAGACGCGTATATTCCGGTTCGAGCTGGCGCAGACGACTGATCAGGCTGCGATTGGCACGGGCCTGCTGCTCCAGCGCTGCCGCGAGCGAGGCCTGGGCCTCGGCATTGGCTTCACGGGTCGCCAGATCCGATTCCAGCGCCTGGCGGACCGGATTGGCGCCGGTGCGACGCTGGCCTTCACCCTCCGCGGAACCGGAGGCAATGAAGCTTTCAAGGGCAGCAATCTCGCGTTCAACGGCCTGAACCGCCGGCGCAGTCGGCTGGTAGCGGGACAGCAGGCTGGCGCGTTCAGCGCGTCGGTCCAGCAATACGCCAGACACGCCATTCTCGACGTATAATTCGATACTTTCCGGTATTTGCACGAGGCGTTCGCGCAGGGCCGTTGCGCCGGCCAGCGTCATATCGCGCTCACCACGGGCCTGACTGATCCGCTCGGTCAAATTTCCAACCAGGTTTTCCGCCGTCCCGCGTTCAGCCTCGAAATTTGCGATCTCATTGGCCAGAAGAAAGCTCTCCAGCTCGCCACGCGCGACGCGGACTGCCGTATCAGCCTGCTCGCGGCGGACTTCCAGGCCGGAGAAGCCGGTCTCGAACAGGACCTGTTCGCGATAGGCCAGATAGGCGTCGACAATCGTGTTGAGGATGAGCGCTGAACGCTCCGCAGAGGCCGATTTGAAACTGGCATTGATGGCCGAGGAATTCGGCTCGCGGGACAATTGGAAACCGGCGCGCAATTCCCGCAGGGCCACACCGTCCGCATTCAGCCCGGCGGCCTCGCCAAGCACGACATCGGCGCCCAGAGTTTCCAGCGCCAGACGCCGCACCGCGTCCGAACTCAGCAATTCGCTTTCCGACTGCATGACCTGATCGAGCATGAAGGCGTCACCAACACCGGCCGCTGTTGGTGTCGGATTCGAATCGAGCAGGACGAGAAGCCGCGTCTCGGCCGTATAGCTCGGCTTGAGAAGGGTCATGGAAGCGGCGACGCCCCCTGCGAAAATTACCGCAAAAATCAATGCGATAAAGCCCTTTTGAGACCAGGCAAGGGCGATCACGTCGAACAGGTCGAGCTCCCGCCGAGGGGCATCAATCGTCCCGGCGGTTCCCGCCGAAGCGGAACCTGTATCGTGATATGCGCGCGTCATGTCCCAATAAGAGCCTGCTCGCGCTTAAAAATTTGTTATCCATGCAGCGTGGAGAATGCGGTCTGACAGTCGACCGGAAAGATATTTCATGCGCGCGATCCGAACTGGCCTCTGCGCCGCCGCCCTGCTTGCCATGCCGCTCGCCATAAGTGCCTGCGCCGGCACGCCCTCTGCGCCTTCTGCAGCGGATTGGGGACAACCGCGCTTTGCCGCCTGGCAGGATACCGACCCGGCTTACCGTTTCTTTCCCGGCGACAGTCTCGATGTGACGGTTCATTCGGCCCCCGAACTCTCGCGCACGGTCGCAATCGGCCCCGATGGCCGCGTCTCCCTGCCCTTGCTGGGCAATGTGATGGTCGCGGCCCAGACCGATTACGAGATCGCCAACACGCTCGCCGACGCCTATGCGCGCGATATTCTCGTGTCACCGATCATCGAGGTGCGCCGTGCCGCCCTTGGCCCGCAGAACATCATTGTCGGCGGCGAAGTGAATAATCCCGGCCTGGTCGAGCTGACGGGTCCGGTCGGCGCGCTGGAGGCCATCCTGATGGCCGGCGGCTTCCAGAATTCGGCCGCGCGCGGCGATGTCGTCGTATTGCGACGTCAGCCCGGCGGCGCGCTAATGATGCGCACGGTCAATCTCCATGACGCCCTGCGCGGGCGCCAGGGTGCGGACTCTATCCAGATCCGCCGCCACGACATCATCTTCGTACCCCGCTCAACGGTCGCCGAGGTCAGTGTTTTCGTGGAGCAATACGTCGCTGGCGTCCTGCCGCTTGACCAGGCTTTCTCCTACGCAATCGCGGATGCGATCACGAATAACTGACCGCTCCGGGTCTCGCCGAACGCACCGTCCTCCCGGCCCGCGCCGGGGGTCAAGCTGCGGCGCAACTCACCGGGAGGACTCGCGAGTTGGGCCTGACCTGGACCGTCTTCAGGACGATCCCGACCAGGAATGGGTCAGCTCTCGAGCTTGCGTCTTTCAGGCCGGATGAGCCGACGCGCTCTGCCCGAACACACAAACGCCCGCCATCCATGCGGATCAGCGGGCGCGTGGGTCTTGCTGCCGGCAGATGCCCCCATCCGCCGGCCTGCAATCAGTCGTGTCGATATCGCCTAGTGGCGGGTCGACAGCCATTCGCGGGCCGCACG
>NZ_CAJQOO010000002.1 GCF_905480005.1 uncultured Maricaulis sp.
CACCTGGCGCGCCGGCGACCGCGTCTTCCACGACAAGTTCGGCTACGGCACGGTGAAAAAGGCCGATGGCTCGAAATACACCGTGAAATTCGACAAGGCCGGCGAGAAGAAGGTGGTGGAGAATTTCCTGCGGGATCTGCCTTAGGGGGGCGGGTGAGGTGATCAGTTTTGCGGTCGCGCTGGGCCTGCTAGCCGTCGAGGAATGGTCGCTGCCGATGGAGCGCCGCGTCTGCGAAGGGCTGTCCTACGGAGTCTGGAGTGAACCGGATGCCAATGGACGGATGGTGCCGGTAGCACCGGACAGCTCGAGTTTCGAAGCTCATTTTCCTGTTGACGGGTTTGATGATCGGCAGACCTGCACTTGGTACACGCACCAGCTTTCGGCGCTTGATGAACGCCCCCTGCCCTCGCCCGCTCGCGGCACGGAGTTTCGTCTGACCTGGCTACGTAGCTTCCATCATCCGATGAGCTTTCGTGTGTTCGTCGACGCGCAGGCGCGACAGGCCAGGCTGGAGTGGCGTGAGGCGGACGGTGCTGGCGGCTATGATCCTGGTCAATTGGCCCGTCATGACGTTGTTTTACTAGACGATGCCGCGACGGCATCCTTCCTTGCTCGCTTGCAGGAAGCCGACATCTGCGCCGCGACACGGCAGGTCGATGGCGGCGAGGATGGTGCGCAATGGATATTCGAAAGCTCCGGGTCGGACACCTACTGCCTGCACGATGCCTGGTCACCCGGCGGCGCCTTGCGCGAGCTGGGACACTTCCTGTTCGACTACGCGAGTGTGCCCGACGACGAACGGTACTGACCACCAGGTCCTCGCCCAGACAAGGCGAGGTGGATCGCCGCACGGCGGCGAGACGGAGTGGTTGATGGGTGGTCAATGGCAGAACGCTGACGTGTTTCACCCCTTTCGCCCCGGATTCATTCCGGGGCACCTTCCCCATCAAGGGAAAGGGCCTTTTATGCATTGGACACCCCTCACACTCCGTCATCCCACGGGGAGCGCGCAGCGCTCATCCGGGGGATGACGGTGGTTACGTGGAGAGGACGCCGTTTCAAGCGTACCCGTTTACAGGTCTTCGGTCTCGGCAATCCACGTCCCCGCACGCGGGGAAGAAATCCTCAGCTCGCCCGATGACAAAACACCCGTTTCGCGGAAAGTTGGTCACTCCAGCCACCCTGTGAGCCGCCATGTTCCGTCTGCATCGCCTTTCTGTCCTCCTTGCGGCCATGACTGCCCTCGCCGCCTGTCAGCCCGAGGCCCCCGCGCCCGGCTTCACCGATCCGCATGCCGAGGCCCGACCGATTGCCTGGAATGAACTCCTCGATCGTCCCCGCGAGACGGCGACGGCGCGCCTTGCCTTTGGCGAGGGCGAGCTGGAATTTGGTGAGTTGTGGCTGCCCGAGGGCGCGGGGCCCTTCCCGGTCGTGGCCATGGTGCATGGCGGGTGCTGGCTGTCGCAGATCCCCGGCACGATCCTGCAGGATTATGTCGCCGCCGATCTGCGCGATCACGGGATCGCCGTGTGGAACCTGGAATACGCCCGGATCGGGCATGAGACGGGCGGCTGGCCGGGCACGTTCGAGGATATCGCCGACGGGATGGATCATTTGCGTGTGGTCGCGGAGGACTATCCGCTCGATCTCGACCGTCTGGTCGTCACCGGACACTCCGCCGGCGGGCATCTGGCCCTGTGGGCGGCGGCGCGAGGCAGCCTGCCCGAGAGCAGTCCGTCCTGGCGGGCCGATCCGCTCCTGCCGGACGCGGTCGTCACTCTGGCCGGGATCAATGACCTCGCTGATTACCGCGCCCACGGGCCGGGTCGCTGCGGCGAGCCGGACACGGTGGACAATCTCATTGGCCCGGTCGAGGGCCAGACGCGCGAATTGATGGCCCAGGTCTCGCCGGGTTCGATGGCGGGTATCGCGGTGGACCAGGTGATCATCTCCGGAGAACTCGACCCGATCGTCCCGCCGGTTTTGGGCGCGCGCTACACGCTTCTCGCCGCCGAGCGCGGTGACAGTGTCCGGCATGTTGCGCTGCCCGCGGCCGGCCATTTCGAACTGATCGATCCGACGGCTCCGGCGTGGCAGGACATCCGGGTGGTACTCATCGAGGCGCTGGAGGTGGAGTAAGCGTGACAAGCGGGGCCTCGCCCCCACCCATCCTTACTTGTCATGCCAGCCAGCAGGCCGCATGGGTTCATTCGCGTCAAGGCCGCCTTCGGCGCCGCGAAGCGGGCATGCGCCTTGACACGAATGAACCCATGCGGCGATCTCCCGGCAAGACAATCAAGGTCTCCTCTCGAGCTATCGCTCGCAATTTCCGCCCGATCGCACACCCTTCCCCGCTTGATTTCCGCCGCGTCAGCGTCCACACCCGCCGCCTGATCCGGAGACCGCCCATGACCACGCTTTGGCGCCTGACTGCCCTGTCCGATTTTGCCACGCTGGCGGATGTCGTCGAACGTCTCGACGAGGCCTATCCGCCGGTCGCGCTGAGCTGGGCGATCTTCGAGGAAGGCCCGACGGCCCGCCTGGACGTGCTCTTCCAGTCCATGCCCGATGAAGCCGCCTTCCGCGCCGCCTCGGGGATCAGCGAGGACATCCCGGTCGAGTTCGGGCCACTGCCGGAAGAAGACTGGGTGCGGCTGTCCCTGCAGGGTCTCAAACCGGTGGATGCCGGCCGTTTCACCCTCTTCGGCGCCCATGACCGTGACGCGGTGGAAGCCGGGCAGATCGGAATCGAGATCGAAGCCGGTCCGGCGTTTGGCACCGGCCATCACGGCACCACGCGCGGCTGCCTGATCGCCTTTTCGGAGATGCTGGATGCCGGCGCGGAACCCGGGACGGTCTTCGATCTGGGCTGTGGCACGGCGGTGCTCGCCATCGCCGCCGCGAAAGCCCTGCCAGACGCCGAAATCCTCGCATCCGATATCGACCCGGAAGCGGTCGAGGAAAGCGCCGAGAACTGCACGAAGAACACCACGCCCGGCATTGACTGTTTTGTCGCGGAAGGCCTCGACCACCCCAAGCTGGCCGGGCGCCAGTTCGAGTTGATCTTCGCCAATATCCTCGCCGGTCCGCTGGTCGAACTGGCTCCGGGCGTCGCAGACATCCTGGCACCCGGCGGCAAGGTCATCCTGTCCGGCCTGCTGACCGAACAGGAAGCCTGGGTCCGGGCCGCCTATGAGGCCGCCGGCCTCAGCGTCCACCGCCAGCCGCCACTGGAAGGCTGGGAGACGCTGATCGCCAGCAAGGCGGCCTGAGCGGCTAGTCCTCTGTCGCCGCGTTGTCGAGACCGGCGAACAAATCAGCCAGCTCAATCGAAAGCGTCTGCAGGTTTTCGCTGTCGGCATTGCCCGTCAGCGCGACCGAGACTTGCGGTTCAACATAGACGATGAGGAAAGAGCGTCCGCCCGGCGAGCCTCCGGAATGGGCGGCATAGTGCAGGTCAGCCCGCTCGGAATGCCCCGCCCAGGGACCGGGCAGATCGCTCCAGCTGTCCAGGTCAACGAGCTCGCCTGCTGCCAGCGCATCGCCCATCGCGGCAAGATCACGCGCACTGGCCAGGAGGCCCCCCGCCCCGAATTTGCACTCGGCGGACAGGCCCTCAATCCGTTGCGGCCCCTCGCCGAGATCGACCCAGTTGGTCGCCTTCTCGGCTTCTTCTGAATCACGCCGGGCCCGGTAATTCCCGCCGAGCGCAGCCAGCATCGCCGCGTCAAAACTGTCGGTCTCGGTCAACCGGACAAGCAGATGACTGAGCAGAACATAGCCATATGTCGTATAGGCCATCTCTCCTTCCGCGAGCGGGGAGAGCGGGGCGTCGATGAAGTGCCCCAGCGCATCGGCTGGCGTGTCACAGCGCCGGTCCGAAAAGCTGATCCAGTCCTCTCGCGAGGAATAGTGACGCACACCGGCGCGGTGCTCGAGCAGGTCACGGAGCGTGACGGCCTCATAATGCGCAGGCAGGTCCGGATCGACCTGGCGAACCGGGGTTTCGAGGTCGAGCCCGCGGGTCTGCTCGAGCCGCGCATAGGCCAGCGCGGTCAGCATCTTGGCCACTGAGTAGAAATTATAGTCATGGTCGACGCCGTCGGCATCGTCGCGCTCCCAGCCCGCTTCCGCTTCCCAGACGATCTCGCCGGCGACCATCACCGTGGCGTTGAGCGCCGGATAGGTGGCGGCGAGCGGTTCGAAGGCGGCTTGGGCCTGGTCGGCGACAGTCGGGGTCGCAACCTGGCCGGTCACACTCAGCCAGAGACTTGCGGCTCCGGCACTTGCGGTGAGAAAACTTCCAATCGTCAGCATCTGCATTCCTGTTGTTGACTTGCCCCCCGGCAAGAGGCGCTCATGCCGGGCAATCAGGGCCTCGCCCACCGGAAAAGGATGAATGGCTCACCTCATGGCTGGATGGCTCAAGACAATGGCAGATCGGCGCGCCGGCCTCGAAAGTGTCGGCCTTGCATTGCTCGCGCTCCTTTTCCTTTTGACCGCGCCGCAGCCGCGGATCGACGCGCGCATGCCGGAGACGGTTCGCTATTTCGATGTCGATGTCGGACTGGAGCGCCTTCTCGCCAGCCCGGCAGACGGGCAGAGGGTCGCCTATCGCAGCATTGAGCGCCCCGGGACGGCCGGCTGGCTGGTCTGGGATGACGTACCGATCTCACAGGATGGACCGCCGCCCGCCATCAGCACATCCGGCCCGTTTTCGGCAACACTCTGGTTCAATGGTGAACTGATCGGTGAGAAGGGGCAGCCCGGCCTAGACGCCACACGCGAGACCGCCGGCCCGATCGACAGCCTGTTCGCAGTTCCGGCCCGCTTGATCCAGCCCGATGGCAACCAGCTCGTCATGCGCCTGTCCAGTCATCGTGCCGGCTACACGCCCTACAGCCTGGTCCAGTCTCTTTTCGTCATGCCTTACAGCGCCGAGACCAGACGACCGGTTCGCTATTATCTTCCGCTGGCCATTCTCGGTGCCGGTCTGGTCGCGCTCGGCCTTGCTTTCGCCCTGCGGTCCCGGAGGATTGGCGATGGCCGCGGCCTCTGGCTGGCGCTTGCCCTGGCCGGACTGACAATCGCCGGTCTGGCGGAAATTACCCGGTCGATGATCAACTATCCCTATGACTGGCACCAGCCGCGCCAGGCGGTCAGTCTCATCGGCCTCGCCCTATTCGGGCTTGCCCTGTTGCGTTTTGCCCAGCAGCGCTGGGCGGCGCCGGGGCGGTCGGCAGCCATCTGGATGGGTATGACAGGGTTGGTCGCGCTGATCGGCGTTTTCGCGATGACCGGCTATGACGCCAAGTCTGCCACCGTCACTGCCTGTCTGGCGGGCTCGACCATTCTCTGGATGGCCTGGCGCGGCGATGGCCCTGCCCGGACTCTCGCGATCGGGCTGGCGATCATTCCCGCCTATGCGCTCCTGCTGCCGTCGGACCTGATCGATCGCGGCATTTACGCCCTGGTACTGGGATTGCTGGCCCTGCCCGCCATTCGCTGGCCGGACTTTCTCCAACCCGCACCGGCGGCGGCGCCTGCCATTCTCGCCCTGCAATCAACCGGACGCCTGACACGCCTGTCCTGTCCGGACATTGTCCATCTCGCGGCAGCCGGCAATTACACCGAAGTGCATATGCGCGGCGGCGCGACTCATCTGGACAATCGCAATCTGAGCGCGCTGCTCGACCTGTTGCCGGCCGACTTCGTCCGCGTGCACCGCTCACACGCGGTCAATCTGCACCAGGTCGAGGCGCTGACCAGCGAGGTCGGCAGTCGCTACCAGCTCGAACTCAAGACCGGCGCATCGGTGCCGGTCAGTCGCCGCGAAGTGGCCGACCTGCGTGAACGCCTGGCCGGCCGAAACGCCTGATCAGGCGCGCTTGCCCTTGAGGCCGAAGCTGGCAAGGAAAGCATTGACGTCATTGGTGCGCGGCAAGGCGCGGATTCCACTGCGCGAACGATTGCGCTCCATCGAGCGATTGAGCATGTCGTTGGCGTTCATGGCGCGCCAGTCATCAATCCCGTACAGCATGGGAAACTCCTTTGAATTCCCCGCGCTTTAGCCATGGATTTTCGCCGCTGCGAAGCACCGCTTCCGCAAGCCTGAGCTGCGCAAATGCATGGCATCACAAACAAGCCATGCGCAAGGTCAGGTGTGGACCCCGCTCACCCCTCCGCTGACAAGCATTGAACCGCCCCCGCGACGCGCCTACCTTGCGCGCCATGACCCAGATGATTTCCCAGACTTTCGACGTTAAGGGCGGCCCGCATTTTGGCCGCGAGAACCTGCCCAAGCTGCGCGCCGCGCTGACCACGCTTGGCCTGGACGGTTTCCTCATCCCGCATGAGGATGAGTATGACAATGAATACCTGCCGGACTGCAATGAGCGGCTCCTGTGGGCAACCGGTTTCTCCGGCTCTGCCGGTGCCGCGATCGTCATGCTCGACCGGGCCGCACTCCTGGTTGATGGCCGGTACACGGCGCAGGGTCGGCAGCAGACCGACACCAGCCTGTTCGACCAGTGTGATCTGGTTGGCCAGGGCCTTTACGGCTGGATCGAGGAACAGGGCCGCAAGGGTGAGAAAATCGGCTATGACGCGCGCCTGCACAGCCCGGCCGCACTGGATCTGCTGGAAACCGCCGCCATGCGCGCTGGCGTCGAGCTGGTCTCGGTCGACACCAATCCGATCGACGACGCGTGGACCGATCGTCCGGCCGCGCCGAAAGCCGACATTATTCCCCACCCGATCGAGTTCGCCGGCGAAGATCATGCCTCCAAGCGCCAGCGCATCGGTATTGCAATCGAACGCGGCGGCGCCGACGTCGCCGTGATCACGGCACCGCCGTCGATCGCCTGGCTCTTCAATGTGCGTGGCGGCGATGTCTCCCGCTCGCCCCTGCCGCTGTCCGCCGCCCTGATCCACAAGGATGGCAGCGCGACCTTCTTCGTCGAGCCGGACAAGCTGACTGACGAGACCCGCTCCCATCTGGGCAATGAGATCGCGGTGCGGCCGGAGAGCGAATTCGGGGCCGGCCTGTCCGAGCTTGAAGGAAAAACGGTCCGCGTCGACCCGACCACGGCTTCGGCCTGGGTCTTCGAGACGCTGAAATCCGGCGGCGCCGAGGTGCAGTCGCTGGAAGACCCGGTCATGCGTCCCAAGGCCGCAAAGAATTCTGCTGAAGTGGAAGGCTCGCGCCAGGCCCATATCCGCGACGGCGGCGCGATCACCCGCTTCCTGCACTGGCTCGACACCGAAGCCCAGTCCGGTGAGGTCGACGAGATCCAGGCCGCGCAGAAACTGGAAGCCCTGCGCAAGGAATTGCCGGAGTTGCGGGATCTGTCCTTCGACACGATCTCCGGCGCCCAGGGCAATGCGGCCTTCGCCCACTATCGTGTGTCGGAAGCCTCCAACCTCAAGCTTGCACCGGGCTCTCTCTTTCTGGTCGATAGTGGCGGACAGTATCCGGACGGCACAACGGACATCACCCGGACTGTGCCGATTGGCGATCCGACGGCCGAGATGAAGGCGCAATATACCCGCGTCCTCAAGGGCCATATCGCCCTGTCCATGGTCCGCTTCCCCGTCGGCACGACCGGGACCCAGCTCGACATTCTCGCCCGCTTCCCGCTGTGGCAGGCCGGCTTTGACTATGACCACGGCACCGGCCACGGCGTAGGCAGCTTCCTCGGCGTGCACGAAGGTCCGCAGCGGATTTCCAAGGCGCCCAATGCCGTCGCGCTGGAGCCGGGCATGATCCTGTCCAATGAGCCGGGCTACTACAAGGAAGACGGGTTCGGCATCCGGATCGAGAATTTGCAAGTCGTCACCGACGCCGCGGAGATTCCCGGTGGCGAGCGCGCAATGCTGGGTTTTGAGACCGTGACCATGGCCCCGATCCACAAGGGGCTGATCGACACGCATCTGCTCACCGCCGACGAGATCAGCTGGCTGGACAGTTATCACGCCCGTGTGCGTGAGCGCGTCCTGTCTCTGGTCGATGGCGAGGTCGCGGACTGGCTGATCAAGGCGACCGAGCCGATTGCGGGAGCCACGCCCTAGTGCGGGTACCTGTCTTCATCCTCATGGCAGCCGCCTTTCTGGGCGGCTGCTTTTATTCCGAGGATGCCCTGATTTCGCGTGGTCAGGCCGACTTCCCGCTCGAGGAAGGGGTCTACAGCCATACGCCCTATCTGACCGATGGCGTCACGCCCTTCGATCGCCCGGCCTGGACCGGCGAGATCGAGCGCAGCTGGGCCCGCTATGTCTCCGATGATGACAGCTTCCCGCATCACGGGGTCCGGCTGAAGCAAATCGCGGATGGTCTCTACATTGCCCAGAGGCGCGATGAAGAGAATTGGAGCTATGGCCTGATGCGTGTTTTCCCGGGCGGGGTGGCCACCTATCACGCGCCGGAATGCCGCAATGTCGAAGCCGTCGTGCTGGCGCGTTATGACGTTACCGAGCACGAGGAAGAACGCGGCTATTGCCGGGTCGACGACTGGGACCGGCTGGTTGGCGTCATGCTGAGCTATGCCGATGCGATGGGCGAAAACATGCCGATCGACGGTGTCTATCGGCGGATTGACTAGGCAGGTTTTATTAACTCCAGAAGCCAATAATCGAGGCGATTTCCGGAGTGAAGACACTGAGCCTGTGGACCCCCATCGATCGCTTTCTCGGCTGCGACGGATCGACCGATCTGCAACAGACCTTGCGCGCGCGACTGGCTGTTGCCTTCTCCGGCATGATGGGACTGATCGCGATCGTCAATGTGACGGTGCTCGCGCTGACCGAGAACGGCCGTGCCGGAATGGTCGAGCTTGGCCTCCTGGGTGCGGCCGGGTTCGCCGCGTGCGGGTTATTGGGCGCTTGGCTGCGTCGACCATCGATCACAATGATCATGCTGGGTGTGCTGACCGCAGCTCTCTACGCTGGCGCGATCTATGGAAATCGCGGCGACGTGCCGCCGGCATTTGCCTATACGCCCTGCGTCCTGCTCGGCTTTTACCAGTTCTGGGGGCCGCGCAGCCTCATCGTCACTGTCCCGGCCTTCAGCCTCGCCTTCGGAGCCGTACTCGCGCTCTCGGCGGGGTTTGACAATCCCAATCCCTACCCGTTCGGCGCCCTGACACTCGCGCTCGGCCTCAGCTGCATCTGGCTGCTCAGTCTCGCCGCGGTCTTCAACTCGGTGCAGGACGTCGCGGCCCGACAGCTGCGCCGGGCCAATGACGACCTCGCCGCTGCCCTCGCCGAGAGCCAGTCGGCCCAGCGCGCCAAGAGCGAATTCCTGGCCAATGTCGGCCATGAGGTCCGCACGCCCCTCAATGGCGTTCTCGGCATGGCCGATGTGATGCATCGGGTCGGCGGTCTGGCACCGGACCAGGCAGAACGTCTCGACCTGATCCGCGATAGCGGCCAGACCCTGCTGGAACTGCTCAATGAAATTCTCGACCAGTCCAAGATAGAGACCGGACAGGTCGTCGCCGAAAAGGTCGACTTCAATCTTCTCCAGGTCATCGAGATGACGGCAGCGAGCTGGCGCCCCGAGGCCGAGAGCCGCGGGCTGGATCTTCATGTAGACCTCGACGGCATACAGCTCGCCGACGTCAAGGGTGATCCATTGCGCCTGCGCCAGATCCTCAACAATCTGGTCTCCAACGCGCTCAAATTCACTGAGTTCGGCCATGTCACGATTCAGCTCAGCCAGGCGCCTGATGGGGATGACTGGCTCACAACGCTTGAGGTCATCGATACCGGCACCGGCGTGCCCGAGGCGAAGCGGGACACGATTTTCGAGGCCTTTCACCAGGCCGACGCCTCGATCACGCGACGCTATGGCGGCACAGGGCTCGGTCTGTCGATCAGCCGACAGCTGGCCCGTCTGATGGGGGGCGAGCTCCGCCTTCGCGCCAATCCGGGCGGCGGAAGCTGCTTCAGCCTGACCCTGCCGCTGGCGCCGGGGCAGGCCTCTGCCGGACCGGCGGACCAAGTGACGGCAGCTGACCGGACTGAACGGGTCGACCACGCCGGCGCCATCCGCATCCTGTCGGTCGATGATGTCGCCACCAATCACATCGTTTTGCGCGCCCTGCTGGAGCAGGTGTTCTCCGGCGCCGATCTGACCATTGATATCGCGAACTCAGGCCAGGCCGCGATCGACCTGACCGGCCAGCACCGTCACGATCTCATCTTCATGGATATCCAGATGCCGGAGATGGATGGGGCGACCGCCGCCCGTCGCATCCGCGACGCGCATCCGGACCGGGACATTGCCATCATCGCGGTATCCGCGCTGGAAGCCGATCAGAGCGCCCGCATCCTGCCCGCCGGCCTGTTCGATCACATCCTTCCCAAGCCGACATCGATCGATGCCCTGCAAGCGGTGGTGACGGCGTGGCAAAGCGATGCGGTTGCAGACGAACAGGCAAGTCGCACAGGCTGATCGCGCCCGGCAAGCTAGGCCCCGATCAGCTCAAACCACTCATCCTCGGTGAGTGTGGTGACGCCCAGGTCAGCCGCCTTCCTGGCCTTTGAACCGGCGCCGGGCCCTGCCACCAGGTAATCCGTCTTGCCCGATACCGAGCCGGCGACCTTGGCGCCGAGCGATTGGGCCTTGGCCTTGGCTTCGTCGCGGGTCATGCGCTCCAGCGCGCCGGTGAAGACGACCGTCTTGCCGGCGACCGGGCTGTCATTGGCGACCGCCTCGGCGTCCTCGATGGTGAGCTGCTCGACGAGACGGTCCAGAAGCTCGCGATTGTGGGCCTCGGTGAAATACTGGTCGAGGGCCTCGACCGCCGCATTGCCGATCCCGTCTATACCCAGCATGTCGGCACGCACGGCGTCGTCGGCCAGGTTTTCGGCGGCGGCACGGAAACTGGCCCAGCTGCCATAGGTCCGGGCAAACAGGGCCGAGGTGTTCTCCCCGACATGACGAATGCCCAGCGCATTCAAGAAGCGTGCAAGCGCGATGGTCCGGCGTTCCTCGATCGAGGCGAAGAGATTGCGGATCGAGGTCTCACCGAAACCCTCGCGCTCCTGCAAGGGCGGGACGATCTCACCGGCCTCATTGCGCGCCTTGAGGGTGAAGATGGCGGCCGGTTCGGTCATCAGCCCCTCCTCGTGGAAGGCCTCGATCTGCTTGGTGCCGAGACCTTCAATATCGAAGGCCTTGCGCGAGACGAAATGCTTCAGCCTTTCCTTGAGCTGGGCGCCGCAGATCAAGCCGCCGGTACAGCGGCGAATGGCGTCCAGCTTGCCGGATTTCTCGTCATGCTCGCGCACGGCCCGGCTGCCGCAGACCGGACAGTCCGTGGGAAAGTCAAAGGCTGCCGAGCGACCGGCACGATCTGCATCGACAACGCGCACGACCTGGGGAATGACATCGCCCGCGCGCTGGATGACAACCATATCGCCGACCCGGATGTCCTTGCGCTCGATCTCGTCCTGATTGTGCAGGGTGGCATTGGTCACCACGACGCCCCCCACCGTGACCGGCATCAGGCGGGCGACAGGGGTGAGCGCGCCGGTCCGGCCGACCTGGATATCGATCGCTTCCAGCCTTGTGGTCGCCTGCTCGGCCGGGAATTTGTGGGCGATGGCCCAGCGCGGTGCCCGGGCGACAAAACCGAGGCGCGCCTGCCAGTCGAGCCGGTCGACCTTGTAGACGACGCCGTCAATATCATAGCCCAGCCCGGCCCGGCGAGCCTCGATATCGCGATAGACCGCGATCAGCGCCTCAACACTGTCACAGCGCTGCATGAGATCATTGATGGGAAAGCCCATGGCGCCCAGACGCCGGACCGCACCCATCTGCGTCTCCGAGAGCGGCTCCGAGACGTCACCCCAGGCATAGGCAAAGAATTTCAGGGGGCGCTGGGCCGTCATTGTCGGGTCGATCTGGCGCAATGATCCGGCGGCCGCATTACGGGGATTCTTGTAGGCGTCCTTGCCGGCCTCGGCCTGACGTTCATTGAGGGCCGCGAAATCGGCATGGGACATGTAGACCTCGCCGCGCACCTCGACCACGTCGGGCCAGTCGCCGGGCGGCAGGGTCTCGGGGATGTCGTCGAGCGTGCGCAGATTCTGCGTCACATCCTCGCCGGACTGACCATCCCCGCGCGTGGCACCATGGACCAGCTTGCCCTTCTCATAGCGCAGACTGGCCGACAGCCCGTCGATCTTCGGCTCGGCCGTCACGGCGACCATCTCATCCGCTGCCAATCCGAGAAAGCGCCGGATGCGACCGACGAAATCGGCAACATCCTCATCCTTGAAAGCATTGCCGAGGGAGAGCATGGGCACGGCGTGCCGGATCTCACCGAACTTGCCCGACGGTGCCGCGCCGACTTTCTGGGTCGGGCTGAGCAAATCAATCAGGGCGGGGAAGCGCACCTCGATCGCCTCCACCTTCTGGCGCAGGGCATCATAGGCGGCGTCCGAGATTTTCGGCGCATCATTCTGGTAATAGGCCTTGTCGTGACCGGCGATCTCGCGTGCGAGGCGCGCATGTTCCGTGCGCGCTTCCTTCTCGGTCAGCTGGTCGACATCCTTGAGTGCGCTCATCAGTCCTGCCCTGCGGAATCAGTCGGGACGTGCAGTTTACGCCTCGACGGCCATCAGGGCATCGGCCTGGGCCCGTGCGGCGTCAGTAATGTCAGCGCCCGAAAGCATGCGGGCAATTTCCTCACGCCGGGCTTCGCCGTCCAGCTTGACCAGCGTGGTCCGAACACCGCCCTTGCCATCATCGGTCTTGACGATCTGCCAGTGATGGTCGGCCAGGGCTGCGACCTGGGGCGAGTGGGTGACAACCAGCGTCTGACCGCTCGCGGCCAGGCGTTTCAGACGCCGGCCAACCGCATCGGCCACCGCGCCGCCGACACCCTGGTCGACCTCGTCGAAGACCAGGACCAGCCCGTCATCCTCGCCGGCCAGGGCCACTTTCAGGGCCAGACCGAAACGCGACAGCTCGCCGCCCGAGGCAATCTTGTCGAGCGCGCCGAAGGGCGAGCCCGGATTGGTGGCCACTTCAAAGACAACATGATCGCGGCCGTCCGGCCCGGCCTTGGCATCATCGGAATTGAGCGCGACCCGGAAGCGGGCCTTGTCCATTTTCAGCGGCGGCAACTCACTTGCGACCGCCGCAGACAGGGTCTTGCCGGCCTTCTCGCGGCTGCGGCTCAGCGCATGCGCGGCATCATCATAGCGCGCGCGCGCTGCCGTCACCGCCGACTTGGCCTCGGCAATACGGTCGGACGCATTCTCGATCCCGTCGAGCTGGCCGGTGAGCTGGCCATGCAGCTCGGCGAGATCGTCGGGTGCGACATGGTGCTTGCGAGCGACGCCACGCAGGGCAAAGAGACGTTCCTCGACCTCGTTCAGCCGCCCCGGCTCGACATCGAAGGCCTGGGCTGCATCGGCCAGCGCCCCCTCGGCTTCCGTGAACTCAATCAGGGCGCGGTCAATCGCCGTGGAGGCTCGCTCCAGGGCGGTACCGGCATTACCGCCACCAGCCCCAATATGATCACGAACGCGCTCCAGACCCCGCAGGGCGGCGTTGAGACGGGACTCCAGCCCCCCACCCTCGCCGGCCAGGGCCTGCTGGGCGTCCTGAAGATCGCCCAGCGCCCGCTCGGCACCCTGCAGGAACTGGCGCTCTTCGGAGAGCCCGGCTTCTTCACCCGGACGCGGATCCAGACGGTCCAGCTCCTCGATGGCATGGCGCAGGAAATCCTGCTCGCTGTCCGAAGCCTGGTTGGCAGCGACCAGATCGTCCAGCTTGCGCTGCGCATCACTGAGGCGGCGCCAGGCCTTGCGGCAATTGGCGAGCTGGCTGTCATGGCCGGCGAAACTGTCGAGATAGGTCCGGTGGGTCCGCGGATCCATCAGACCACGCCCGTCATGCTGGCCATGAACTTCCACCAGTACATCACCCAGGCCCCGCAAGAGGCCGATACTGGCGGGCTGGTCATTGACGTGTGCGCGCGAGCGTCCGTCTTCGCCCAAGCGGCGACGCAGGATAAGCGGCTCGCCCGGCTCGACGGTCAGACCGGCCTCCTCGATCACCTGCCAGGCGGGATGTCCGGTCGGCAGGTCGAATTCGGCGATCGCCTGGGCCTCATCCGCTCCGCTGCGGACCTGCGCGCGGTCAGCGCGCTCGCCGGCAGCAAGTCCCAAGGCGCCGAGCAGGATTGATTTGCCCGCACCGGTCTCGCCCGTCAGCGCGCACAATCCACCATCGAACGCAGCATCAAGCGCATCGATCAGGACGACATTGCGAATAGAGAGGGAGAGCAGCATTCAGCGCGTAGGCACCCCCGGACCGGATTAGCCGAACAGGCGTCGCATGGCCCGTTCAAGGAAGGTTGGATCAGCCTGGTCGATCGCTTCATCGATCGAGATCCCCTCACGCGTGAGGAGGTCATAGCTGTTCTCATACCATTCACTGCCCGGGAAGTTATAGCCGAGAACGGCCGCCACCTGGCGGGCTTCCTCGTCGACACCCAGCGAGACATAGGACTCGACCAGACGGTGCAGGGCTTCGGGCACATGGCTGGTATTGCCGTACTCGCGCAGCACATTCTGGAACCGGTTGATCGCCGCGAGGTGATAGCCGCGACGCAGATACCAGCGACCAACGCTCATTTCCTTGCCGGCAAGGTGGTCGCGCGTCATGTCAATCTTCAGACGGGCGTCGGTTGCGTAACGGCTCTCCGGGAAACGGCGCACGACCTGTTCAAGCGCCATCATGGCCTGCTGAGTCGCGGCCTGGTCCCGGCCGACATCCATGATCTGTTCGAAATGGCAGATCGCGATCAGGTAATAGGCATAGGCCGCATTGCGATTGCCCGGGTGCAGCGAGATGAAGCGCTGCGCGTCCGAGATCGCTTCTTCGTAATTCGTCGATTCGTAATTGGCATAGGCGGCCATCAGCATCGAGCGTCGCGCCCACTCCGAATAGGGGTGCTGGCGCTCGACTTCATCGAACTGGGCTGCAGCAAGCGGGAACTGGCCCCGATCAAGCGATTCGAACGCGGTTGCGTAAATCGTCTCCGCCGGGCGCTCGACATAAGCGACGGACGTATCCGGCCCACTGGCGCAGGACGCCAGAATGGCTGACAGGAGAAGCGGGACAACTAAACGCGACTTAAAGGTCATGAAGGCACGGCTCAACAGCTCTGGCAGCCGGAAGGGCCGCCCGTTCGAATAGGTTTGTAGCGGATGATTGGCTCGCACAAAAGGCCGCTGTCAGGTCAAGGACGGTTCAGGGGGTAATATGGCAGTCGGATCGGGAAACCGATCGGGGCTCAAAGCCCCTTGCAACGGGCACAGGACCGGGCCTGAAACCAGTCAGGCCTCTCCAATTGCTGTGCGAAACAAGTGGGGTATCAGTTCAGCGAGCCATGGCGAGGGCACCGGCCTCGACATCGCGCAGGCTGACCCATTTCCAGCTGGACGGGTCATCCAGCAGGGCACGAACAGCCGCATTATTGATCGCATGGCCCGGACGGCTCGCCCGGTAGCAGCCAATGATCGGCGCGCCGGCGAGTGCGATATCGCCCAGGGCATCAAGGGCCTTGTGGCGCACGAACTCATCCTTGAAGCGCAGACCTTCCGGATTGGCGATCCCGTCATCATCCAGCACGACCGCATTATCCATCGAGCCACCGCGCGCGAGGCCCGCTGCAAGCAGGGCTTCATAATCCTTGCGGAAACCGAAAGTCCGCGCCGAGGCGATGTCATCGCTGAAAATGTCCGGGGCAATGTCAAAGCCACAGGACTGGCGACCGACCGCGGCATGCTCGAAGCTGATCTCGATCTCGATTGACGGCTTGAGCGCGGGCATGAAACCGGCGCTGCGCTCGTCATCCTCGATCATCACCGGACGCAGGACCTGGATGGCGCGACGCGGCATGGCGTGCGCTTTCAGTCCGACCTGGCGGATGAGTTTGACGAAGGGCTCGGACGAACCGTCCATGACCGGGATTTCCGACCCCTCGACCTCGATCACGGCATCGTCGACACCCAGACCGGCCAGAGCGGCCATCAAATGCTCGATCGTGGCGACCGACACGCCATCTTCATTCGAAATCGTCGTGCCGAGGCGCACTTCATTCACGTTGTGAGCGAGCGCCGCGATGCGATTATTGCGATCAGTGATGTCGGAGCGGACAAAGATGATGCCTGCGCCGGCACTGGCCGGTTGCAGAACCATTCGGACCCGCTCTCCGGAATGAAGACCGATGCCTGCAAAAACAACAGGAGCCGCCAATGTGTGCCGGTTAATCACGATTACGCGCCATCTTGCTTTAGGTTTACGCTCAACAACAAATGACGGCAGAGCAGCCGTCCGTGTTTGCAGTGAACGACAGGCGGGGTCTGTATTCAATTAAAGCATTGTTGCGGTTTGTTACGCATTCGCAGCAAAACGGGGCGCCCGATGGAGCGCCCCGTTTTTCATTTGAATTCAGATGGTTATGAAATCAGTTGGCTTGTCTGCGCAGGAAGGCCGGGATTTCCAGATCACCTTCTTCCAGACTGTCGCCAAACAGGTCACCGGAGGCCGGGCGCTGCGCCGACTGAACCGGAGCCGTCTTGGTCACCGGCGCGGCCTTCGGTGCCGGCTCGGCCGGCTTCTTGCGGCGACCGAAAAGTGAAAAACCGCGCTTCTCTTCCTTGGCCTCGGCCTGCGGCGCAGCCGTTTCGGAGCGACGCTCCTCATAGCGCGCATTCAGGCGTTCGGCTTCCTGGGCGAGTCGGGCCTGGTCATGAACGACCTGCGGTGCGTCAGTCCTCATCTCGGCCTGCGACGTGCGCACTTCGGACACATAGGGATCACGCTCGACATGGACGGAATTGGTGGAGATCGCGTCGGACAAGTCCTCCGCTCCCACAGCCCGCTTCATCGGCTCGACCTGGAATTCATTGTCTGCATCCGACTCGACCCGCGGCTCCGGCGTGGCGTGCGCGGCCGGGGCCTCGCGACGCGTTTCCGGCGCCCGTGACTCCTGGACACGCGTCTCGACAGTGCGCTCGGTCATCGCGCGACCGGGACGATCCGAATTGCTCCGCTTCCACGGAAGGATCGCGTCATTCGGGCTGGACTGGGCCTGCGCGGAGGCACGCTGGCGCGCCCGCGGATCGGCCTGGACCATGACTTCCGCGTCGATGCCCGTCGCCACAACGGAGACCCGCATGGAGCCGTCCATAGTCTCGTCGAACGTCGAGCCGACAATGATATTGGCCTCGGGGTCGACTTCGGCGCGGATCTCGTTCGCCGCCTCATCGACTTCATACAAGGTCATGTCATAGCCGCCGGTGATGTTGATCAGAACGCCGGTCGCGCCCTTCATCGACACATCATCAAGCAGCGGATTGGAAATTGCAGCCTGGGCAGCTTCAACGGCACGCTTCTCGCCGCCCGCTTCGCCCGTACCCATCATCGCCTTGCCCATCTCGTTCATCACCGCCCGAACGTCGGCAAAGTCGAGATTGATCAGGCCCGGCATGACCATCAGGTCGGTAATTCCACGCACGCCGGAATGCAGCACCTGGTCAGCCATCGAGAAGGCCTCCGCGAAGGTGGTCTTTTCCGTGGCGATACGGAACAGGTTCTGGTTCGGGATCACGATCAGCGTATCGACATGAT
Source organism: uncultured Maricaulis sp. (assembly GCF_905480005.1). Classification (GTDB taxonomy): domain Bacteria; phylum Pseudomonadota; class Alphaproteobacteria; order Caulobacterales; family Maricaulaceae; genus Maricaulis. Next base: position 17,658 of record NZ_CAJQOO010000002.1, read on the forward strand.
CCTGGAGTTGCTCAATCCCGCTCTCGGCCAGCTTCATGCGGCGCGAGCCTTCGAAATGGAAAGGCTTGGTGACGACACCAACGGTCAGGATACCCATCTCGCGGGCCGCGCGGGCCACGACGGGCGCACCACCGGTGCCGGTACCACCGCCCATGCCCGCGGTGATGAAGACCATGTGGGCGCCGCCCAGATGCTCGCGGATTTCCTCAAGGGAATCCTCGGCCGACTGCTCTCCGACTTCCGGTCGCGCACCCGCGCCCAGACCTTCGGTGATCGCTGCGCCCATCTGCACACGCTTTTCAGCCTGTGAACGCTGCAAGGCCTGCGCATCGGTATTGGCAACGACGAAGTCGACACCCTCGAGTTTGGCCTCGATCATGTTGTTGACGGCATTGCCCCCGGCGCCCCCGACACCAAAGACGACAATGCGCGGCCGCAATTCGGTCGTTTCAGGAATGGAGAGGTTCAGCGTCATGGGAGCCTCGTGCTCGGGACTGGAGTTAACAAAGATTCACCATGAAGTGTCGCCCCGAGACGCTTAAGCAGGCGTTAAAGACAGGCCGATTGCGGCAGGAATTGCCTTGCGATTCGCACCCGGCCCGAGGTGCTTTGGCCCATGCTCCGGTGACCCGATACCGCCTGCCGTCAACAGGTCCGGCCATGCGCGAGGCGCGTCTGCGGACCGGTCCAAGGCCGCTCAGAAGCTCTCGGCAAACCAGCGCCACATGGACGCGGCACCACCCTGCCCGGCCTCGCCACGCACGCGCCGCGGAACCACCGGCAAACCGCTCATGCGCGGCGGGCCCGCGATTGCTTCGGCGGCGCCGCGGGTCTCGCGGCGGACCACGCCCGCAGCGGCACTGAAGGCCGGTCCGGACACCGCATCACCCAGCCCGCTGACACCGCTAGGCCCGGCAATCCGGACCTGTTTGCCAAAGATCCGGGCCGCCAGTTCGGCCGCACCGGGCAATTGGGCGCCACCACCGGTCAGGACCAGACGCCGGCCCGACGTCTTGCCGACGCCGGCCGCATCAAGGCGATCGCGGATCAGCTCGAATGTTTCTTCCAGGCGCGGCCGGATGATCGAATTCAGCAGCGAGCGCGGCGCGCTGTCATACATCGCCCCATTCTCGCCGGAGACCGAGGGAACCTCGATCATCTGCTGATCATCTTCCGGACTGTCCAGCGCCGAGCCGTAGAGAGTTTTCAGGCGCTCGGCGGCGGCCAATGGAGTCGACAGGCCGCGCGCCACATCGGACGTCACATGCGACCCACCGACCGGAACGGCGTCGATATGCAGGAGCGCGCCTTCGGCGAAGACCGCCGCGGTCGTCGCTCCGGCCCCCATGTCGATCAGGGTCGCGCCCAGCTTGACCTCGTCATCGGCAAGCGCCGACAGACCGGAAGCATAGGGCGTCGCCACCACGCCCTTGAGATCGAGATGGCAGCGTTCGATACAGGTCGACAGATTGCGCAGCGGGCCGATGGCGGCGGTGATGACATGAACCTCAACGCCCAGCGTCTTGCCGAACATGCCGCGCGGATCCTTGATCCCGCGATGATCATCAACCGACCAGGACAGTGGAATGGCGTGCAGGACAACGCGGTCCTCGATTGCGAATTCGGCCAGAGCGCCATCAAGCAGGCGGCGCGGCTCGCGCTCGGTGATTTCACGTTGCGGCAGATCGATCTCGGCGGCCAGGCGCGTCGAGGCCGGCTGTCCGGCCGAGAGGGTGACGGTGACCGCATTGACCGCGATACCCGCCATGCGCTCGGCCTGTTCGACGGCAGTCCGGATGGCTTCGGCCGCAGCGTCCATGTCGACAACCGCACCGGCACGCATCCCGCGTGAGGACTGGTGGCCGACGCCGATCACACGCGGGCGCGGCCCGGCAATGGTCTGATCCGTACGAGCAATGAAGCAGGCGATCTTGGACGACCCGACATCGAGTGCGGCGCAGACGCCCTGGGATTTGGAACCGCTGACAGCGCTGGGCTGACGCGACCGGAACAGATCGAACACACTCACGCTTCACGCTCCCGCATACCGGCCGCCGCTGCCCGATCAGGCAGGGCCCGGACGATCAGATCGCCCTCGCCGCGTAGGTCAAAACTCTCGGCGGCCAGGCGCAGGACACCGCGCTCGGCCTGGAGGCGGGCGAGAATGGCAATCGACGCCACCACATCCCCCTCCGGCAATTTCACATCAGCCCCGCTGTCGAGGCGCAAATTCCAGCGGCGCTCGCCGACCCGGACCGCACCGACGACACGGCCGGCGACATCGGGGTAATGGCTCAGCGCATCGACGATTTCCGGCGCGGCCTGATTGGCGCCCTCGGCGACGACGAGCGGCAGGTCCGGCGGATTCATCACATCGGCGTCGGCGAGCACGATACCGTCACGATCAATCACATGCAGTCCGCCCTCGACCTGCCAGAGGGCAAAGGCCTCACGGGTTTCCACGACGATGGCGATCCGGTTCGGCAGCAGGCGCGCGACCCGGGCCCGGCGGATAATCGGCATGGCTTCGACGCGGGAGCGAATGATCTCGGGGTCGACGGAAAAGATGGACTGGCCATCAGTGATCTGTGAGGCGAGGACGATCTCGTGCGCCATCTCGCCACGGGCACCGGTCACATCGACGGCACGCACGGCAAAGCCGGCATCTGCCAGCTGACCTTCAACGCGGTCACCGGCCCAGGCGGTCACGTCATCCAGCTGTCCGAAAAGCGCAAGTCCGCCCAGCGTGACAGCCGACAGGCCGGCCACGGCGAGCCCGCCGAAACGGGCTGCATTCGCCATACGGTATCTGACACCCCGGATCTGGGCCTCGGCCCAGTTACGCAAACGCCGCGGTGCGGACACCGCGGCGGACTGGGGTTTGGTCTTGCGACGGCCCGCATTACGCGAACCGGCACGCCTCACCTTCGACACGACGCATTCTCCGCCATCCATGCAACGAGATCAGAAAACGCGATCCCGCAATACTGCGCCTGTTCTGGCGCTAGTGATGTAGGTGTCATGCCCGGCTGGGTGTTAATTTCGAGTAACCATAGCGGTGTATGCGAATCGGTGTCGTAGCGGAAATCTGACCGCGTCATCCCGCGACATCCCAAGGCCTGGTGCGCTTTCAGGGCGAGAGATTTGGCCAGTTCGGCGATCTCGTCCGACACGGGCGCCGGTAAAATATGATCCGATCCGCCGGCGGAATACTTCGCCTCGTAATCATAGAAAGTCGTGTTCGGCTTGATCTCGGTCACGCACAGGGCGCGATCTTCCATGACCGCCACCGTCAGCTCCCGTCCCGGAATATAGCGCTCGATCAGGATCTCATCGCCGAGCGCCCAGGCGGTCGAGCCCAGTTCGGCTGGCGGGCGATTGGCGCCTTCCAGCACGATATGCACACCGACTGACGACCCCTGGGCATTCGGCTTGGCCACATAGGGCGGCTTCATCGCATGCGACTTGGCGGCCTCGAAGCGATTGGTGATCAGGCCTTCCGGACAAGGAATACCGGCGGCGCGCAGCACGTCCTTGGCTTTTTGCTTGTCCATGGCCAGGGCCGAGGCGAGCACGCCCGAATGGGTGTAGGGCTTGCCGAAATGCTCGAGCACGCCCTGAACCAGCCCGTCCTCGCCCCATTCGCCGTGCAGCGCATTGAAGACGATATCCGGATCGGCGTCCGCGAGTTGTTGCGACAGATTGCGGCCGGCATCGATCTCGACAACATCATAGCCGGCGTCGCGCAGGCCCTTGGCGCAGGCCGCACCCGAGACCAGGGAAACATCCCGTTCCGGCGACAGACCGCCCGACAAAACCGCGATACGCTTGCTCATGATTTCCTACCAGCTGCTTCCTCGCCTGCAGAATCGTTCGATATCGCCAATCGGCTAGCTCCACCGCGTTCTGCAAGCTCAACCAATTCAATCAGACATTCAGGTGGCGCAGACCCGAAGTCCACATGAAGGGAATCTTCTGAGATTGAAACGCTGTGAATCATGCCGCCAGGCTGGCCCGGCGCCGCTTGCGCTTCACGACCGCTCTCAAGCCCGAACCAATCATTGAACCAAGGATCCAGCACCACGCCTTCCCAGCGTGCACCTTCGATTGTGATGACGGCTTGAGACCAAACAAAAGGCTCTATGTGTATTTGAGCCTCGCCCATCTGGCCGCTCACAGGCTCGAAATTCAACGCGTAGTCGGGCCAAAAGGGAACGACTTCGGAGCGACCAGATGCGTTTTGAACGAAATCCACACGAGCAAGATTTCCAAACAGTGCAGATTCGGACTGGAGCTGAAACGCCACTTCCGGAGAATTGGGGCCCTCGCGTTGCATCTGAGCTTCGACCCAGTTCGCGTACTGATCCACATAGTGAGATTGGACCTGCTCGATGACTATAATCCATTCTGGTGTCATGGCTTACCCCATCTGGCCGCGCATCAGCACGGCAATTCGCTTGGTCATACCCTTACCTCAAAAACGGTCCGGCTTTGGCTTCCAGCAACCGGATCAACTCAGGATCCATCACTTCATACTCGTCCGGAATTCCCAGACAGATGATCCGCTTTCCGTCCAGCACAGCCTTGTGCTTTTTGCGCAGCTTGTTCTTGTGCGCCTGTTCCATCACGAAGATCACATTGGCCCATTCAATCTGGTCGTGGGACAGCACGACGACCGCGTCATGGTTCAAACCGGCTGAGTCCGTCTCCACACCCGACCAGGACGCGAACACATGCTCGGCGGTAGGACTGCGCAACTTGTTGGCCGAACATATGAAAAGTGCCCGCTTCATAGATCGCCAGCCCGCGCGGTGCAGACAATTCCGGATACTCGCGCGACACTCAGCTCCTGCACGAATACGCCTGCAACACGCTTGCTCATGAGCTCGTCCTGACTGGACCCGGTCGACCGCAAATCGGCCCGGGCGGGGTTAGTTCAATACGTCGCCGGCCGGCGCGTTCGGCGTCATCGGCTTCACGGTCGGATCACTGATCGCCACCGCGCTGGCGCCGGAGCGCGCGCCGATCCCGACCAGCTCGATCAGCGCCTCCAGCGGTGCCGTGCCGAAATCACAATGCAGGAGCTCGCCCTGCAGGGAGGCGGCATGGAGGAAACCACCGGTCTGCACGCCCGGCATGGTGACGGGCACGCCCTTCATCAGGCCGAAATAGCGGTCGAACCAGTCCAGCAATGCGGCCTCGTCCCATTTCGCATCGCGCAGCTGGACGACCGCCGCGTCCCAGCGGAAGGGGTGGAGGTGCAGATGCACACCATCCATCGGCCCGTCCCAGGACTTGAAGGCGATCATTTCCTGCATGCGGAATTCGCGGAATTCCGGCTTCGGCTCGAGCTGGGTGGCGAAATCAATCCGGTAAAGGCTGCGCAGCAAGGCCTTGTCCGCCTTGATCGCAAAAGGATGTTCGCTGACACCCTGGGGAAACTGCTTGGCCATTTCCGGCAGCCATTGCGTGTAGGCGTAGACGAATTTTTCGCGGATCGGCTCAATGGCCGACGCCAGAGGATGTGTCATCCGGGTTGCCCCTCTTTGTGTCCGTCGCCGGTCGTCCGGCCAATGCGCCGGACTTCCCAGCGCAGATCGATATCGTGTTGCTTGCGAACCCGAGCCCGCACGTCTTCCCCGACCTGTTCCAGATCAGCCGCGCTGGCCGTGCCGTCATTGATCAGGAAGTTACAATGCTGCTCGGAAAAATGCGCCCCGCCAACGCGGTAGCCGCGACCGCCGACACTGTCGATCAACTCCCAGGACTTGCGCTGGTTCGGCGTGCCGGGCGGATCGGGATTGGCGAAGGTGGAGCCGGAGGTCTTCTCGCGGATCGGCTGCGTGCCTTCGCGCCGTGCCGTGATCGCATTCATCCGCTCGGTGATCGCGTCCGGATCATCGGCCTGCCCCTGGAAGACCGCCTCGGTGAAGATCCAGTCCTCCGGCGCCGAACAATGGCGATAGGAATAGGCCAGCTCCTGCGGTGTCGCGATGATCCGGCGGCCCATCCGGTCGAGCGCGATGGCTTCGACCAGCACGTCCGATGTTTCCTGGTCATAACAACCGGCATTCATGCGCAGCGCGCCGCCAATCGTGCCGGGCACGCCGACGAGATATTCCAGCCCGCCAATTCCGGCCTTCGCCGCCGCCTTGGCGACCATCTTGTCGAGCGCTCCGGCACCAGCGCGCAGGCGATGCCCGTCGAGTGCCTCGGTCTTCGCGAACGCGCCCGCCAGACGAATCACGACACCCGGCACCCCGCCATCACGCACCAGCGTGTTCGACCCGGCGCCCAGCACGGTCACCGGGATCTCGTCCGGCGTCTCGGCGAGAAAGCGACACAGATCGGACTCGTCGGCCGGCAGGTACAGCACATCCGCCGGACCACCCACCCGCAACCAGGTCAGATCCTTCAGCGGCGCGGCCTCGATATATTTGCCGCGAACGGGCGGGAGTCGGGACAGGAGGGTCACCCCGTCGCCTCCAGCTCACCCGGCAAGGCATAGGCCCACTGCGTGATGTCGCCGGCGCCGAGGCAGATGACGACATCGCCCGCACCGGCGCGTTTGGCGACATCGGCGGCGACGGTTTCACGCGTCGTGGCAATGGCATCGCGGTGACCATGGGCGCCCAGGCTTTCCACCAAATGGGGCTGGTCGGCGCCTTCAATCGGGTCCTCGCCGGCGGTATAGACCGGGGTGACCAGAACGCTGTCGGCATCATTGAAACAGGTGGAAAAATCGTCGAACAAGTCGTGCAGACGGCTATAGCGATGCGGCTGAATGACCGCGATCACCTTGCCGGTTGACGCCTGGCGGGCGGCTTTCAGCGCCGCGAGGATCTCGACCGGGTGATGGCCGTAATCATCAATGATGGCGGCGCCCTTCCACTCGCCCGTGCGGGTAAAGCGACGCTTCACCCCGCCAAACTGACCCAGCGCCGTCCGGGCACCCTCCTCGGTCAGGCCCAGCTCGCGCGCCGTCGCCAGGGCGGCCACCGCATTGAGGACATTGTGCTCGCCCATCATCGGCAGGAAGAGGCCCTGCCAGACGGTTTCATCCTGCCCGCGCAGGCGGAAACGGACATCGAATGTCGCGCCGGACGGGTCCATTTCGAGATTTTCCAGCCGGGCATCGGCCTGCGGGTTCTGGCCATAGGTGATCACCCGACGGTCTTCGACCCGGCTGGCCAGGGACTGGACTTCCGGGTGGTCCGTGCACAGGACGGCAAAACCGTAGAAGGGCAGGTTTTCGACGAATTGATAGAAGGCCTGACGCAGCGTATCGAAATCGCCGTAATGCTCCATGTGCTCGGGATCGATATTGGTGACGATCGCCACCGTCGAGCGAAGCTTGAGGAAGGAGCCATCGCTCTCATCCGCCTCGACCGCCATCCAGTCGCCCAATCCCATCTTGGCGTTGGAGCCATAGGCGGAAATGATGCCGCCATTGATCACGGTCGGATCGACACCGGCCGCGTCCATCAGCACAGAGACCAGCGAGGTGGTCGTCGTCTTGCCATGCGTTCCACCGACTGCGACGGCGAATTTCAGGCGCATCAGTTCGGCCAGCATTTCCGCGCGGCGTACGACCGGGATCTTGGCAGCCCGGGCCGCGACGAGCTCGGGATTGTCCGGCTTGATGGCCGAGGAGACGACAATGGCGCCCGCGCCCCAGACATTCTCTGCGGCATGGCCGATGGCGACCGTCGCGCCGAGGCCGGTCAGGCGCTCGACATTGGGGTTCGCCTTGATGTCGGAACCCTGAACCTTGTAGCCCAGATTGAGCATGACTTCGGCGATGCCGGACATGCCGATCCCGCCGATACCGACGAAATGGACGGGGCCGACTTCAAATGGCAGGGCGGTGAATTTCATACGAGGGCTCCGGTGACCAGGCCGTCGACCGCCCGCGCCAGCGCATCGGCGGCATCAGGTCGGCCGAGCGCGCGCGCCGACTGGGCGCGGCTGGCGAGATCGTCAGGGTTGGACAAACGGGTTTCGACGAGGGCGGCGATCTTCCCGGCCGTGAACTCGCCTTCATGGACGACATCACAGGCCACCGCCTGGACAAGCCCATCGACATTGGCGGCCTGGTGATCGTCTGCGGCGATCGCCAGCGGGCAAAAGATGGCCGGACGCCCGACGCCCGCGACTTCGGACACAGTGGACGCTCCGGCCCGGCCGATCACGAGATGGCTGGCGGCATAGAGCGCTCCGACATCCTCGAAAAAGGGTTCGCATCGGGCGGCAATGCCGGCGGCTTGGTAAATCTCACGGGCCATGGGGAGGGATTCCTCCCGCGTCTGTTGGACCACATCAAGGCGAGACCGGAGCTTTTCCGGGATCATCGCCAGCGCCTTCGGCACCGTCTCCGACAGGATACGCGCACCCAGCGAGCCGCCCAGCACCAGAATGTTGAGCCGCCCGTCAGCGGTGATCGCCGGATATCCGGCGGCGCGCGCCTCGATGATCGGTTCGCGCAGGGGATTGCCTGTCAGGATATGACGCTTTTTCGCTTTCGCCGGCAGCCGGTCGAGGCGTTCAAAGCCGGAGGCGATGAAGCCGGCCTTGCCGGCAAAGACCCGATTGACCCGGCCGAGCACGGCATTTTGCTCGTGAATGGCAAAGGGTGTGCCCATGGACCGGGCAACCGCCAGGGCGGGGAAAGCCGGATAGCCACCAAAACCGGCCACAACATCAGGCTTCCACTTGCCGGCAATGGCGCGCGCCTGGGCAAAGCCCTGGGTCAGTTCCAGCGCCGCCTTGGCCAGTTTGACGGGATTTTTCGTCGACGGGCTGGCGGCATGGATTTCGTCGACCGCAACGGCCGGGAAGTCGGTGGCATGGCGCAGACCGCGCGTATCGGTGACGAGGCGCACCTGCCAGCCGCGCGCGATCAGCGCTTCGGCCGCGGCGCGCGCGGGAAACATGTGTCCACCGGTTCCGCCGGCGGCGATCAGGCATCGTCTGGGTGTCATGCGGCGTAACGGGTCGTATAGGCGCCGGGTCGACGGCGCGTGAAAGCGAGCAGGAGGCCGGCGCCAAAAGCGAGGGCGAGCATGGATGAACCTCCATAGGACACGAAGGGCAAGGTCATGCCCTTGGGTGGAATGAGGTTCAAGTTTACGGCGATATTGACCAGGCTTTGCAGTCCGAATTGCAGCGCAAGTCCAGCAACGGCCAACTGCGCGAAACCATCCTGCAATCGCATGACCTGCATCCAGGCCCGCGTGACCAGAATGGCGAAGAGGCCGATTATCGACAGCGAGGCGATCAGGCCGAACTCCTCGGCGGCGACCGAGAAGATGAAATCCGTGTGCGCATCGGGCAGCAAATGCTTCACCTCGCCCTCACCGGGGCCGACACCGGCAATCCCGCCCCTCGAGATCGCCTCGGTCGCCCGGTCAATCTGGTAGGTGTCGCCGCTTTCCGGATTGAGGAAACGGTCCACGCGGGACGCAATGTGCGGAAAGGTGAAATAGGCCAGGGTCGATCCCGACGCCGCCAGCCCGCCCAGGACCGCCACCCAGATCCAGGACAGTCCGGAGGCGAAAAAAATACCGCCAAAACACAGGGTCAAAAGCACGGACTGGCCGAAATCCGGTTGCAGCATCAACAAGCCGATCGCCACCGCGAACAGGCCGAAGGCGATGATCCGCCCGGGCACGGGGGCACCGCGCTTCTCCTCGGAGAACAGCCAGGCCGCCGTGACCAGCAAGGCTGGCTTGAGAAATTCCGAGGGTTGCAGCGAGAAGGCGCCGAAGCGCAGCCAGCGGGTCGCGCCCTTGACCTCATAGCCCACGAGCAGGACCGCGCCCATCAGGACGAAAGCACCGACAAGGGCCAGGCCGGCCAGTCGCCGCGCGCCCTTGGGCGACAGCGCGGATATTCCCAACAGGCCGACCAGGCTGAGCACCGCGAAGACGCCCTGCCGGTAGAGGAAGTAGAAGGGATCATCCAGGCCGAGGCGTTCCGAGGCCGCCGGACTGGCCGCCATGGACAGGACGAGTCCGGTGATGATCAGCGCCAGGATGACGAAGAGCAGGGTACGGTCAATGCCGCGCCACCAGCTCGCCAGCGCCCGCGGGAAACTCTGGATCACGCAACACCCTCCGCCACGGAATCGACCGGCACGAGGGCGCGCACCAGCTCGCGGAAGGCGTCGCCGCGCGCTTCATAACTGGTGAATTGATCGAAGGAGGCCGCTGCCGGTGACAGGAGAACAACCTGGCCCGACACGCCTGCCGCTATTGCATCGCGCGTGGCCGCCTCAAGCGCCGCGGCCAGATCACCGCACGCTTCGTGCGGGACATCCCCGGCGAGCTCGGCGGCGAAGCCGGTCGCCGCCTCACCGATCAGATAGGCTTTGGCGACACGGTCGAAATGCGGCCGCGCAGCGACCAGTCCGCCATCCTTGGCGCGGCCACCGACAATCCACCGGACATGGTCATAACAACCCAAGGCCTGCGTGGCGGCCTCGGCATTGGTCGCCTTGGAATCATTGATATAGGTGACGCCATTGATCGTCGCGATCCGCTCCTGACGATGCGCCAGACCCGGAAAGGTCGCGATCGCATCGGCGGCGGCGCGCCCCGAGACACCCAGCGCCCGGACGGCGGCCAGTGCGGCGGCCGCGTTCTGGGCATTGTGGCGCCCCGGCAGAGCCGGCGCCTTCGCCAGGTCGACGACCGGATGCGAGGCACAGTCCAGCGCGTCATAGACCCGGTCGCCCAGCGCATAGACGCCGCGCGCGAAGACCCGCCCGGCCGAGATCGGAATGATCTCCTCCTCGCGTCGATTGCGACGCAGGGTGGAGAAATAGGCCGAGGTCACATTGTCATCGATCCCGATAACCGCCACATCGCCCGGCCGCTGCATGTCGAACAAGCGCTGTTTGGCGCGGAAATATCCGTCAAAATCACCATGCCGGTCGATATGATCCGGCGAGATGTTCAGCAGGAGCGCGACATCACAGGCCAGCGAGTGGGTGAGGTCCAACTGGTAAGACGACAGTTCGAGGACATAGTAACTGCCCGGTCGCGGCGCCGCCTGAGCGAGAATGGCGTCACCAATATTGCCGCCGACCACGACATTGCGCCCGGTCTCGCGCAGGATGTGACCGATGAGGGCGGTCGTCGTCGACTTTCCATTGGTCCCGGTAATGCCGATGATTTTGGGTCGACGCTTCTCAGGCAGATCGGCAATCGCCATCGCGAAGAGTTCGACATCGCCGATCACCGGCGCATCAACGGCCCGGGCCAGCTCGACCACGTGATGGGGTTTGGGATGGGTCAAGGGGATGCCCGGCGACAATATCAGGGCTGCAATATCGCCCCAGTCGCGCCGGTTGAGATCATCCAGGGTCAGGCCGTCCGCCTCGGCGCGCAGCCGCGAGGGCTCGGAATCGTCCCAGCACGATACCGTTGCGCCGCCTGCCTCGAGGGCTTTTGCCGTGGCTATGCCTGTGCGCCCCAATCCGAACACAGCCACGCGGCGGCCTTCATATGCATGGATCGGGATCATGAAGACCTAGCCTATCTCAATTTCAGCGTGGCGAGTCCGATTAATGCGAGAATGACCGCAATAATCCAGAAGCGGATGACAATGGTCGGCTCGGCCCATCCCTTCTTCTCGAAATGGTGGTGGATCGGCGCCATTCGGAAGACCCGCTTGCCGAAGAGTTTGAAGCTCGCGACCTGGACCATGACCGACACCAGTTCGAGCACGAAGAGACCGCCGACAATGGCCAGCACAAGCTCATGCTTGATGGCGACCGCAATCGTGCCGAGCGCGCCGCCCAGCGACAAGGAGCCCGTATCGCCCATGAAGACCATGGCCGGTGGCGCATTCCACCACAGAAAGCCGATCCCGGCACCGATCAAGGCGCCGCAGAAGATCAGGATCTCGCCCGCACCGGCGGTGTAGTGAACCTGCAGATACTCGGCGAAATCGACCCGGCCGACGACATAGGCGATCACGCCAAAGGTCGCCGCAGCGATCATGACCGGCACGATGGCCAGCCCGTCCAGCCCGTCAGTCATGTTCACCGCATTGCCCGAACCGACGATGACGATGCAGCCGAAGACGAAGAAGAGCGGCCCGATATTGAGCATCAGATCCTTGAAGAAGGGGAAGGCAATCGAGGTTTCGATGCCGGGCTCGACACCGAGCGAGCGCGCGGTATGCGTAGCCCAGACCACCGCCACGAGGGCAATCGCGAATTCGCCGACCAGTTTGAACTTGCCGCCGAAACCGGCCGTGGTCTGCTTGGTCACCTTGAGATAGTCATCGACAAATCCGATCAGGCCGAAGCCGGCCGTGACGAAGATGACAATCCAGACGTAGGAATTGGACAGGTCGGCCCACAGCAGCGTCCCGACCATCACGCCCAGCAGGATAAGGAAGCCGCCCATGGTGGGCGTCCCGGCCTTCTCGACCACATGGCGCTCAATGCCTTCGGCGCGGATCGGCTGACCCTTGCCCTGCTTGCGGCGCAACCAGCCGATCATCGGCTTGCCGAAGACGAAGGCGATCAACATCGCCGTCATCAGCGCGCCGCCGGTCCGGAAGGTGATGTAGCGAAACAAATTCGCCAATTGCAGGTCATCCGCCAGCGGCGCGAAGAGCAAGTAGAGCATGGGCGGATCAGGCCTCCGTCAGTCCGAATGCGGTACCATCGACGAGAACCGAGGCAATCTTGTGGAGGCCGGAACCGTTGGAGCCCTTGATGAGCACCACATCTCCCGCCTTCACGATGGATTTGACTTGTCCCAGCCCCTCGCCAGCATCCTGCGCATAGCCGGTGTGAACCGTGTTCGGCAAGGCGTTATGCAGATGCTTCATGCGACGACCGCAGGCGATCACAGCATCGGCTCCGGCGGCGACCAGCTCGTCGGCCAGTGCCGCATGAAGGCGATTTTCGTCAGGGCCCAGTTCCAGCATGTCACCGAGAATGGCGATGCGGCGCCCGCCTGCGGCCGGCTGGGCAGCCCCCAGAGCGGCGATCGCTGCGGCCATGGACACCGGATTGGCGTTATAGGCGTCATCGAGCAGGGTGAAAGTGCCCCCGCCGGGCAGGTCGATGGCGATGGCACGACCGCGACCAGCCTCGGCACCGACACCCGAAAGCGCTTCGGCGACATCGCGCGCGTCCAGTCCGGCACCGGCAGCCGCCGCGAAGATCGCGCCGGCATTCCAGGCCCAGTGCTCGCCGGTTGCGGCAAGGCGGAATGGGGCCCGCACGCCGAGGACATTGGCGACACCACGGGAGCCGTCCAGCCCGGTCTCGAAGTCCTCGATGCGGATGGCGGCAGCCGCACCCGTTCCGAAATCGAGCATGAAAGCCGCGCAGGAGTGACGGGCGTGCCGCGCCAGGCGCTCGGCCAGCGGATCATCAGACGGGTAAATCGCGACCCCGTCCTGTTCCAGCCCCTCGAAAATCTCCGACTTGGCGTCGGCAATGGCCTGGATCGTCCCCAGATTTTCCAGATGGGCCGGCGCGATCCGGGTGATCAGCGCCACATGCGGCCGCACGAGCGACGACAGGTCGCGGATCTCGCCGGCATGGTTCATGCCCATTTCGAAAACGGCGCGCTCGGTCTGCTTGGGCATGCGCGCAAGGGTCAGCGGCACACCCCAATGATTATTATAGGATTTCACGCTCCAATGCGCCGGGCCGGCGGCCCGGAAGACGGCGGCAACCGCCTCCTTCACACTGGTCTTGCCAACACTTCCGGTCACGGCGACGCGGATGGCATCGGAGCGATCACGCGCCGCCGTCCCGAGCATCCGCAAACCATCCAGCACATCCTTCACCTGAAGGGCCGGCTCGACACCGCTATCCCCGCGCTCGACCAGGCAGGCTGACGCCCCCTTCTCCATCGCGGCACCGACAAATTCATGCCCGTCCCGGACATCCTTGAGAGCGACGAAGAGGTCACCGGGCTCCAGTGTGCGGGTGTCGATCGAGATGCCGGTCGCGGTCCAGTCCGTGTCACCCAACAGCATGCCGCCGGTCGCGGCCATGGCCTGTCTGGATGTCCAGAGCGGTGCAGTCTTGTCGTCAGACACGGGCAGCCTCCCTTTGCGCCAGCGCAGCGCGCCCCTGATCACGATCATCAAAGGGATGAACGACATCGCCAATGGTCTGGCCGGTCTCATGCCCCTTGCCGGCGATCAGCAGGCAATCGCCCGCGCGCAGCATGTCCACGCCATGGCGGATGGCCTCGGCCCGGTCGGCGATTTCCTCGGCATCCGGGCAGCCCTTGAGCACAGCCTTGCGGATGCTGGCAGGGTCCTCGGAGCGCGGATTGTCGTCGGTGACAATGACATGATCGGCCTGGTTGGCCGCGATCACCCCCATCTTGGCGCGCTTGGACGCATCGCGATCACCGCCACACCCGAATATCACAATCACCCGGCCGCGCGTGTGCGGACGCGCGGCGCGGAGCAATTTGTCTAGCCCGTCCGGCGTATGGGCATAGTCGACAAGCACCGGAGCGGCCTCCGCCGTCTCTCCGACTTTCTCGAGCCGGCCGGGAACACCGGTCAGTGTCTTGAGGGTCGCCAGCACATCGGCCTCCGCGACACCTTCCGCAAACGCGATCGCGGCGGCGCCGAGGGCGTTGAGAATCTGGAACTCACCCACGAGCGGGATATCGAGCGAAAACTCACGCCCCTGCCAGGCGAAGACGACGCTCTGGCTCGCCGGGCGCGGGGTAATCTCGCGAATGGTCAGATCGCGGCCGCGCCAACCCATGGTCAGGACGTCCAGACCACGCTCGCGCGCCGCGGCGGCCATCTTGCCACCCCACTCGCTATCGACATTGATCACCGCCCGCCCATCGGCTGGCAGGCGCTCTGTGAAAAGCTTTAGTTTGGACGCGAAATAATCGGCGAAATCCGGATGATAATCCAGATGATCTTGGGTCAGATTGGTGAAGGCACCGACCGCCAGGCGGACCCCGTCTATACGATGCTGCTTGAGCCCGTGACTTGATGCCTCCATGCCCAGATGAGTCACGCCCTCGCCGGCCAGACGGTCAAGCGCTGCCTGCAAGGCGACGGCGTCCGGCGTGGTATAGCCGGTCACTTCCACGGTGTCGCCGCGGGTCACGCCAAGCGTCCCCAGACAAGCCGCCTCGAGACCCGCTCCGGCCCAGATCTGGCGCAGGAACTCAACGGTCGAGCTTTTGCCATTCGTTCCGGTAATGGCAACGATATGCGCAGGCTGGCGCGGATAGAAACGCGCCGCCATGCGCGCCAGAAGTGCCGCCGGTTGGTCCACCGCGATCACCGGAACCGGGGCGTCGACCGGCTCATCCGTCAGGATCACGGCAGCGCCCGCCGCCAGCGCCCTGGGAATGAAATCACGGCCATGGACTTTCACACCGGGCAGCGCCGCAAAGACAAAGCCCGGCTCCACCTTGCGGCTGTCCAGGGTCAGCCCGCGGATGCCCTCGCGCCCGCCAGTGACGGACAGGCCTTCTCCGGCGAGCAGCTCATCCAGGGTCACGGGATCATCTCCGGCATCAGGGCAGCGCGAACAAGGGCGGCGCGACCGACCGGGTCTTCATTCGACCGGTCAACACCGAGAATGGGCGCAATCCGTGCCACGATCTCACCCACCGCCGGCGCCGCGACCCGGCCACCGGTCGGGCGAAGATAGGTTGGTTCGGGCATTTGCGGTTCGTCGAGCAACACAAGGATCGCATATTGCGGATCATTGGCCGGGAAAACGGCCGAAAATGAGGAGAGAAGACGGCTCGTATCATAGCCGCCACGGGTGGGCTTGTCGGCCGTACCCGTCTTGCCGGCCACCAGATAGCCGACCGCTTCGGCATTGCCCCCGGTTCCGCCCACCACATTCTCGCGCATCAGGGCAAGGACATCGCGCGCCACCTCGGAGCGCATGACGCGCTCACCAAGAATGGTTTCGTCGGCCGCGACGGGCAGAAGGGTTGGCGGGACATAGACACCGTCATTGGCAATGGCGGCGAAGGCGGCGATCGTCGCGATCGGGCTGACCGCGATACCGTGGCCGTAGGAAATCGTGACGGTTTCCGTCGGACCCCAATTGCGCGGCAGAAGCGGATCGGCGCTTTCCGCCAGTTCGATCGGGGCGCGCTCGAGCAGGCGCAGATCGCCGAGGAAACCCCGCTGCGCATCGGCGCCGACTTCCAGCGCCATGTGTCCGGAGCCGATATTGGACGAATGGGTGAAAATCTCCGGAACGGTCAGCCAGCGCTCCTCGCCGTGATAGTCGGAAATCTCGTAGCCGCCGACCGAGAGCGGCGCCCGCGCATCATAGCGGCTCTCCATCGTCGCCGTACCTTCCTCAAGCGCAACCGCAACGGTGAACGCCTTGAAAGTCGAGCCCATTTCATAAACCGACTGGGCCGCACGGTTGAGCCGTTCGCCATTGCTGGCATCGGCGGGTCGGTTGGGATCAAAATCCGGCAGGGAGACCATGCCGAGAATTTCACCCGTGCGGACATTCATCACGATGCCGGTCGCCGCCAGCGCCCGGTATTCGGCCATGCTGGCGCGCAGGACCTCATCGAGATGGAACTGGACCGCCATGTCGATCGACAGGGCAACCGGACGACCATCGCCGGACATCAGCGCACTGTCGAAGGCGCGCTCCGCGCCGGCGAGCCCGTCCATGTCGCGATTGGTATAGCCCACCACATGCGAGGCCAGACGACCGCGCGGATAGACACGTCGCGGCTCGGAGCGGAATTCCAGACCCGGCAGGCCGAGGGCGAAGACCGCCTGGCGTTGACGCGGCGTGAGATTGCGGCGGACCCAGACGAAGCGGCGCCGCGAGTCGAGCTCTTCCGTCAGGCCGGCGACATCGATATCGGGCAGGACGGTTGCCAGCATTTCCGCGGTTTCCGCAGCATCCCAGACCAGGGCGGGATCGGCATACAGGGAGTGGGTATCGAGCGTCGTGGCCAGGACCTGACCGGTCCGGTCAAACAGATCGCCTCGCGCTTGGGCGGCCACGGCCTGGCGATTTGGCGAGGCCGCATCAGCCGACCCGGTCACCGCGACCTCCACCGCCCGGCCACCGAGAATGGCGAAGCCGAGGGCCATCGAAAGCCCCATGACGCGCAAACGCCCGCGCGAGGATTCCATCGCGCGGGTTTCGTCACTTTCAATCCGGAGCAGGCGCGACATGTCCGCCGGCGCCGCTTCCGCCAAGGGCGGCGGAGCCAGGGTCCGCGCCTCGGCCGACACCTGTTTGCGGAACGGCCACAGACGCATCAGTCCGGACCTCCCACCCGCGTCGGCTCAGCCATCGCCAGAGCACCCTCCTCCTGGCGAACCAGGGTCTGGTCGCGGCGCACGCCCTCCTCTTCGGGGCGGGCATCGGCAAGCAGTGGCAGATCGCTCAAATCGACCTCCCGGGACGGATCCAGCGGTTCGAAGCCGAGATAACGCCGAGCCAGGGCGCGCAGGCGCTCCGGGTCTTCCAGATGGGCGATCTCGACATTGAGCACATTGATCTGACGACGCTCCTCGACGAGCTGGGCCTGGATATCCTCAAGGCGTTCCTGCGAGCTCTTCGCCTCGGCCTTGGCGATATAGAGCGCGACCGCCAGAGCTGCGGCAACGACGAACGCAATCGCATTGAGCGTGCGGATCATAGCGCGGCCTCCAGTCGGGCGAGCGGAACAATACTCGTGTGAAGCGACGGCCCGTCAGCCCAGGCAGGCGCTTCCGTTCGGATGGCCGCACGAAGCTTGGCAGAGCGAGCCCGCGGATTGTCCGCCGCCTCTTCATCACTGGCCGCCACGGCGCGGCGGGTCAGCAAGGAGAAGCTCGGCGCGGGTCCGGCTTCAACCACCGGCTCGTGGCGCGAACCACCGCCTCCGGCCAGGCCGGCACGGCCTCGCAGGAAGGTCTTGACCATGCGGTCTTCCAGTGAATGGAAGGTAACCACGACAAGCCGGCCCAGCGGGGTCAAAAGCTGCTCGGCCGCCTCCAGGGCGCGGGCCAGCTCGCCGAGCTCGTCATTGACGAAAATCCGCAGCGCCTGGAAGACTTTTGTGGCCGGGTGAATCTTTGAGTGTTTTCCGCCTGTTGCGCGCGTGACAATTTCGGCGAGCCGATCTGTCGTCTCGATTTTCGCCTCGGCGCGCGCCGTGCAGATGAATTTCGCAATCCGGCGCGAGCGCCGTTCCTCGCCGTATACATAAAATATGTCGGCGAGCTCGGACTCCTTGAGCCGGTTCACCGCGTCGGCCGCACTTGGCCCGTCCGCCGCCATGCGCATGTCCAGCGGACCCTTGCGCATGAAGGAGAAACCACGCTCGGCCTGGTCGATCTGCATCGAGGAAACGCCGATATCCAGGACAATGCCGTCGACACTGTCGATCCCGCGCGACGCCAGCACCTCGCCCATGGCGGAAAAGGGGGCCTCGGCGAAGGCGAAACGCCCGCCCGAGGCCTGGACCAGCTGGGTTGCCGCAGGCTGGACCGCCGGATCGCGGTCGATACCGATCAGCTTGCAATCCGCTGCGGAGAGGATGCCGCGCGAATAACCGCCAGCCCCAAAAGTGCCGTCGATATACAGCGCCCCGGCGCGCGGCTCGAGCGCGTGCAGGACCTCAGCCAGCATGACCGGGATATGCGGAGACGGGCTCATCACGCGCCTCCGGTCCGGGGCGGGAGCTTGAGCGATTTCTTGTTGTCCCGGGCAAAATTGCGAGCATTTGCCTTGCGCTCGGCGAGGCGCTCCGGATCCCAGATCTCGAAGCGCGCGCCCAGACCCACAAAGGCCGCCTTGCCGCCCAGCCCGGCATGCTCGATCAGATCCCTGGGAAGGCTGACCCGGCCGGTGCCGTCAAAGGCCAGGCCACGTGTGTCACCGAAAATGGTCTGCTCGAAGGCGGCGCGGGCGTCGTCATAGGGATCCATTTCCTCCATGAGCGCCAGGTAACGGTCGAGCAGAGCCTGCCCGCCCCCTTCCAGATAGCCGCCCTCGAAGGACGGCCAGACGAAAATCTTCTCTTCGGGATCATTCTTGACGACTGCGCGGAAGCCGGCAGGCACGGAAACCCGTCCCTTCGCATCCACCCCATTGATCGTCGTCGACAGAAACACGCGAGAAACCCCCAGAGCCATGAGACCCGTCCCTCATGGTTAACGATGGGATAACATGGGATCAGATGGGAAACAATGACGAAAGGCCCGTTTTTCATGGAATAGCGCGCCTCCAGAAGTATTCGATTATGAGAAAAACAAGAACAGGAAGAGAACATTAAGTTAATATCCACAGGCCCCGGATTGGCTCAGCCTTGGAATCCCGGGAATTGCGCGAAAATTGGGGATTGTTTCCGGATTGGCAAAAGAGGTCGCTTCGCGAGACCAGATCCTGTCACCCGTGGGGGCGGATCGCGCTTCCGGCGCGATTGATGCCAAAATGGAAAGGACGCCCGCGGACGAAGACCGCAGGCGCGATCGCCCCGCCGCACCGGGCCGCTACGTGGAAGGTCATCTCGCTGTCTGAGGTCAGGAGTGCGGGTGTCGGGAAACGTGATCAGGCGGCCTGTAAGCCGGGTCCTGTCCCCCGGACGAGCCGGGGCGACGGTCATTCATCTGCGATCGTGCTTGCACACGACCTGTTGCGACCTACCCGGACAGCATGCGGAGGCGCACGTGCAACCCGAGAGCTGCGGTCTGTCCCTATTCGGTCTTGCTCCAGGTGGGGCTTGCCTAGCCCTCTTCCTTGCGGTCGAGGCGGTGCGCTCTTACCGCACCGTTTCACCCTTGCCTGGCCCGAAGGCCCGGCGGTCTGTTCTCTGCTGCGCTTTCCCTGGGGTCACCCCCGCCGGACGCTATCCGGCACCTTGCCTCCGTGGAGCCCGGACTTTCCTCGACAACACCGTTTCCGGCCCAGTTGCCGCGACCGCCCAGCCGCCTGATCGCCGCCTAGATCGGTCAGACCGGGCCAGGCGTCAAGAGCGATCGGCCAGCGCGGCGATGAGCGCCCGGGTCTCCCGGTCGGCATTCCCGTCGACACACGCCGGTCGCCAGCGTCGCTGGAAGGCTTCGATAACAGCGTCGAGGCCGGGATCAAGCGCATAGCCGATCGCCTCGAGACCGGACCCGACATCCGCCACCGGCTCTCCCGCCTGCGGCGTCGCCAGCGCACAGCCAGCCGCGGCAAGTCGCCCCCAGGGAAAGTGCTCGCCCGGGTCCTGCTTGCGACCGGGTGCCACGTCGGAATGGCCGATCACACACTCGGCGCCCAGACCGTGCCGCTTCATCACATCGGCCACGAGCGTGATCAGTCGATCGATCTGGATGGCGGGATAGGCCGGGAGCGCGAAATCATGCCCGCCATTGACGATCTCGATGCCGATCGAGGCCGAGTTCACATCGCTTTCGCCGCGCCAGCTGGCCAGGCCGGCATGCCAGGCCCGCTTGTCTTCACCGACGAGTTGAAGGATCCGGCCATCCTCCCGGACAACATAGTGAGCGCTGACCTGGGCTTCGCGATCGCGCAGGCGCTCGATCGCCACCGCGCCACTCTCCATGCCTGTATAGTGAAGAAGGATAAGGCTGACCGGCGTCTTGCGGTCATTGAAATTCGGCGACGGGGCCGCAATCACATCGAGGCCGGTCGCCGCGCCCACATCCAGGATCACAGCGTCTTCTCCCGCGCGAGGGCGGCCGCCGGCAGTTTACGGTTCTGCCGCAAGGCGATGATGCCGACGCCAACCAGGGTCAGCCCGCCCCCGACGAAGAGGCGCCAGCCCATCGGGTCGCCGGTCAGGAGAATGCCCGAGACCACACCGACCAGCGGCGCCAGCAACGTAATGGGTGCGATGAGGGTCGCATCATAGCGTTTGAGCAGATTGTAGAACACGCCATGTCCGAAAATATTCACCAGCACGACGGTGATGAGGAGGGCGAGCCCGAAGGCCCAGCCACCCGAGACCACACCCGCCATCTGATTGCTCTCGAAGGTCAGCGACAACAGCAGGAGGGGCGGCCAGGAGATCAGCCCGATCCAGGCCTGCATGCGGATCGAGTCCATGGGCAGGCGTTTGACCAGGATCATGCCGACCGACGCCACGAAGGCGGCACCAACACCCAGCAACATGCCGATCGACATATCGGTCTCACCGGGATTGAAGATCACCAGCAAGACCCCGGCGAGGGCGAGTGTCATGCCCGCTATCCGTGGCAGACCGACCGTTTCCTTGAGGAAAATGACGGACAATATGGTGGCGAAGGGCACGCCCATCTGGACCGCAATGGCCATGCCCGACGGCGTTGCCCAGCGCATGCCAAGGAACATCAGAGCGTATTGCAGCGCCCCCATGCACAGCGCCACGCCAATCATCGTCTTGATGTCGGTCGGGCGCGGCCTCAGCCACGGCGCGAGGAAGGCATAAAGGAGTGCGAAACGCAGGAAGGCGAAGAAGATCGGCGGAACGCCGTCAAAGCCGGGGACCCAGCCGGGCGCACCGGTAACCGCGAACTTCGCAACCACGAAGTTGAAGCCCCAGACCACGCAGACCGCGACGAGAAGAAGAAAATCCTTGAGACGCATACCGCAGTCTGGAACGCGCCGCAGGGATGCGGCAAGACCTTATTGCGAATGGTCGAAATGCGCGTCGAGGAAAGCCAGGAACGCGTCCCAGTCCGACGGCTGCACACCATGCAGGCCGCGGCGCATGAAAACCGCCATGTCTGCGCTTGGATCGAACGCGCCCAGCCGCTCCTGACGCAGACCGCCTGACCCGTAGAGCTCATAGACGGGATTGGCGCCGATACCGGCGCGATAACTGCCCTGCGGATCGGACCAGGCATCGCGCCAGCCCCCACCGATCAGCAAGGGGCGCGGGGCCATCAGGGCGATCAGCTGATGCTGGTCGATCGGGATGGCGGCTTCATTGCCGCCATAGCCGGCATAGGTCTCGTTGAACCAGTAGGGATAGGTCTCGGTGATCTGCTCGACACTTTCGCCGACATCACTGCGGGTCAGCGTGGTGCCCCCCGTCCCGGCCTGGTGCGACAGGACCAGATCGATGCGTGGATCAAAGGCTGCGGCCACGAGGGCGGATTTGGCATTGCGGGAATGCCCCCAGACCGCCATGCGCTGATCATCAAAACGGGGATCACTCTCCAGCGCGTCGATGACACGGGCATAGCCCCAGGCCCAGGCGATGATGGCGCCGCTCTCCCGGCCGTCCATCAACAGATCGAGGGCCGGCGGGGCGCCAATCGGATTGTCCGGCACGACATCGCCGGGATGCAGAAAGGCGAGCGCATAGCCGCGGTCGAGGATCTGTTCCATCGGGGGTTCGGCGATATGGCGACCGAAGATCGACGTCATCAGCGCGCCCTGCCAGCCACCGGATGTACCGCATTCCCGCGCCGACGGATTGACCGGCGGTGACAGGTCAAACGCGCCGCCAAAGGCGGTCCGTGTGCCGCAGAATGTCTGCATCACGATCACCGGCAGGGGTTCGGTCGCGCCAGCAGGCATCAGTACAACCAGATGGGTGTCCATCGGGCCGAGATCGACATCCCATTCTTCCAGTCGCCCGCGCCCTTCATAGGCAGACGGGTCGATGACGCGACGCGCGGTGACGCGGGCCGGCGCGTCGCCGGGCCAGGCGCCGTAAATCTCGGCCTCAAAACGGGCGAGCAAATCGGCCCGCCCCTCTTCCCAGCTCGCGCGGGTCAGGCCGTCCGTCGCGATCGCGGGGGCCGCAGGCGGGCCGGAATGTTCCGGCGACACGCGCGGCAGGACCATCGACACGCAGCCGACGAGCATCATCGGCAGGGTGATGCCGATGAGAAACAGTGAGGCACGGATCATGAAAGCCAGTCAGCCAGGGGATTGAGCATCCGGTCAGCCTAGACGCAGCCGCCGGTCCGCCCAATCACAATCTTGTGCGAGACTGCAGAGAGATCAGCGCGAGGAGGACGGACCCACGCCGTCCACCGTCCAGCCTTCAGGCCCGCGGGTTGCGACCAGGATTTCCGGACCACCGGATTGACCCTTGTCGGCCCGGGCCGGAGCCCGGCCGCCGCGCAGCTTGCGCCAAACCCAGAAACCGCCCGCCGCAAGAACGGCAATACCGGCCACCACGAGGAAAGCTGCGGTGAGCATGGCAGCGAGGAAGATCACCAGTCCGACGATTCCGAGCGCGATGACAGCGGCGAGGATATCGCGCACCACCCGGCTGGCTCGTCCGGAGAAAGCTGATGAGAATGTCTGTCGAGCGTCCGTCATGAACCCCATTCCGTTTTCGCCCCCGCTTCCTTACATGTTGGCATCAATGGGCCAAAGGTCAATTGGCGAGGGGTGCGACCAATCCACGTTGCGCCAGAATTTCCCCGTAAGCTGCGTTGATCGCTGCCATTTTCTCGTCGGCCAGGCGCTGGATTTCAAGCGGCGCCCCGCGCGCGATCAGGCGGTCCGGGTGATTCTGTGAGGCAATACGGCGATACGCCTTGCGCAAATCCAGGTCAGAAATTCCCGCCTCTATGCCCAGTATGACATAGGGGTCCTTGTCGTCGGGCTCGACATGCCCAGCGAGGATGCGGCGGAATTCGGTTTCCGAGAAACCGAAGATATCGGCAACACGCCGGAGATAGTCCAGCTCGTCCGGCGTGATGGAGCCATCCGCCTTGGCGACATGGAACAACCCGTCCAGCACATCCTCCAGAATGGCCGGATAACAGCGGAAGCGCCGCGCCAGCCGCCGGGCATATCCGTCAAAGCCGAGCGTGGTCTGCATGGCCAGTTCAAACGCCCGGTCGAGCGCATCCCGGCCTTCGGGCGGCGGTTTGAAGACTTCGTAGAAGGCGCGGATTTCGCTGCGGGAGACCAGACCGTCCGCCTTGGCCATCTTGGCACCCAGCCCGATCAGCGCCATGGCAAAGTCGGCGTCATTGACCTGGTGCGCAGCGGCCCGGTCATCGCACCCCTCGCATTCCAGGAAGCAATCACGACCGCTGATCCGGTCAGCCAGATTTCGCCAGAATCCCATACGCATCACCCTCCGGTCGCCCATGTAGGAAGCGCACACCTGTCGCGCGAGTGGGCGGGGCCGGTCTTGAGCAGTTCTTTACCAGCTTAAGCCGGTTGCACCCTGCCATGCCATGCTTAACCTCCGCGACAAGCAGGCAAGGGGCCACCGAGATGAGTGAGCGCGGACGCGAGGCGTGGGAATTCTGGATCGACCGGGGCGGCACCTTCACCGACGTGATCGGCCGCTCGCCGGATGGTCGCCTGCACGCCCTCAAACTCCTGTCGGAAAGCCCGGACTACCCCGATGCGGCCACGGAAGGTGTCCGCCGCCTGTCCGCCGGGGCGCCCGTGAGCGCGGTGAAAATGGGCACGACCGTTGCCACCAATGCCCTGCTGGAGCGCAAGGGCGCGCCCACGCTTTTCCTGGTCACGCGCGGCTTTGCCGACCTGCTGGTCATTGGCGACCAGACCCGGCCGGATATTTTCGCGCTCGACCTCAAACGCCCCGACCCGCTCTATGACCGGGTGGTCGAGATCGATGAACGCCTCGACGCTGACAGCAAGGTCCACGCTGCCCTCGACGAAGACGCAGCCCGGCGCGCGCTCGAGGCGGCGAAGGCGGACGGGCTGGAAACCGTCGCCATCGCGCTGATGCATGCCTATGGCGATGATGCCCACGAGGCGCGCCTGGAAGCGCTCGCCCGCGAGGCGGGTTTCGCGACCGTCATCCGCTCCTCCATCGCCTCGCCACTGGTGAAAATCGGACCGCGCGCCTCGACCACCGTGCTTGATGCCTATCTCACGCCGGTTCTTCGTGACTATGTCGACCGGGTTGACCGCGGGCTGGCGGACACGCCCCTCTACTTCATGCAATCCTCCGGCGGTCTCGCACCGGCCGGCGCCTTCCACGCCCGCGACGCCGTGCTGTCCGGTCCGGCCGGCGGCGTTGTCGGCATGGCCAAGACGGCCCGTCAGGCCGGTTACGGCAAGGTCATCGGCTTCGACATGGGTGGCACCTCGACCGACGTCTCGCGCTTTGATGGCGAGCAGTATGACCGGGTCCAGGACACGCTGGTTGCCGGACACCGCCTGCGCGCACCGATGATGGCTGTGCATACGGTCGCGGCCGGTGGTGGCTCCGTGCTGACCTTTGACGGCGAGCGGGCCCGGGTCGGCCCGGACAGTGCCGGCGCCATGCCCGGCCCGGCCGGCTATGGCCGCGGCGGACCGGCTGCCGTGACCGACGCCAATATCGTGCTCGGTCGCATCCAGCCGGACTGGTTCCCGCATGTCTTCGGCGAGACCTCCGACCAGCCACTCGATGTGGAAGCGTCCCGGACAGCACTGGGCGAACTGGCAGGGGCCATGGGCCTGGACACAGCCGAAGCCGCCGCGGAGGGCTTTCTTGCCGTCGCCGTGGAAAGCATGGCCCAGGCGATCAAGCAGATCTCCATCGGTCAGGGGGTGAACCCGTCCAGCTACGCCCTCTCCGCCTTTGGCGGCGCCGGGGCGCAGCATGCCTGCCGGGTCGCCGATGCGCTGGGCATGACGACCGTGCTCATCCATCCCTATGGCGGCCTATTGTCTGCCCTGGGGATCGGCCTGGCCGATATTCGCGAGACGCGCCTGGCTGCCGTGGAACAGGATTTTGCGGACGGCTATGACAGCGCCTGCCTTCTGGCGGAGCGACTTTCGGACGAAGCCCGCGATGCCCTCGCCGCCCAGGACCTGCCTCTGGCGGCGATGTCGGTGAGCCGGGAATGGCGTCTGAAAGTCGCCGGCTCGGACACCGCCATTCCGGTCAGCGCCGACACGTCAACCGCCATGGAGACCGCCTTCCGCGCCGCCCATCAGCGCCTGTTCGGTTTCGCGCCCGACGGCAGGCTCATCATCGAGTCGGTCAGCGCCGAGGCCCAGTGTTCACCACCGGGTTCAGGCGACTGGTCGATCGACATGCCGGACGCCGCCGGCGCGACACCGCACCCGACCGGGCAGGTCGGCCTTTTCGATGGCGGTCAGTGGCAGGACACCCCTGTCTTCACGCTCGACCAGTTCAGTCCGGGCAGCGAAGCGAGCGGGCCCGCCCTGGTGATGGATCCCAATGCGACCATCGTTGTCGATGCCGGTTGGCGGGCCGTCCGGCTCGCCGACGGCACGCTGGCCCTGGAACGCGACGCGGCAGCCAGTCAGGCCGGCGGCGATACCGGGCTCGATCCGATCCGGCTGGAATTGTTCAACAAGCGTTTCATGTCCGTCGCCGAACAGATGGGCGTGGCGCTCGAGCGCACGGCCCATTCGGTCAATATCAAGGAGCGTCTCGACTTCTCCTGCGCCGTTTTCGACGCCGGGGGCGGCCTCGTTGCCAATGCCCCGCACATGCCGGTCCATCTGGGCTCCATGTCGGCCTCGGTCCGCGCCGCCGCCGACGCGCACCCGGATCTCGGCCCGGGCGATGCGGTCGCGGTCAACGCCCCCTATGATGGCGGCACTCATCTGCCCGACATCACCCTGGTCACCCCGGTTCATGATCCCGGGACCGGCGAACGCATCTTCTATGTCGCCGCGCGCGGCCATCATGCCGATGTCGGCGGCATCGCACCGGGCTCCATGCCCCCCTTCTCGACCTCGATCGAGGAAGAAGGCGTGCAATTCCGCAATGTGAAAGTGATGGAGAAGGGCCGCTTCCTGGATGATGTGGTCACGGGCGTGCTCGCCTCCGGCCCGCATCCGGCCCGTCGCCCGTCGCAGAATATCGCTGACATGAAGGCCCAGCTGGCCGCCTGCGCCAAGGGCGCCGACGAGCTGCACCGCCTGGTCAGCGATAACGGCCTGGCTGTGGTGAAAGCCTATATGGGCCATGTCCAGGACAATGCCGAACGCGCCGTGCGCCGGGTCATCGACGCCTTGTCGGACGGCACGCACACGGTGAAGCTGGATGACGGCGCCGAGATCTGCGTCGCCATCCGCGTCGATCGCGAGGCCCGCACGGCGGTGGTCGACTTCACCGGCTCCGCGCCCCAGCGTCCGAGCAATTTCAACGCGCCCGCCTCGGTCGCGCGCGCGGCGGTCCTATATGTCTTCCGCTGTCTGGTCGGCGATGCCATTCCGCTCAATGAGGGCTGTCTCAAGCCGATCGAGCTGATCCTGCCGGAGGGCTGCCTGCTCAATCCCAAACCACCCGCCGCCGTGGTCGCCGGCAATGTCGAGACCAGCCAGCTGGTGGTCGACGCCCTGTTCGGCGCCACCGGCCGCCTCGCGGCCAGCCAGGGCACGATGAATAATCTCACCTTCGGCAATGACCGTCACCAGTATTACGAGACGATCTGCGGCGGCGCCGGCGCCGGTCTCGACGCCGAGGGCAAGCCCTTCGCCGGAACCGATGCCATTCACACCCACATGACCAATTCACGCATGACCGACCCGGAAGTGCTGGAACGCCGCTTCCCGGTTCGCGTTGAGCATCACCGTATCCGTCCCGGCTCCGGCGGTGACGGCGCCGCACCGGGCGGCAATGGCTCTGTGCGCCGCCTCACCTTCCTGGAACCGATGGAAGTCGCCCTTCTGTCCTCACGCCGGGTGGAAACACCCTTCGGACTGGATGGAGGTGGCGACGCCAAGCCGGGCCTGCAGCGCGTCCTCCGCGCCAACGGCCAGACCGAGGACCTGCCCGGCCTGTTCCGGATCGATGTCGAGGCGGGTGACAGTGTTGAAATCGAAACGCCGGGGGGTGGCGGGATGGGCCGCGCCTGAGCGTCAGGCCGTCTTGCGCGACCAGCCAGCCCACAGGAAGAGCACCAGGAAGGCACAGTTATAGAGTGCATTCATCGCCCCGCCCGCGAGGATGGAGGCGGTGGAGTCGATCACGAACCAGCTGATCCCGCCCCACAGCGCTGCCTGTCGCATGCAGGCACCGCGAGCGAGCTGCCAGAGCACCACGCCCCAGCCAGCCGTGACGCCGCCGAGAATGCCGAACAGCAATCGCTCTGCCTTCGTGGTGACAGACGGAGCGCCGTCAAGCGGCAGGAAGACCAGGTCGAGAAACAGGTCGGCCCCGGCATCGATCGCCGGCACGGCGCCGGTGACGGTGAACAGGCCGAACAGGATCAGCGCCCAGCCGGTGATGAGAACTCGGGTATCGGTCATGGTGTCAGGGCCTTTCGTCAGAGAGAACCGCAACTTCCACGGCTCATCGACGCAAAACAATTACCCGGGAGGTCATGGTTTCCGCGCGGAAGTCGTGGCACTCTTGCGCAATGCAACTCTCGATAACCCTCCCCCCGCGTCCCGCGGCCAGCGAGTTCGGCACGCTGTTGCGGACCTGGCGGCGCCGGCGCCGCCTGAGCCAGCTCTCCCTGTCAGGCGAGGCCAATGTCTCGTCCCGACATCTCAGCTTTCTGGAGAGTGGTCATGCGGCGCCGAGTCGGGAGATGGTCTTGCGGCTGGCTGAATGCCTCGGCGTCCCGCCGGACGCGCGCAACGCCTGGCTTGTGGCGGCCGGGTTTGCGCCGCTCTACACCCGCACGCCGCTTGAGGCCGCCCAACTCGCGCCGGTCCGCGAGGCCCTGACCCGGATGATGCACGCCAACAGCCCGGCCCCGGCCTTGCTGCTGGACACCCATTGGAATGTGATTGACGCGAACCGGACAGGCACGCTTTTGCTAGGCGGTGACTGGCACCCGGGCGTCAGCCTGATCGACCGGCTGGTCGACCATCCGGCCTTGCGGGCGCCAATCCTGAACTGGCCGGACGTCGCGGCCGTCATGATGAGCCGGCTGCGATCGGAATACCTCAAGGACCGCAATGACCCGCGTTTGGATGCGCTCGCCGACCGCCTGTACGAACACGCCGCGGACCCGCTCAGCCTCGACCCCACCGAGGCCATCCTGACCCTGCGCTATCAAAGCCCTGTGGGCGAACTCAGCTTGTTTACCACCATCGCCGAACTGTCCTCCGCCCAGGACCTGACCCTGCGGGAATTGCGCCTGGAGATCTTTTTTCCGGCTGATGCCGAGAGCAAGGCCCGGCTGGAGCAGCTCGCCGGCCCGCAAGATTAAGCTTCGGAAAGATTTGATCCGAAACCGGGCGGGTGCCGTAACCTCGTCTGTCACATGCATGAGACGACCCTCCAGTGAACCGGTGGTGGCCACCGCCGGTGATCACCCCAAACGAACAAGGGAGCGCACATATGCGTCTCGTCTCTCTGGTAGCTCTCTCGGCTGCCCTGATTTCCGCCCCGGCCCTCGCCGGTGTCCCGTCCGATGCCGGTAAGACCAAGTTCGATCATCACGGGGGTGGCCACAGCGCCATGACCCAGGCCGATATCGTCGACACCGCCGTCGCGGCCGGTCAGTTCAACACGCTTGTCGCCGCCGTCCAGGCCGCCGGCCTGGTCGACACGCTCAAGGGCGACGGACCGTTCACCGTCTTCGCACCGGTCGATGCGGCCTTTGCCAGCCTGCCCCATGGCGAAGTCGAGCGTCTCTTGATGCCGGAAAACCGGCACGAGCTGACCGCAATCCTGACCTATCACGTCGTCCCGGGTGCCATCACCTCGGACCAGCTGAGCGGTCAGATCCTGTCCGTGGAAACAGTCGAGGGCTCTAGCGTCCTGATCGACGCCACGGACGGTGTTCGCGTCGGCAATGCCCAGGTCATCCAGGCCGATATCGCGACCTCGAACGGCATCATCCATATCGTCGACCGGGTCATCATCCCGACCGGCTGATATACCCAGCACGCGACCGGGCGGGCCTTCAGGCCTGCCCGCCTCGCTTTCGCGTTTTCAAGAGAAATGCCCCCTTGTCATCCCTGATGGACGCCCCGCGTAGGCCGGGCGCAAGGCAGGGACCTGGATATCCGAACACCTGGGTCCCCGCTCTTCATCCCGCCTGCGCGGGATATCCGGCGGGGATGACAACTCAGGTTAGGGTCCGGCGAGCCGCAGCCCACTCCCCTAAATAATCTCGTCTTCGTCGAACAGCGGATCATTGCCCAGGGCCTCGCCGAGCTGGACCATGGGTTCCTCATTGCGACGCTTGAGGATTTCCGCGATGTGGACCACCGCATCCCCCTCATTGACGATGGGCAGCACGGTGCGGCCGATGATCAGCCCGTCACAGGGCGCGGTGATCTCGACTTCCTGCGTTCCCAACGGATCCGACAGGGTGGCAATCAGCGTGCCCTCCTCGACATGCTCACCGCAATCACGATGCATGCGCAGGACGCCGCCCATCGAGGCTCTCGCCCAGCTCGACTTATCGCCGATCTCCGAGCGCAGCGTCGCCTTGAGGCGCTTGTCCGCGCGCAGCATCCCCAGCTTGCCCAGCACGCGCAATATGCCCTTCACGCCCATGCGCAGCGCGGTCTCGTCAAAGCGCAGCGCCTCGCCGCTTTCATAGACGATGACCGGGATGTCGCGTTTCTGCGCCGCTTCGCGCAGCGAGCCGTCGCGCAGGGAAGAGTGGACGATGACCGGGGCGGCAAATTCCTGGGCCAGCTCCAGCGCTTTGGGCACTTTGGTATCGACGCGGATCTGCGGGAGATTGGTGCGGTTGACCGCCGCCGAATGGAGATCGATGCCGGCCTCGCAGCGTGCAACCACTTCGGTCATGAAGATATCCGCCAGTCGCGCAGCCAGCGAACCGGTTGGAGCGCCCGGGAAGGAGCGGTTGAGGTCACGCCGGTCGGGCAGATAGCGTGAATGGCTGATGAAGCCGTAGGTATTGACCACCGGGACACAGATCAGCGTGCCGGCGATCGAGCGCATTTGCGGTGTCCGGATCAGGCGGCGGATCATCTCCACGCCAATGATCTCGTCGCCATGAATGGCCGCCGAGACAAAGATGACGGGCCCGGGGCGCTTGCCATGCAGGACCTGCACGGAGAGTGACATCGGGGTGTGATCGGAGAGTACCGAAACCGGAATCTGGACAATCCGGGTCGTTCCCGGCGCGACGCTCTCACCGGCAATCTCGAAGGGCGCGCGCGTCATCCTTTTCCGCGGGTCTTTGTCTTGCCTGCCACGGCTTTCTTCTCGATGAAATCGATGATCTTGTCGGCCACATCGACGCCGGTGGCGCCCTCAATGCCTTCCAGACCAGGAGAGGAATTCACTTCCATGATGAGCGGGCCGTGATTGCCGCGCAGCATGTCGACCCCGGCCATGTTCAACCCCATCACCTTGGCCGCGCGGACTGCCGTGGACCGCTCTTCCGGCGTCAGTTTGATTTTCGAAGCAGAGCCGCCGCGATGCAGGTTGGAGCGGAAATCGCCGTCGGCACCCTGGCGTTTCATGGCCGCCACGACCTTGTCGCCCACGACAATGGTCCGGATGTCGGCGCCGCCCGCTTCCTTGATGAATTCCTGGACGAGAATATCGACTTTGGCACCGCGGAAGGCCTCGATCACCGACTTGGCCGAGCGCCGCGTTTCCGCCAGCACGACGCCGACGCCCTGAGTGCCCTCGAGCAGTTTGATCACCACCGGCTCACCGCCGACAATGTCCAGCACGTCATCGGTCATCGAGGTGTCATGGGCGAAAGCCGAGACCGGCAGTCCGAGCCCGGCCCGCGCCAGGAGTTGCAGCGAGCGCAACTTGTCCCGCGAGCGACCGATGGCGACCGATTCATTGGCCGACCACACACCCATCATCTCGAACTGGCGCACCACCGCCATGCCATAGCCGGTGATGGAGGCACCGATGCGCGGAATGATGGCGTCATAGCCGAACAGGACGCGGCCCTGATAACGCACTTCAGGACGATGCGAGGTGATGTTCATATACATGCGCAGCGTGTCGTAGATATCGATCTCGTGACCGCGCGCCTCGGCCGCCGCGACCAGCCTCTTGTGGGAATAGAGGTTGGGATTACGGGCCAGCATGAGCAATTTCATCAGGAATTTCTCCGGGGTGGCGGTGTGTCGGATTTGGGTAGCACGAATACCGGCGCGGCCTAAGCCGATGTCGGGCACAGATAGGATTTTGACGGATTGACCAGGGCGCGCGGCTTCAAGGCCGTCCGTCCGACCAGCATTCGGAAGCCCATTTCATCTCGCCTTGTCAACGTCAACTCGATCGGCCAGACGTGGTCACCGACGCGCAGCGGCGTGCGGATCACATAGCGTTTCTGCTGCTGACCGTTCGAGCTCTTGATAGTGCGGCTGTCAATGACCCTGGCCTCGCAGGCGATGCAGGTCTTGTTGTCGCCCTGATTGGGGTGAAGCTCGAACCGCACCCAGGCCTCGCCCTCGCGCTCGAAGGGCTGGATTTCCCAGGCATGGATGGCCGAGGTCCGCGCGCCGGTATCAATCTTGGCTTTTATCCGGGCATCGCCCAGCTCTGGCAGCCCCACCCATTCGCGCCAACCGACGACGATTGCCGGCGCGCGCAAAGTCGTGCCGGATTTGGATTTTGTCTTGCGAACCATGGCTCTGGCACACCCGTCAGTCAGTCGCGGATATGCAAGCACCGGCGCGCGGGAAAAGGCAAGCGGGAAGGGATTGGGGCAATGACCTTTCCCTTCCGCAACGCTGCAATCTCTGTCATCCCTAGGTGACCGCAATGCAGTCATCCGGGGGATCTCAGCCAGTCCGCGTCTTGGAATTGCCGCAGCCTTGGTGCTTCACGCCCCTCAATCGCCGATCCAGAAGGCAAAACTCGCCGGCTGCGTGTCGCCATTCAGCGTCGCGGTGCCGACCAGCAATTCGCCGATCGCGTCGGCCCCAGCCTGCCAGTCGGACAATGCGCCCGGGGCGTAGTCGGCCTCGATGACCAGGGTTCCGACATCCGGGTCGGAGGCGGTGATCACGACACCCGCATCGGTAATGGCGGCGCTGTCGATCGTCATGGCATAGAGGCGGAAATACGGGCCGTACTCATTCTCACCGAGCTGATCGCTGGTATCTTCCAAGGCCAGGCGCACATAGGCCGGCTCGTCGCATTCCGGCATGGCCGGCCACAGCTCGACATTCTCCAGCACCATGTCGCCAAAGCGGATCGCCTCATTGGCGATGAAATAGCCCGATTGCGTGCCGGTAACCGTGTAAACGATGTCGCCGGGCACGGGATCATAGATGGCATCGCCGTCGCCGGCATTGTCGCCGGCATCGTCAATGATGTCGGTTTGCGGTGCGTCGCCCAGCGGATCAGCGGGAACACTGTCGACGACCGGTGCGGGATCCGGCGCGAGAGTCGCGTCCGCGCCGGCCGGTGCCGGACTGTCATCGCCGACGCCGAAATACAGGCTCGCCCCGAGCCCGCCAAGCACAACAAGACTGATGATATTCAATGTGGTTTTCATGTCTGCCCCCCTGCAAGACACCGAAGACGCTACACCGTCACCGCGATAGCGGGAAGCGCATTCGCGTCAGGAGGGAGTGGCGGCCTTGCGCCGGGCGACCCAGATTTTCATGGTCAGCTGCCCGGTCGGCTCTTCCGGATGCAGAGCGCTTTGATGCGCCAGTTCCAGACCGGCATGTCCGATCAGGTCGGACATCTCCTCATCGGCAAAGCCGAGGCGGCGGTGGAAATGATCCTCGCGCAGATTCTCCAGCTGGTGCGGCGCGAAATCGACGATCAGGAGATTACCGCCCGGCTTCAGCACGCGGGCGCATTCATCCACGGCCAGCGCGGGGTCTTCCAGATAATGCAGGACCTGATGCACGGTCACCAGGTCGGCGACCGCCGAATCGAAAGGCAGAGCCCCGACATCAGCATGGCGAACCGAGCAATGCCTCAGACCGGCGCCCTCGAGGTTGAGGCGGGCGACATTGAGCATGGAGTGATTGATATCAACACCGATGCCGCGCTCGACCCGGTCCGAGAATAGCTCCAGCACGCGCCCCGTGCCGACACCGACATCGATCATCAGGCCAAAGGGGCCCGGCCCGGCCAGCTCGCGCATGGCGGCCTCGACCTTGTGATCGGCGAGATGAAGGGAGCGGATCGTGTCCCAGTCCTCCGCCACGCTTTCGAAATAAGCCTGGGCAGCCTGGGCACGCGCCTTCTTGATCGCATCCAGGCGCGACACGTCGCGGGTCAGGACGGCGTCGTCTTCGGGCACCAGCTCATTCGCCATCTGCGCGAGTTTGCGACCGCCGCCGGCATCGGTCAGGCGGTAGAAAACATAGGCACCTTCAGGCAGACGCTCGGCCAGTCCGGCATCGGTGAGGAGTTTGAGATGGCGTGAAACGCGCGGCTGGCTCTGGCCGAGAATCGACACCAGTTCGGACACGGTCAGCTCACCCCGCGACAGCAGGGTGACGATGCGCAGCCGCGTCGGTTCGGCAAGCGCTTTGAGCTGAGTGACGAGAGCGTCCATGGAATCCCGGGCAAGACCTGCAGAATATGCCTTGCTTTTATCTGTATCCCCACGAAGTTCAAACCGAGCCGCTCAGGACGGTCGACTCGGGAGTATTTCGTGGCCAATCAGGAAGTGATCATTATCGGAGCCGGTCTGGCCGGTGTCTGCACGGCCTACGCCCTGCGCGAGCGCGGACATGATGTTCTCGTCCTCGACGCGCATGAGGGTCCGGCACGGGAGACCAGCTTCGCCAATGCCGGCGCGCTGACGCCGTCCGAACCGGAGCCCTGGAATGCACCCGGCGTGCATTGGCAATTGCTCGCCTCCCTGCCCGACCCCCATTCGGCAATGAAACTGCGCCTGGCGCCGCTGCCCGGACTGGTGCCCTGGGGGCTCAAATTCCTCGCCAACTCGACCCGCAAACGCTTCGAGGCGGCCTCGCTCGCCAATTTTGCCCTGTCGCGCTATTCGCTGGCCTGCACCCGGGCGGCGCGCGACACGCACCAGCTGGACTTCGCCAATCTCGCCCGCGGGACCATGAAGGTCTGCCGGGATGCCCAGGCCCTGGAACCGGCCCGCCAGGCGAGCCAGGCCCTCGCCGATGCCGGTCTGCGCTTCGAGATTCTTGACCGCGCCGCCACGATTGCGCGCGAACCGATGCTGGCGGACGTCGCCGAGGATCTCGCCGGCGCGATCTATTACCCCGATGATGAGAGCGGCGACGCCCATCGCTTCACGGTGGGACTGGCAGAAGTGGCGCGCACTGCCGGCGTGCGCTTCGAGTATGAGTCCCCGGTCTCCAGCCTGATCGACCGGGCCGGCCGCATCACCGGCGTGCGCACCGAGACCGAGGAGATCGAGGCCGACCAGATCGTCCTCGCCACCGGTCATGCCTCGCACCGCCTGCTCACCCCGCTCGGACTGCATGTCCCGGTGCGACCGGTTAAGGGGTATTCGCTCAGCCTCGACATGTCGGCACTCGACCAGCGCCCCTCCCTGCCTGTGGTCGACGAGGCGCTGCACGCCATTGTCAGCCCGCTGGGCGACACGCTGCGCATCGCCGGAACGGCCGAGTTTGCCGGCGAAGACCGGACCCTGCGCGGCGAACGCGTCGACAATCTCCGGCAATTGCTGACCCGCCTCTATCCGGCCCTGGCCGAGCATCTCCTCACCGGCGAGCAGAAACCCTGGTGCGGATTCCGGCCGATGTCGGCAGATGGACGCCCCTTTATCGGCGAAACCCGGGCGGAAGGCTTGTGGATCAATGCCGGCCACGGTCATCTCGGATGGACCCAGGCCATGGGGTCGGCGGGCCTTCTGGCCGCCCTGCTGGACGGGGAAACACCGCTCGTCCCGGCCGAACCATTCTCGGCGAAGCGCTTCTAGGCTTGGCGAACCCTCCTCGCGCGTGAATTCAATTCATTGATTTGTAACACATTTTCAGATTGACCGCGCGCTATGGTTGTGCCGCCAGCAATGCGAGTTCAAATATTGGGGATGTTCAATGCGTAAGTTTCTTGCTGTGCTTGCACTGCTTGCCACATCGGCGTGCGCCACGCCGTATGTCGCGATTCCGTACGAGGCGGACCAGAATCCGGTTGCCACCATCACGCTGATCGAAGACGTCGGCAGCGCGAATGTGATGGCCTATGAATTTGCCTCCGCCGGCGGCAATTTCGGGCTCGTCGGCGCGATCGTCGATGCCGGCGTCCAGAGCAGTCGCCGCGCCCGCGTTGAAGAAGTGCTCGAGAATGCCGGCTTCGACGCCCAGGCCTTCTTTCGCACACGCCTGACCGAAGAACTGGAAGCGCTCGGCTATGCCGTCGAGATCGCCCAGATCGATGGTCGCAATCGTGCCGATCTGATGGAAACCTATCCTGATGATGGCGACGAGGTTCAGGCCTATCTGGACACCGTGCTCCGCTCCTACGGCTTCGTGTCGGCCGGCGCCGGCACCCCGTTCCGCCCGCACGCCTCGGTCGAGGCCCAATTGGTCAATCCGGACACGGACGCCGTCTTGATGCGCAATGCCGTGATCTATGCCTCGGTCGGTCAGCCGCAGGGCCAGATCGTGCTGTCGCCGAACCCGCGCCATGTCTACAATAATCGCGAGGAATTGCTGGAAGATCCGGATCGCCTCGTGGACGCCGTGCGCGCAGCCATCTCGGAGACCGCGGTGACCGTCGCCCGGTTGCTCGCGCCATGAGCCGCGCCATCGTGAAACCCGGTATCGCCGTCCTGGCCCTGGCAAGTTTCGCCACGGCCTGCGCCACGCCGCCGCCGCCACCGGTGGCGGTGATGGCGCCGCCGGCCGGCCCGTGTGACGAGAGCATGGGCATCGAGGCGCCCCTGCTGCTGGAAGTACCGAACCCCAACCGGGCCTCGGTCATGGCGGCAGACGTCACGGCTGAAACCGCCTGCTGGTCCAATCCCGAGACCGGGATCAACACGCCCTATGTCATTGCCCAGTTGCCGCAGAGCGAGTCCCAGCTCCTGCTGACCGTGATCGCTCCGCTCGACCGGCTGCGCACGCTGGCAACCGACGTCCGCACCCTGGATGCCAACGGACAGGTTGTCCGCCATTTCGAGCGTGATCGCTTCGTGACCCTCGGCGATGGCTATTCCTTGCAGCTGACGCCGCGCGCGGAAGAGGCAATGGTCGCTGTATCCGTCGATCCGGAACTCGTTGGCCTGACCCATGAGAGCATCGAGATGGGGATTTCCACCAGCCAGGTTTATACCGGCTATGGCACCGCCACGATGTATCACGGACACGACCTGCAGACCGAGCGCAGCTACTCGTTCGAGGGGCGCGTGGTCTTTCGTTTGCTGAACGTCGAATAATCGACCGGGTCACGCTGAACAGACAGCCGCCGCGACGCCATCGCGGCGGCTGTTCCTTATCCGGAGCCCGTCGGCCGCAAGGCCCGCATGCGTGATGCGAAACCCTCCCGGTCGAGCGCGGCGTCGAAAGCCTGGGCGGCCGCAAACAGGTCAACACCCGCTTCGTCGAACAGACCGGCAAGGACCTCGCCTGCATCCGCCATGTAACGCTCGATCCGGGCCGCGTCGGCACGCCCGGCCGAAGTGAGCCCGAGCGGCTTGCGTCGGGCATCGCCGGGATCCTCGCCACGCGCAAGGAAGCCCAGCGCGTCCAGGGCGCGCGCGGTCTTGATCACTGCGGCATGAGTCACACCAAGCCGGCGGGCCAGCTCGGTCACGCTCTGATCGGAACGGGCCAGCAAGATGATCATTGAGAAGCTCCGCACGGGCGCTCGAATGCCCGCTGCATCGGCCGGACCACTCCCCTCCTCCACGAGACGGTCAACCAGTCGCCCCAACAGAAGGCCGAGAAAGCCGGGCGCCATTTGGCCATGTATCAGCTGGTCCAGCTCTGCCTGGGACGCGTTCGCCATGGTCGATTGCCTCCTCATTCGATATACGTTACCAGTAACGTTACCAGTAACGCATATCGAGGAATGCGCCCGTTCATGCCAAAAGTCCATGCCTGCATCGCCGCGATCGCCCTGCTTCTCCTGCCGGCCTGTTCACAGGCGCAGCCCGACAGTTTCGACGCGGCCGCCATCGCAGCAGATGTGACGGAGTGGGAAGACTGGCTGTTCGCAACCCACCCGCAACCGGAATTCAGCATGGATGTGGAAGCGGTCCGGGCCGGCTTCGATGCGGTCCGTGACAGACTCAACAAGAACCATACCCGCCGCGAAGCCTGGCTCGCCCTCGCCGTCCTCAATCCGCATTTCGCCGATGGCCATGTCACCCTGCGCCTGCCGACCGAGGACCATGATGCCTGGCTTGCCGAGGGCGGTTCGGATTTTACCTTGCCCGTCCGGATCGAAGGCGACCAATTGCGCGTGGCCGAGACGGTCTCCGCCGACAGCCGCGCCCTGGTCGGCGAACGCATCACAGCCATCAATGGCCGGCCGGTCGGCCCGCTGATCAGGGCTGCCACTGATCGCGCCAATGGCGACACACCTGGATTGCGCCGCCATATCGTGGAGAGGCGCTTTGCCAGCTATCTCTGGGCCCTGACCGGCGGGGCGGATGACTGGCAGGTCACCCTGATGTCAGCCGACGGCCAGACACGCACGCTCACGCTCGACCCGCAGCGGGAGCGCGCAGGAGGGGAGGCCGAGCGTTGGTCTCTGGCATTCAATGGAGACGCCGCGCGCCTCACGCTCAACACATTCGCGCCCACGCTCGAGACTGAGTTCGCCGCCTTCATCGATGCCAGCTTCGCCGAGATCGCCGAGCGCGGCAGTGACATCCTGGTCATCGATATCAGCGAGAATGGCGGCGGCGCCCACATGTTGTCTGACCACTTGTTGAGCTATCTCACCGACCAGCGCCACACACCGCTCTCAGCCGTCACCGCGCGCATCACACCGGAAAACCAGGCCCTGATCCCCGGATCACAGCCCGGTCAGGTCATCTCCATGCCCTTCGCCCAATGGGTCGAACCACCAGCGGAGCAGCCCTACCGCTTCACCGGACGCGTCGCTTTCCTGGTCGGGGCCGGCACCTATTCCCAGGCCATCGTGCTGGCCGCCACGGTCCAGGATTTCGACATCGCCCCTATTGCCGGGCCGGGCACGGAGGGACGGGCCAATTCAACCGGACAGGTCCAGTTGCACCGCCTCGCCAATACGGGCCTGGAAGCCGCCGCGCCGATTTATGTCTTCACCCGCGCGTCCGGCGACACCTCCAGCGCACCCATTGTGCCGGACCTTCCGCTCAGTGGCTCTCGCGAGACGCAGATCGACGCGCTGATCACCCGCCTTCGAACCGAAGAGTGATACGAAAAAGGCCCGGCGACACCGCCGGGCCTTTTCCTCACATCACGGGCGCGGATTTTACCGGCCGAATTTCTGGAACTTGATCTTCTTGGGCATGTCGGCGTCCGGACCCAACCGGCGCTTCTTGTCCTCGATATAGTCCTCGAAATTGCCTTCGAACCATTCGACATGGCTGTCGCCTTCAAAGGCGAGGATATGGGTGGCCAGACGGTCGAGGAAGAAGCGGTCGTGCGAGATGACCACGGCACAGCCCGGATAGGCCTCCAGCGCCTGTTCCAGCGCCGCCAGGGTCTCGACGTCGAGATCATTGGTCGGCTCATCGAGCAGCAGAAGATTGCCGCCGGTCTGCAGCATCTTGGCGAGATGGACGCGATTGCGCTCACCACCCGAGAGGAGACCGACCTTCTTCTGCTGGTCGCCGCCCTTGAAGTTGAACGTCCCGACATAGGCGCGCGAGGGGACTTCCTTGCCGCCCAGCTCGATCATGTCATTGCCGCCGGAGATTTCCTGCCAAACGGTCTTGTTCGGATCGAGCGTGTCGCGCGACTGATCAACATAGCCCAGCTTGACCGTATCGCCGAGACGGACCGTGCCTTCGTCAGGAGTTTCCTGCCCGGTCATCATCTTGAACAGGGTGGATTTACCGGCCCCGTTCGGACCGATCACGCCAACCACGCCGCCCGGTGGCAGTTTGAAGGACAGGCCGTCGATGAGAAGCTTGTCCTCGAAGCCCTTCTTGAGGTTTTCCACCTCGACCACGACACCGCCCAGGCGCGGCCCCGGCGGGATGGTGATCTGGGCCGTGGTGATCTCGGCGCGTTCGGCCGCGTCACGCAGATCCTCATAGGATTTGATACGGGCCTTGGACTTCGCCTGACGGGCTTTCGGCGAGGAGCGGATCCATTCCAGTTCGCGCATCAGGGCACGATCCTTGGCGCTCTTTTCGCGGTCTTCCTGGGCCAGTCGCTTGGACTTCTGTTCCAACCAGGCCGAATAGCCACCCTCATAGGGAACACCACGGCCGCGATCGAGTTCGAGCGTCCAGGTGGTGATCGAGTCGAGGAAGTAACGGTCGTGGGTGACGACCAGGACAGCGCCCTTGAAGTCTTCCAGATAGTTCTGCAGCCACTGCACGCTCTCGGCGTCGAGATGGTTGGTCGGCTCATCGAGCAGCAGCATGTGCGGGTCGGACAGGAGCAGGCGACACAGGGCGACACGGCGGCGCTCACCACCGGACAGGTCGGTGACCGGCCAGTCGGCAGGCGGACAGCGCAGGGCCGTCATCGCCATCTCGATCTTCGAGTCGATGTCCCAGGCATTCTCGTTGTCGATCTTCTCCTGCAGCGCCGTCATCTCTTCCATCAGCTCGTCGGTATAATCCTCGGCGAGCTTCATCGAGATGGCGTTGAATTCTTCCAGCAACTGCTTCGGGGCCGAGCCCTCGATCACGTTTTCCCAGACCGTCTTGCTCTCGTCGAGCTGCGGTTCCTGGGCGAGATAACCGACCTTCACGCCCTTTTCGGCCCAGGCTTCACCGGTGAACTCGGTGTCCATGCCGGCCATGATCTTCAGCAGGGTCGATTTACCGGCACCATTGACGCCGACAACACCGATCTTGGCATCGGGCAGGAAGTGCAGGGAAATACCATCGAATACGGGCTTGGCAGCGCCCGGATAGGTCTTCGACAGCTTGTCCATGTGATAGACGAATTTGTAAGCGGCCATGGGGGAGAGGCTCTCTTGTCTGGCAGGGAATCTTGAGCCGCACCGTGTAGCGGAGACGCGCTGCAAGGGCAATGCGGGAAAGGCGTTGGGGTTATCGCCAAGCGACGGGGCAGTGGATAGCAGCGCGCAGGCCGCATCCGCTTCTTTAGGTCAAGGGCGGCAAAGCCGCCGCTGCGCGGGCATGCCCCTTGAGCTAAATAGGCGGATGCGGCGATATCTCGGCAAGCAATCTAGGGGCGATTGTGCGCCGCGGGCGCATCTCTATTATCAACACTTCCAATCCGTCATCCCACGGGGAGCGCGCAGCGCTCATCCGGGGGACCTCGTCACGGTCGTCTGGCGAATGGGTGAGGTCCCCCGGACAAGCCGGGGGATGACGGTGAATTTTAGAACTACGCAAGTTATCCCGCACGCTTTGCCCCAAAACCGTCATCCTGACGCAAGTAAGGACCCAGTCTCGCAGGCGAGATTTCGCAAGGCTTGGCAACAGCTTGCGTCGCAAACTGGGTCCCGGCCTTCGCCGGGATGACGGTGTTTGAGGCGGGAGTTTTCAAAAACCTTATCCGCCCCCTGGCCGCCAGCGCATACTCCTCCCGTTCCCGCGTCACTCGAGGCCCGGATTGGTTATCCGGGGGCGTGGGGAGGTTGCTGAAACCCGTCTGGCCAGCGCGCGTCGGGCCTTTTAAAACAGGGCCAATACACTCTGGGGAGAGATCATGTCCTTTCGTTTTGCCGGCCTTGCGGCTGTTGCCGCCCTTGCAGGCGCCTGCCAGCCCGCCTCCGAACCTGCCACCGAAATCGCTGCCAGCGAGCCCGCCCTCACGATCGAGCGGATCTAT
>NZ_CAJQOO010000003.1 GCF_905480005.1 uncultured Maricaulis sp.
TTTCGTCGATATTGCCGGCCTGGTCGAAGGTGCCTCCAAGGGCGAAGGCCTGGGCAATCAATTCCTGGCCAATATCCGCGAAACCGATGCCATCGCCTATGTGCTGCGCTGTTTCGATGATGATGACATCACCCATGTGAACAACAGGATCGACCCGCTCGCCGATCTCGAAACCGTCGAGACCGAGCTGATGCTGGCCGATCTGGAAAGCCTGGAAAAGCGCAAGGCCGGCCTC
Source organism: uncultured Maricaulis sp. (assembly GCF_905480005.1). Lineage (GTDB taxonomy): Bacteria > Pseudomonadota > Alphaproteobacteria > Caulobacterales > Maricaulaceae > Maricaulis. The sequence continues at coordinate 236 of NZ_CAJQOO010000003.1, forward strand.
GAGAAGCGGGCCAAGTCGGGCGACAAGGAAGCCAAGGCCGGTCTCGGCCTGATCGATGTGGCGCTGGCACAGCTCAATGAGGGCCGCCCCGCGCGCTTTGCCGAGATTGCCAAGGATGACCGCAAGGCCTGGCGCGGCCTGCAGCTCCTGACCACCAAGCCGGTCCTCTTCATCGCCAATGTCGATGAGGAAAGCGCGGGCACGGGCAATGCCTATTCCGAGATCGTGCTCAAGCGGGCCGCCGAGGAAGGCGCCGAGGCTGTGGTCATTTCCGCCAAGATCGAGAGTGAGCTGGCCCTCCTGGAAAACGAGGAGCGCGACGAATACATGGAAGCGATCGGCCTTGAAGAGCCCGGCCTCGATCGCCTCATCCATACCGGCTATTCACTGCTGGACCTGCAAACCTATTTCACCGCCGGCCCGAAGGAAGCCCGCGCCTGGACGATCCGCGAAGGCTGGACCGCCCCGCAGGCGGCCGGCGTCATCCATGGTGATTTCGAGAAGGGTTTCATCCGCGCCGAGACCATTGCCTATGACGACTATGTCACCTGCGGCGGCGAGGCCCCGGCCAAGGAAGCCGGCAAGATGCGCGCCGAGGGCAAGGACTATATCGTCAAGGATGGCGACGTCCTGCACTTCCGCTTCAACGTTTAAGGCAGGGCTGCGGCAGTCAGGATAGCCCCCATGTCCTCACCCATCCCTGTCCGCGTCACCGAAGCCCGCCTGGCCGCCCGTACAGAAGCGGCGGAGATGGGGGTTACGCGTGATCAGATCTCCGATCTGGTCGAGACCTTCTACGGTCATGTCCGCAGCGACGATCTGCTGGGACCGGTCTTCGCCCGGGCGATACCGGGAGACTGGGGGCCGCATCTGGAAACGATGAAGTCCTTCTGGTCGGCGCTTGTCTTTCATGATGGTGGCTATGCCGGCCGGCCCATGCCCGCGCATGTGAAGCTGAAGCCGCAGATTTCTCCGGGACATTTCGAGCGCTGGCTGGGCTTGTTCGACCTGACACTGGATGAAATCGGTGCCACGCCGGCGGCAAAGGCCGCCTTCCTGGAGCGCGCCAATCGTATCGCCGCGAGCTTTCAGGCCCATCTTTTCTACGACCCATACGCAAACGCCTGAGCTGTCATGCACCTGCAAGACTTGCACTTTACGCGCTGAAGTCGCATTTCACTCGAGCGGTATGGTCCCATACCGCTCCCCGGGAGCCCGTCATGACCCAGCCTAAAAAGGCCACCGGCGACACCTTGCCAATGTCGCTCACGGAACTCGTCGCGCTTCTGGTCGCGATGACGGCCGTGGTCGCGCTGGCGATCGACATGATGCTGCCGGCACTGGATGATATTGCCAGTGATCTTGGCGTTCTGGCCGAGAATGACCAGCAATTCGTGATCGGCGTCTATCTGATCGGCTTCGGGGCAGCCCAGCTGATCTATGGGCCACTGTCCGACCGCTTCGGACGCAAGCTGGTCATCCAGGGTGCCCTGGCCTTCTTCATCCTGACCAGCCTGATCTGCACGCTGACCCCGACATTCGAGCTTCTGCTCGTCGCCCGCTTCTTCCAGGGTGCCGCCGCGGCCGCCTGCCGGGTCATCGTCACCGCGATCGCGCGGGACCTGACATCGGGACGCCGCATGGCGGAAGTGATGTCGATGGTGATGACGGCCTTCATGGCCGTTCCCGTCCTCGCGCCCATGCTCGGCCAGGCCATTCTCATGATCGCACCCTGGCGCTGGATCTTCGGCTTTCTGGTCGTGTTCGGGGCCGGCCTGATGGTGTGGCTGCAAGTGCGCCTGCCGGAAACCCTGCACCCGGAATTCCGGGTCGCCTTGCGGGTAAAGCCGCTCATGGCGGCGTTCAAGGAGACATTCCGGCATCGCCTCATGGTTGGCTATACACTCGCCGGCGCCCCCTTCTTCGGCGGGCTGTACGGCTTTCTAGGCTCGTCACAACAGATCTTCGTCGGGCATTTCGGCCTCTCCGACACCGCCTTCCCCTTCGCCTTTGCCGCCATTGCCGGCGGGATCGGGGTGTCGAGCTATGTCAATTCCAAGCTGGTTATGCGGCTTGGCCAGCGCCGCCTCTCCCACGGTGCGCTGATCGCCTTCACGGTCATCTCTGCCGTCCACGCTGTCATCCTTGCCAGCGGGGTCGACAATTTCGTGCTCTTCCTGATCATGCTGTCAGCGGCCATGGCCTTCCTCGGCCTGATAGCGGCGAATTTCTCGGCCCTGGCGCTGGAACCGGTCGGCCATGTCGCCGGCACCGCCTCGGCCGTCTACGGCTTCACCACGGGTGTCATCGGCGCCGCGATCGGAGCGTATGTCGGTCAGCTCTATGACGGCACGGCCACGCCGCTCGTGATCAGCCAGGCCCTGATGGCCGCTACCGCCCTGCTCATCGTGATCATCACCGAGCGCGGCAAGCTCTTCCAGGTCGGCGAGTAGTCCGCACGGGAGAACCAGACGGGTTTCCCGGCGCCCGGCGTCCGGCAGGGATGACAAGCCCGGAACACCACCCCATCATGCGGCAAACGCCACAAGCATGAGGGGGCTCGGTTGGCCTATTCCACGATCCAGTACGATGTCGACGAGCAGATCGCGACCCTGACGATGAACCGGCCACACCGGCTCAACGCTTTCACCTATGAGATGGGTGACGAGATGATCGCGGCGCTGGATGAGGCCGATGCCGACGATACGGTCCGCGCCATCATCATCACCGGTAGCAAGCCCGCATTCTGTGCCGGTGCCGACCTCTCGACCGGCACCGAGACCTTCAACATGGTCGCCCAGACCCAGGATGACGGGACGTTCGATGCGAGCGATCCGAAATGGCGCGATCGCGGTGGGCTGCTCAATCTGCGTATCTGGAACACGCTGAAACCGGTCATCGGAGCGATCAATGGCGCCGCGGTGGGCATTGGCGCGACCATGATCCTGCCGATGGATATCCGACTGGCCTCGATGGACGCCAAATTCGCCTATCCCTTCGCCAAGCGTGGCATTGTCTGGGATGGCTGTGCGAGCTGGTTCCTGCCGCGGGTCGTCGGCATCTCGACAGCCATGGACTGGGGCCTGACCGGGCGCACCTTCAGCGCTGCCGAAGCGTTCGAATCCGGTCTGGTCGCGCGCGTCGTTCCGGCGGAAGACCTGATGAGCGAGGCCCGCGACCGGGCGCGGATGATTGCCGAGCGCTGCGCCCCGGTCTCGGTCGCCATGATGCGGCGCATGGCCTGGCGGATGCAGGGTGCAGCCCATCCGATGGAAGCGCACCGCGTCGAGACCCAGGGAATCCTGCATGCCGGCATGGGCGCCGATGCCAAGGAAGGGGTGATGTCCTTCCTGGAAAAACGCGCCCCGGATTTCCCGATGACAGTGTCGCAAGACCTGCCACCCTGGCACCCCTGGTGGGATGAAGCCGAGGATGAATACGAGTCCAGCTGACAAGACACGGCGCCAAGTGGTAACCTCCGGAAAAATCCCCGGAGGTTGCAATGCCCGAACACGTCCTCTTGATCCATGGCTGGAGTGCCAGCGACAAGTCCATGGCCGGAGTTGGCGAACTCCTCGCCGCAAAGGGATATGAAACCTCGGACGTCTTCCTCGGCGGCTATCCGTCGATGGATGATGATGTCCGAATCGCGGATTCCGGCCGACGCCTGAACGCGGTCATCGCCGAGATGCAGGGCGATGGACGACTGCCCGCCCGCTTCCATGTCGTCGTTCACTCGACCGGGGCGCTCGTCGCCCGCTGGTGGATGGCGGAATATTTCCCCCGCGGCGGCGCGCCGGTCGCCAATTTCCTGATGCTGGCACCGGCCAATTTCGGCTCGCCACTGGCCACGATCGGACGCTCGACACTGGGGCGACTGACCAAGGGCTTCACCAATGGGTTCCAGACCGGCACGCATTTCCTCAACGCGCTGGAACTGGCCTCGCAATTCCAGGAAGACCTCGCCCTGCGCGACCGGCTGAGCGCGGACGGGCACACTGAAAGCCCCTTCTCCGAAAACGGCACCCGCCCCTATGTCATCGTCGGCGCCGACCCGATCTTCGGAACCGGTATTCTTGGCGAGAAGGCCTGGGACGGAACAGTGCGGGTTGCCACCGCCAATATCGACCCGCGCGGCGTCACGGTCGATTTTTCCAAGGGCTCCATCCTGAAACCGGATTTCCGCGCTTGGTCGCGGCGCGGACCGGATGAAACACCCTTCGCCGTCATCCCGGACCGCAGCCATCTGAGCATTCTCAAACCGGCCGCCGGGGACAGTGCATCAAAGGACAAGACCGTCTCGGAACGGCTTGAAAAACTGATCCTCCAGGCCCTCGGCGTGAAGGGGGCGGACGGGTATCGCACCGTGATCGACGACTGGGCGGCGATCTGCCACGAGACCCGCCAGCTCGCCCAGGACGGTGCCGAGGCCGACGCCCTGCGTGACCGCATTCTCGGTCGCGCCGGGGCCGATGGCAGCCGTTTCCGCGAATTCTACCAGATTGTCGTCGAAGCCGTGGATGATACTGGCCTGCCGGTCGATGACTTCTCGATCTGGCTGACCGCGCCCAAGAAAACCCGCGAGACCCAGTTCAAGGCCGGGAACAGCGTCACCCGGATCGAGATCGACGCCCAGCTCTCCCTGATCCAGGACCGGCATGTGAATTCCTGCCACAAGAACCGGCTCTCCCTGCATGTCGACCGCCGCGAACTGCTGGCCAATTTTCTGCGTGACCGCATCCCGCCGAGCTATGAGGCCTCGCTGGCCGCCGGCATCACGGCGGCCTCGCCGGGCAAGCGGGTCGGCTATTTCGACATGGATGGCAAGGAACACAGCGCGCTCATTCGTCTGCGGGCGCTCGACCCTGGCGACGAGACCAAGGGCAAGCGCTTCCTCAAGCGCTACACCACCCATTTCCTCCGAGTCATCCTGCCGCGGGCGACACGCGATGATGTCTTCACCGCGCGACCTCTGCGCTAGGTGATGTCGCCCGTGAAGAGCTCGCCCTCGGCGATTTTCACCGCATCGCCGCCGAGCATGAGATCGGTCAGCTTGCCGCCTTCATGCTTGAGGCGCAGGCGGATCAGGCTGGGTCGGCCCATTTCGACGCCCTGATAGATATCGACGCCATGCTCGCCCTCGCCAAGACCGCCCTGCTCGCTGATCAGGCCGGCAAAGGCCGCCGCAGCGCCACCCGTCGCCGGGTCCTCGACAATGCCCAGATGCGGCCCGAACATGCGCGCCCGCCAATCCAGGGTGTGCTCGGTCAAGGTCGCCTTTGAAACCACCAGGGCGCAGACCGGCTCCGCTCCGCCGAAGACCTGCTCGAAGGTCGACAGATCAAGATTGATCGCGGCCAGTCGCGCCGGATCACGCACCGGGACGATGGCAAAGGGCACACCCGCCGACCAGATCCCGCCGCGCACAGGCGTATCCAGCAGATCACCGGGCTTGAGCCCCAGCGCCGCGGCGATGCCGTCAAAATCCGGCAACTCACCGACCTGTTCCGGCAGTTTCGGCGCAAAGAAGCGGGCCGAGCCGTGACGCGGTCCATTGACCCGGCCATCCGCGGTGACATCGCCGACCGTCTCCTCGAGCACAAAGCGCTTGCGCTGGCCTTCTGAGGCCCCGCTGGCGAGCGTCAGGGCAATTGTGGCCCCGATGGTCGGGTGACCGGCAAAGGGCAATTCCTCGCGCGGTGTGAAGATGCGCAGGCCGTAATCGGCATCGCGTCCGCGCGGCTCGGAGATGAAGACCGTCTCGGACAGGTTGAACTCGCCGGCAATGGCCTGCATGGCGACGTCGTCGAGATCATCCGCACCGAAAACAACGGCCAGCGGATTGCCCGCCAGGGCCTGGTCGGTGAAAACGTCGAAAATGGCATAGCGATGGGTGGTCACGGAGCAGCGTCCTTACGTCTTGAGCCGGTAGCCGGTCTTGAAAATGCGCCAGACAATGACGAGGCAGAGCGCGAAGAAGCCGGCAATCGCGGCCAGCGAGACGCCGATATCAACGTCCGCGACACCGTAGAAACTCCAACGAAAACCGCTGATCAAATAGACGACCGGGTTGAACAGGGTAACGGTCTGCCAGAAGGGCGGCAGGACGGAGATCGAATAGAAACTGCCGCCCAGGAAGGTCAGCGGCGTGACGATCAGCATCGGCACGATGTTGAGCTGTTCGAAATTATCCGCCCAGATGCCGATGATGAAGCCGAACAGGGAGAAGGTCACCGCGGTCATCACCAGGAAGGCCAGCATGACGAATGGATGCTGGATCTCCATCGGCACAAAGAAACTGGCCGTGGTCATCACCAGTGCGCCCAGGATGAGCGATTTGGTCGCTGCCGCGCCGACAAATCCGGTGACGATCTCCAGCGCCGAGATCGGTGCGGACAACAGCTCATAGACCGTCCCGTTGAATTTGGGAAAATAGATACCGATGGCGGCGTTCGAGACCGACTGCATCAGGATCATCATCATCACCAGGCCCGGCACGATGAAGGCGCCATAGCCAATCCCGTCGATCGATTCCATGCGCGAGCCGATGGCCGCCCCGAAGACGACGAAATAGAGCGAGGTCGAGATCACCGGAGCGAGGATGGACTGCATCAGCGTCCGCCCGGTACGGGCCATTTCAGCCTTGTAGATGGTCAGTGCGCCGCGCCAGTTCATGATGCGCCTCCCACGAGATCGACAAAGATCTCTTCCAGCGAACTTTGCCGGGTCTCCAGGTCGCGCACCGACACGCCGGCCGCATTGAGATTGCTCAGCAAGGTGGTGATCCCGGTCCGGTCGGACTGGGTGTCATAGTCGAAATGCAGGGCATGACCGTCCCCGGCCAGGCTCAGCCCGTCCACGGCGAGCGCCTCCGGCAGGGCTGTCAGCGGTTCGGCGAGCTGCAGGGTGAGTGTCTTGCGGCCCATCTTGGCCATCAGGGT
>NZ_CAJQOO010000004.1 GCF_905480005.1 uncultured Maricaulis sp.
GCGGCCAGGACCAGGGATTCGACCATCGTGCCGACCGCGGCGGCGAAGCCGGAAAAGCCGATGGCGCGCAGGGTGGCAATCTCGCGCATGCGGGTGTCGACCGATGAATACATGGTGTTCCAGGCGCCGGCGAGGGCACCAATGGCCATCACGATGGCCAGCGGCCAGCCGATGAACTCGATCAGAACTGCCGTGCCGCCAGCCTGGCCGGCAAAGAAATCGGTCTCGCTCTGGATGTCGAGATTGAGGCGCGGTTCGTTCTCCTCGAAGGCCCGCAGTTCCTCGATGGCTTCCGGCGAGGTCAGGCGCGCCCGGATCGACTGAACGCCGGTGCCGCGATTATAGAGGTTCTGGATCACCGCGATATCGGCCCAGATCTCACTGTCGAAGACCGAACCGCCCGTCGAGAAGATGCCGACGACCACCCATTCATTCGGCCCGAGGCGAATGGTCTCGCCGAGGTCGAAATTGGAAAACTCCCGGATCACACCGGCGCCGACCACCAGCTCATTGGTGCCGGTCTCGAACATGCGGCCTTCGAGCATCTCGAACCCTTCGCGCAGGCGCAGGGCCTGTTCGCTCACACCACGCAGGGGCAGGTTCGCCTCGGTTTGCGAAGACCGCTTGATGCCGTCCACGATCACAAAGAGTTCCCCGGAGACCAGGGCGGTACCATCAGCGTCGCGGGCAATGCCGGGCGCTTCTTCGATCAGGCGGACCTGATCGGAGGCGAGACCTGAATTGAGCTCCGCTTGCGAGCCGGCCCGCAACATGACGGCGACGCTCTCCGAGCCGGTCCCCTGGAGGGTCGCCCGGAAGCCGTTTGACATCGCCAGGAAGCCCAGCAGCACGCCGGTGACCAGCGCGATGGAGACCACCGTGGCGAGAGACAGGCCCGCCCGCTGGGGAATGGAGCGCAGGTTCAAAAGGGTGACGGCGCCGATTTGGTTGAACATGACGCGTCCCCTATTGCTTGCTGAGCGCGGTGATGATCTTCACGCGCTGGGCATTGATGGCCGGGACAATCCCGGTGAGCAGACCGAGCAGGACAGCCAGTCCCACCCCGACCCAGAAGACCATGGCCGACATTGCAAGGCCGGGCAGGAATGCCGCCGCGGCTTCGGCGATGCCTGAAATCATGAGGTGGGCAAGCCCGAGGCCGAGCAGGCCCCCGACCAGGCTCAGCATGACCGACTCCGAGAGCACCATGCGGAAGATGCGCGGGGCCGGAAAGCCGAGTGTCTTCATCACGGCAATCTCGCCGGTCCGCTCATTGATTGCGGTCACCATGGTGAAGCCGACAATGATCAGGATTGTGGTGAAGGCCGAGCCGACCACGAACAGCAGGATCAAGGCGATATTGCCGAACTGGTTGGCAAAGGCCTCGTTGAAGGCAGCCTCGGTGGTGGTCTCGGTTTCAAAAGGCGAGTTGGCGAACAAGTCATCGACGGCACGGGACACCTCGTCATTCAGGGACGCGTCCGTGGTGTTGATGATCAGCCAGCCGACCTGGTCATTATTGAAGGCCAGCGCCTCATTGTAATAATCATAGTGGAACAGGGCGTAATTCGCCGGAACCTTGTCGTCTTCGGCATCAAAAATGGCGCAGATATTGAAGGCCCAGCTCGCCGATCCATCCGTCTTCTGCCAGATATTGGAGAGCAGCGGGATCGTATCGCCGACCGACCAGCCATACTGGCCAGCCAGGTCGGTTCCGACCAGCAGGCAGTCACGTGTGTCCATGAAAGCCTGGCGTTGTTCCGCCGGCATGGTCAGTTCCGGATAGGCCGCCAGATAGGTGTTGGCGTCGACCGCGAAGGTCTGGACTTGCTGGGTCTGGTCCTGGAAATATCCGCCAAACCAGCTGGCGTGGCCGACATTCTCGACCCCTTCGACGGCCGCGACACGCGTCCAGTAGGCGTAGGGCATGGAGACGGTGAAATTGATCCGGTTGACGGTGATCAGCCGGTTGTCGGCTGCCAGCGCACCGCCGGAAGTCCAGACCGAATAGAAGGCGCCCAGCACCCCGAAAATGAGAAAGGCGATCAGGATCGACAGGGTCAGCAGGATCGCCCTCAGCTTTTTGCGGAAGAGATTCTTCCGGATCAGCGTGAGATCATTCATTGGGCCGGCTCCTGCGCCTGTTCGACGAAGCGACCCTTGTCGAGATGCAGTTCGCGACGGGCATATTTGGCGGCCGAGGGGTCGTGCGTCACCATGACGATGGTCTTGCCGAGTTCCTTGTTGAGGAGCTGCAGGGTTTCCAGGATTTCGTCGGCCGATTTGCGGTCGAGATCACCGGTCGGCTCATCGCACAGCAGGACTTTCGGGTCGGCAACGATGGCGCGGGCGATCGCCACGCGCTGTTGCTGACCGCCAGACAGCTGGCGCGGCCGGTGTCCCTTGCGGTCGGCGAGGCCGACAATGTCGAGCGCCGTGGCAACGCGTTCCTTGCGCTGCTTGCCGGACAGGCTGGTTAGCAGCAGGGGCAGTTCGACATTCTGCGCCGCTGTCAGGGTCGGCATGAGATTGTAGAACTGGAAGATGAAGCCGACATTCTGCGAGCGCCATTTGGCCAGCTTGCCCTCGGACAGCTTGTCGACACGAACGCCTTCGCAGTCCACGGCCCCCGAGGAGGGCCGATCAATGCCGCCGAGCAGGTTGAGCAGGGTCGTCTTGCCGGACCCTGACGGTCCCATGATCGCCATGAAATCCCCTTGCGGGATCGTCATGGTCAGCTCTTCGAAAATCGTGATCGATTCCTTGCCACGGGTATAGCCCTTGGACAGGTCGGTGAGCGTGTAGAGCGACGTCATCGGGTCTTCCTCATTCATCAACACCGCCGGGGCGCTTGCCCCGGGTCGGTCAGGATTTGCCTGCCAGCATGCGTCAAGTTTCATGCTTTGTAAATTAAAGTACTTCTACTCAACGAATATGACGCGGGACGCCATGTCCGGAAGGATACGCGTATCGCGCTCGTCGAAGGCCACGCGAACCGTGATCGTGGCGCGCGCACGGTCGGCGGTCGGGATAATCGCCTCGACATGGGCCGGAATGCGCCAGTCAGGATAGGCATCCAGTCGCGCCTCGACGCGCTGGCCGGGGGTCACCCGGCCGATCTGGCCTTCATTCACATCCACCTCGATCTCCAGCGATTCCATGTCGACAAGTGTGGCGACACCGGTCCGGGTGAAACCGCCACCGGCGGATGCCGGCGACAGGATTTCGCCGACCTGGGCATTTTTGGCGATGACGATGCCGGAAAAGGGCGCGCGAACAATATGGCGGTCGATCAGGTCTTCCTGGGCCCGGACCTGGGCGGCGACGGCCTGGTAGTCCGCACGAGCGGCACTGATCTGGGCGGTAAGACTGTCGACCTGCGCGCGCGCAGCCGTGACGGCGGCCTGGGAGCCGATCTCGCGCGCGGCCAGCGTTTCTGCCCGTTGCAGCACGGTCTGGGCCTCGTTGAGCTGGGCCAGGAGCGCGCGCGGGCGTGTGGCCGCGGCCTCGCGCTGCGCCATCAAGAGGTCGAGCTGGATGCGGGCGCGGGTATCGTCGAGCCGGGCCAGGACCTGACCCTGTTCGACACGGGCGCCTTCCTCGACCAGAAGCTCGGAAATTCGGCCGGTGATTTCGGCGGAAACCGTCGCCTGCCGGCGGGCCACGACATAGCCGGTCGCGACGAGGCCTGATGTTCGCTGGGCCGGGCGGGCCGAGGCCGGTGCCGGGCTTTCAGCCGGCGTTTCGCTGGCTGGGGCAGGGGCGGGCAAAGCAGCGACAGGCTGCGCTTCCGGGGCAGCACTGCGCATGAGATACCAGGTTCCACCCGCCGAAAGGGCGGAGAAGATGAGCACGATGGCGATCATGACGGGAATGGAAATCCCGCCCGGGGCGCTTTCGTCCTCGCGATCAATGCTCAGTGATTCCAGTTGCGATCGGCGATCCGACATCATGCCCCCTCTTGCACGCGACCGGGTATCCTAAACACGAGTTCATGACATTGGGAACGGGACGCAGGCCGCAAACGTCCCGCTTTCGCCGATAATCGGCGTATGCTCAATCGAAATAGGCGGCGCGCATCATCTCTGACAGATCCCGGCCGCGATGGGCGAGGGCGCGGCGTTCGGCGTCGGCTTCCAGGCCGCAGCGGGTGCGATAGCGTTGTTGCGAGCGATAGCCATCATTGAAACTGGAGATGAGGCGGTCCCGCCAACGCCGGTCGTCGGCAGCCTCCATGGCCAGTAGCTCGACCATTTGTTCGCGCCATTCCTGATCATCCGGGCCTTCGCAGGCAAAGGCCAGATAGTGGAGTTCGCCCAGCGTATAGGCGAGGAAGGGCAGGGTGCGTTCGAGGTCCAGCTCCTCGCGGACTTCCGCGCTGATTTCCGTGTCCTGAAGGCTTTCGGCCCGGCTTTCCACGGTGGCGGCGACCGGCTCCGGGCGCGGAAAATTGCGAGGCTTCTGCGCCAGCGCCGACGTCGTGGCGACAGCGATCAGGACCGGGAGACAAAGGAGCGCGCGCATGGCGCGCATCATGGCACGGATTGTGGCGCGCTCAAGGCGGCGACGATGTCACGGGCACGCCCGATCACATCGCGGGTCCGGTCCCATTGGGTCCGCTTGATGGCCTCGTCATAGGGAAAGAAGGCGGCCTCGGTGACATCATCGGCCGCAACCGGTTCGCCGCCGGTCCAGAGGCCGGCAAAATCGACCAGCAGATAATGCCAGTCGCCCGGCTCGCCGGCCTCGCGCAGGCCGATACTGTCGATGACATCGATCAGGCCGATGATGCGCGCTGTCGTGCCGGTCTCCTCGGCCAGTTCGCGCAGCGCGGCTTCGGCAGCGGTCTCGCCATATTCGATCTTGCCGCCGGGCAGGGACCACTGGCCTTCATAGGGCGGCTTGCCGCGGCGGATCAGCAGGACGTCATCGCCGCGAAACACGACCATGCCGGCACCCGGCACCGGCTGGCGGCGCACTTCGGCGGGCGCCTGTGTCATGCGTCCGGATCGTTGGCGGCTTGCGGATCGTATTTGCCATTCGGTGACCAGATCGCCAGCTCATTGCCGCTGGGGTCGGTGAAATGGAAGCGGCGACCTCCGGGGAAGTCCTCGCGCCGGATGACCGTGCCGCCCGCCTCGGTTACCCGCACTTCGGCGGCCAGGATGTCCTTGGCCTTGAGGATGATCAGGCAGCCAGTCCCGAAGGCGGCGTCCTCGAGGCGCAACCCGCCATCCAGGCCGGCATTCTCGAAGGCGGCATAGGTCGGGCCGAAATCGATGAAATCCCAGCCGAACGCACCGGCATAGAAGGCCTTCGCAGCCGCCATGTCGGTGACCGGTATTTCATTGTAGTCAATCTTGAGAATGGCTTCGTTGTCGTTCACTTCGCCGTCCATCCGCCGTCTACGCTGATCCAGGAACCATTCATATTGGCCCCGGCGTCGGAGACAAGATAGAGCAAAGCGCCGGCCAGCTGCTCATAGGTGACAAACTTCTTGGTCGGCTGGGCCGCCAGCA
>NZ_CAJQOO010000005.1 GCF_905480005.1 uncultured Maricaulis sp.
GGCAGCGTCAGCCGCCGCGTCGGAGGCGGTCTCGTCTGCGACAGTGACTGCCGCGTCTGCCGCAGTGTCGGAGGCAGTATTGGAGGTGGTGTCAGAGGCCAGGTCGACTTCGTCAGTGGCCACGATTTCTGCGGCGTCTGCGGCAATATCTGTTTCCGCATCGCTGGTTGGCGCAGCTGGCAAAAGATCGTCCTGGGCCGGTGCCTCCACCTCGCCCGACCCGCCTTCGTCCTGGGCCGTTTCAACGGTGTCAGGTGTGTCAGGGGTGTCGGATGACGAGTCGTTGCTGGCTTCCGGTGCAGACTCGGTCTCGGCGCTCGCCTCAGTCGGCGCGTCGCTGACTTCGGCAGCAGCCGGCTCGTCACTGCCCTCGGCCGTTGCGGTGGCCGCAGCGATGGCGGCGCTCGCAATCACACCGGCCTTGGTGGCGTCGGATGTGTCGCTGGTGCGCACACCTTCCTGGGGCGGATTGCGCAGGGCGTGTTCGGCGAGGCGAGCCACACGGGCATTGAAACGCCCACCATCGCGAACGCGATTGATCAGGCCGCCCAGCATGAAGAGAAGCAGGCTGCCACCAATGACCGCGAGAGTCGGCAGGGCGGCGCCCAGAATGGCACCGGTCGCCAGTGCCAGGGTCGCAAGCGCCGGGATATAGACCAGGCGCCAGGAGCGTCCGAGGAAGCTGAGCAGGGCCAGAAGGCCAGCGCCGATGCCGATTCCCCACTCGGTCAGTTGATCCATCGGGATGAAGCCGAGCGATGCGAGCCCGTCCAGCAGGCCGGCAGGCAGGGCCGTCTCGAGACGCCAGCCCGACAGGCCAGGCAGGAATGCGGCGATCTCGGCGTAAACGTCAAAGGCCGGAATTGATGCCATCAGATTCCCATTGACCTCGGTCAGGAAGCCGTGAATGGCGGGCCAGACGGCGGCGATGGCGACCAGCGCCAGGGCCAGGACGGAGAGCCACCAATTGAAGCCACGGGTCACGCCCGAGCGGGCCAGAAGTCCGGTCGCATCCGGAGAGGCCCGCATCCAGGTGCCGCGCGTGTGATTGACGATGGCCGCCGGGCGCGAGCGCCGATTGGGTCCGGCCTGGACCCGCAAAACGCTGGCCGTATCCCCCGGCGCCAGCGCATTCGACCGCTCCAGAAGGTGGACATCATGTGCCATGCCATCCGTGTCGGTGACGCGGCCAGTCCCATCATCGGAGGCGGAAACCTCGCCTGACACTGTATAGAAATCGATCCGGCGGGCGCCGAAAGACTGCCCGGCATGCGCGGTCGGTAACAAAGACATGGCTTTACGCACCTCTAACAACAAATCACCCGTCCGATTGTCCCAAATCGGCAGGCCCCTCACCCGTTTCCGGTGAAGTCTACAAGTTTGATGCCGGAAATAGAACGGTCTTCATCAATTCTTCAGAAATTGTTCAACATCTGTTCCGCCGCCGCTCCGCTGAAAGCGTGCTTCCGTGTTCTCCGGCGAGTCGCTAGCTTGCCGTCATGCGAAGCTTGGTCGTCTGTTTCTGCCTTGTCCTGACTGCCTGTGGCGCGGTTCCGATGCCGGACCTGCCCGGTCTGACGCCGCCTGGGCGTGGCCCGTTCATCCCGCGTGACCAATTGCCGGTTCCGCCGAATGTCGAACGCATGATGGGGCCGGAGGATTGTCGGGGTTCGACCCTCGCTGCCGTGTCGGCGGCGCTACCGGATTATCCGGCCCGCGCCTGGGCGCGGGGTCGGCAGGGCTGGGTCGTGGTGCGCTTCCATGTCTATGCCGATGGCAGTGTTCATCGCGCCCGGGTCCATCGCGCGGTGCCTGACGGGCCGTTCAACCGGGCTACCGAGCGAGCGGTCTCGAACTGGGAGTTCGCTCCGCTGGACGGCGTGGACAGTCTGGAGAATTGCGTCGTCATGTTCGAATTTCGCGCCGGCGAAGTGCACATTCGCTGAGCTGAACGCAGTTTCCACATCTTCCTGCAGTGTGGCTGGGTCTGCCGTACGGACCAGACCGGGCGTCCCTCTGTTTGCGATATTGCAGGGCTGAGGCCCTGTGACGCCCCAATGCCGTCCCGCCGCCGCCCGGGCGCGGGCCTTGTTTTTCCCCACCTCTCTTCGCCAGGGTATATAACTTATTAGAGTTTTTAGCGGCCCGGGCATCGCCCGCGAGTCCAGTGGCCGGTATCATGGTGATTCGTGAGGGCCGCAAGCGATTTGGGGGCGGGTCCGCACCCAGGGCGACATTGATGACCGGACAGACATTTCAGTTCGTGACACTTGCTGTCACCGTCGGGGCCGTAGCCTTTGCTGTCGCTGTCGGCATCTGGGCCTTCAAGCTGACATCCGGTGCGCGTGGTGCACAGGCGCTCTGGCGTCGCAAACTGGCCGAACTCGAAGACCGCATCGCCCGGGCTGACAGCGTTTTCGGCGCGCATCCCGGCCTTGTCCTGGTCTGGGATCAACCGCCTTCAGACGAACCTGAAGCAGGGTGGGGTGAGCCGCGCATCTTTGGCTCCTCTGTCGCGCTGGCCTCGCTCTTGCGCTTTGCCGAGGCAAGCGACGGCCCCAACCCGGCCGGACTCCTCATGGAAGGGCTCGCCGATTATGAAGCCCGATCTGCCGGCGGCGATGAAACGACCCTGCGCCGCCGCTTCCAGGAGTTGACGCAGAAGGGTCAACCTTTCTCCCTGACCATTCTCGGCCCGAGCGGGCGCTTCCTCGAAGTCGACGGGCGCGCCGCCGGAATCCAGCTTGTGGTCTGGCTGTCCGATGCAACGATCCGCGGACTCGAGGAGTCCGGGGCACGGGGTCGGATCGAGGAGGCCCGCCGTCTGGTCTCCAAGGATCCGCTGGCCTTCCTCGACATGCTCGGTCGTGCGCCTTTCCCCGCTTGGCGGATGAATGCCAGCGGCCGGATGGAGTGGGCGAACCAGGCTTATGTGAAAGCCGTCGAAAGCGACACGATCGACGCCACGCTCGATCGCCAGATCCTTCTGGACGGGGCGATGTCCGAACTGGCCAACCGCGCGACCACTGCCGGTGAATCGGTGGAGGAAATGCGCATTGTTGTGGTCGACGGCGCCCGGCGCGGCCTGAACTTTCTGGTTTTCCCGGTCTCGGGCGGCGCGGCAGGCTTCGCCGTGGATGTGACCGATGGTGAGGAAGCCAAGGCAGCGCTCGCCCGCTTCCGTCGTGCCCATGATGACACCCTCAATCACATGGCCGAGGCCGTGGTGGTGTTCGATCGGTCCAAGCGCCTGAACTTTCACAACAAGGCATTCTCCAACCTGTTCAAGCTGGACGATGCCTGGCTCAATGAGCGGCCGGGACACGCCCAATTCCTCGACCGCATGCGCGAAAAGCGCCTTCTGCCCGAGCAGGCCGATTTCGGCGGCTGGAAGAGCGAGGAGCTGGCGCGCTATGACGCCCCGCCGAACGAGGAAACGCCGGACGAACTCTGGCCTCTGCCTGATGGCCGGACCCTGCGTGTCGCGCGCCAACGCCACCCGCTGGGCGGCCTCATGCTGATTTTCGAGGACAAGACCGACGAACTTGCCCTGCGTGCGCGCTACAACACGCTGATCAATGTCCAGCGGGCCACGCTCGACAAGCTGCACGAGGCCGTCGCGGTGTTCGGTGCCCATGGTCGTCTGCAGCTGAATAATTCTGCCTTCGAGGACCTGTGGGGCTTCGAGGCTGATGAGCTGGATGGTCAGCCTGATTTCGATACGGTGTCGGAGACCTGCGCTGCGCTGTTCACGGATGATCGCGTCTGGACCGACATCAAGGCCCGGGTCACTGATCCCAGCCCGCAGGCCCGCAAGCAGGTCACCGGCGAGATGCGCCGCGCGGACGGCCGGGTCCTGACCTATCTGACACGGCCGCTGCCGGATGGCGCGACGCTGATCTGCTGGGATGACGTCACCGATAGTCGCCGTATCGAGGAAGCCCTGCGCGAGCGCGCGGAGGCGCTGGAGACGTCGGAGCGCATCAAGACCGAATTTGTCGAGCATGTGAGCTATCAATTGCGCACGCCGCTGACGACGATTGGCGGGTATGCCGACATGTTGGCCCAGGGCTTTGCCGGTGAATTGTCCGATCGCCAGAAAGAGCCGATGTCGGCAATCCAGTCAGCCGCCGCCCATCTCGCGAAGCTGATCGACGATATTCTCGATGTTGCGGCGATCGATGCCGGCCAGCTCGAGCTGGAACTCGGCGATGTCGATCTGGGTGATGTGGCCCGTGAAGCCGCCGAGCTTATCGCTGCCCGAGCCGATCATCACGCGATCAAGCTGTCTATCGATGTGGAAGAGGAGCTGGGTCTGCTCCGGGCCGATCGCAATCGCCTGAAACAGGTATCGATGAACCTGCTCTCCAATGCGGTTCGTCATGTCGCGACCGGCGGTGCGGTGACGATTGGCGCGCGCCGTAATGGCGAGGACATCACGCTCTGGGTCCAGGATGATGGCGAGGGTATCGCGCCGGACAAACAGGCCAGCGTGTTCGACCGCTTCTCGCGTGGCGAGCGCGGCGGTGCCGGTCTTGGCCTGTCACTGGTCAAGGAAATTGCCGAACTGCACGGCGGCTGGGTCGAGCTTCAGTCCGAGCCGGAACACGGCACGCTGGTCTCCTGCCATCTGCCGCTGGAGCCCCGCAGCACGGCGGCCCCGCCCGAGCTGGATTTCACCAGCCGGGCAGCCACGCGACTGGCCGGAGATCGGGCTCGCGCCGAATAATCCGGGGCTTGCACTGACAGTTCAAGGCGCCGCGACGGGCAATCAGCCCTGGTTTTGCGGCATCCGCACGACCAGGCCGTCAAGCATGTCGGTGACCTTGATCTGGCAGGACAGGCGCGAGGTCTCCTGGACCTCCTCGGCAAAGTCCAGCATCGAGTCTTCCATCGTTTCACGCGAGCCGGTTTTCTCGGCCCAGGCCGGGTCGACATAAACATGGCAGGTCGCGCAGGCGCAGGCCCCGCCACAATCCGCGTCAATTCCGGGAACCAGATTGCGCACGGCGCCTTCCATCACGGTCAGTCCGGTGTCGACATCAATGACGTGTTCGGTTCCGTTGTGCTCGATATAGGTGATCTTCGGCATGCTTGTCTCCGTTAGGTCCCCAGCACATGAACAGCGTTCACGGTCGAGTCAAGATTCAGCCTCACCGCTTGCCGTGTCGGGCGGGCTTCGCTAAGCGCAATCCATGGGGAATTCGAACTCTGTTTCCTTGCCCGACCTGGCAGCCACGCAGGCCCTCGCAAATCGCCTGTCTGCAGCCTTGCGCGCCGGCGACACCGTCTTCCTGACCGGTGATCTCGGGGCTGGCAAGACGACGCTCGCGCGCACAGTCATTGCGACCCTGTGCGGGGTCGAGAATGCGCCCAGCCCGACCTATACGCTGATCCAGACCTATGAGGGTGTAAAAGGTGAACTCTGGCATGCCGATCTGTACCGGATCGAACAGGCCGGGGAGCTGGATGAATTGGGTCTGGAGGATGCTTTCGGGGACATCATCGTGATGATTGAATGGCCGGACCGGCTATTCGGCCTGGTGCCGGATGACCGGCTGGAAATCCATCTCGAAATGGCCGGGGATAGTCCGGGCGATGCGATGGACACACCGCGGCGGGCACGCTTAACAGGGTTCGGGGAGTGGGAGACACGCCTTGACGATATCTGACCGTAGCGCCGCGATGGCGGCTTTCCTGAATGCCGCCGGATGGGGTGATGCAGAGCAGCAGCCACTGCCCGGCGACGCTTCGACCCGGCGCTATGTTCGCCTGACCCGGGGTGAGGCAAAGGCCATGCTGATGGATGCGCCGGCCTCGGCGGAAGCGCCCGCCTGCCCGCCTGATGCAAGTCCCGATGAGCGGGTCGCGCTGGGCTATAATGCGGTGGCGCGTCTTGCGGGCGCCAATCTGGCCGCCTTCGCCGGTCTGGCCGACGCCCTGGGTGAGCGCGGATTTTCCGCTCCAACCATTCTCGCCAGCGATTTGGCGGAGGGCTTTCTCCTGCTTGAGGATCTCGGCGATGACCTGATCGCCCGCCTCCTGCCCGGGACGCTTCACGAAGGCACGCTCTACGGAAAGGCAGTCGACGTCCTCGCAGCGATCTACCGGTCCAGCTTTCCCGCGACGGTCGAGCGCGATGGCCAGTCCTGGCCACTTCTTCGCTATGACACAACGGCGCTGATGGCCGAGGCAGACCTGTTTCTCGACTGGTTCCTGGGCAAACATGTCGGTGCCGGGCTCGACGAGGCTGCGCGCGACGACTGGCACGCAATCTGGGCCCGGGCCTTCGAGCGTCTTGACCATTGTGCGCCAGGCCTGGTGCTGCGAGATTTTCATGCTGAAAACCTCATCTTCTTGCCCGACCGGGAAGGCGAGGCCGCGATTGGCCTGCTCGACTTCCAGGACGCGGTCATGGGGCATCCGGCCTATGATCTCGTCTCGCTGATCGAGGATGCCCGGCGCAATGTCGAGCGCAAGCTGGCGGTGCCGCTCAAGGCGCGTTTCATTGCGCAGGCCGGGATTGAGGATGCGGCCGGTTTCGACGCCGCCTACGCGGTCGTGGGCGCACAGCGTAATGCCAAGATTCTCGGCATCTTCGTCCGCCTCGCCATGCGTGATGGCAAGCAGAACTATCTCGACCTCCTGCCGCGGGTCGCGCGCCATTTCGTGGCCGATCTTCAGCATCCGGCCCTGATGCCCTTGCACATGTGGGTGAAGGCTCATGCGCCGCAGGTCTTCGCGGAAGCACACAAATGATCGAGATCCGCACTGCCATGGCGCTGGCCGCAGGACTGGGGACGCGTATGCGGCCGGTCACCAATGACCGACCCAAGGCTCTGGTCGAAATTGGCGGCAAGACATTGCTGGACTGGGCGCTGGACCGGTATGCGGCCGGCGGGGTCGAGCGCTGTGTGGTCAATATCCATCATTTTGCTGATCTGATGGACGCGCATCTCGCCACCCGCACCGGCGCCCCGGAGATCATCATCTCGGATGAGCGCGGTGAAGTGCTGGAAACCGGTGGCGGCGTGGTCAAGGCTCTGCCCGAGCTGGGCGCTGACCCGGTCTTCATTTCCAATATTGATGCGATCTGGGAGGAGGCTGGCGCCGCCTCGCTCGACAGCCTGCGTGCGGCCTGGGATGAGAGACGGATGGACGCCCTTCTGCTGATGGCGCCGATGGGCAATACGCTTGGCTTTGATGGTCCCGGTGACGCTTTCCTCGAGGGCGACGGGCGGGTCCGCTTCCGCGGCGAGGCGGCCAGCGCGCCCTTTGCCTACGCCGGCGTCCAGATCCTGCACCCGCGCGCCCTGCTCGGGCGCCCGGCGTCGCGTTTCTCGATGATGGAGGTCTGGCGTGTCCTGGCCAGTGCAGGGCGGCTCTACGGTGTCGTCTTGCCGGAATTCTGGATGCATGTCGGCGATCCGAACGCCCTGGCTGAGGCGGAAGCCCGGCTGGCGCGGTGAGTGAACGGCTTTTCGATACGTCCGGGCCCGGCCTTTACACCCTCCCGCCCCAGGCGGATTTTCTGCGGGCCATAGCGACCACGCTGCGGGAGTCTTTTGACGCCGCGGAAAACCCGGATGCGCTGACCCGGCTTCTCATTCTGACCCCCACGCGCCGGGCTGCGAAGGCCCTGGGTGATGTCTTTGCCGACCTGGCTGGCAATGGGGTCGCGCTTTTGCCACTCATCCGTCCGATCGGCGATGTCGACGTGGATGACCCGCCCTTCGAGCCAGGCGAGCTCGCCGGCCTGGCCGCGCCCGCGATCTCGCCGGAGCGGCGCCGCTACGAGCTGGCACGCCTCATCCTGGCCAAGGAACGCGCGCTGGGTCGACCGATCGGTGTCGGCGGCGCCCTGTCACTGGCTGATTCCCTCGCTGCTCTGCTCGATGATCTGGCGACCGAGGATGTCAGCGATCTCTCGACCCTGGACGAGGCGGTGGAGAGCTATCTCCCGGCCGACCGGCGCGAGGCTGTCGAGTTCCTCGATATCGTCCAGCGCGTCTGGCCTGCCCGGCTGGCCGAGCTGGGTCTGACCGATGCCGCCAGTCGGCGTTCCCTGGTTCTGCGTGAGCTGGTGGCGCGCTGGTCCCGAAACGCGCCGGACCATCCGGTCCTGGCGGTCGGCTCGACGGGCTCCATCCCCGCGGCGCGCGACCTTATGGCGGTGATCGCCAATCTGCCCGAGGGCGCGGTCGTCCTGCCCGGCTTTGACTGGGATGCCGATCAGTCGGCCTGGGACTCGATTGCCGACGATCACCCGCAATGGGCGATGAAGCGTTTCGTCGAGGAGTTGGGCCTGGCCCGGGAAGCGGTCAAGGCATGGCCAGGCGCGGCCGAGACCGCCGAGGCCGCCCGGCGGCGGCGTCTGATAGCCGAGGCCCTGCGTCCGGCGGATACCACGGATGAATGGCTGACCCGGATTGCCACGCTGACCGGCCAGTATGGCGATGACTTCTTCGCGGCGGGTCTGGACGGGTTGAGCCTGGTCGAGGCGCCGGACGAGATCACCGAAGCGCGGTCCTGCGCCCTCATGCTCCGCGAGACACTGGAAACACCTGACCGCACGGCCATCCTTGTGACGCCGGACCGCATGCTGGCACGCCGGGTCTCGGCTGAAATGCTCCGCTTTGGCGTTCGGCTGGATGATTCCGGCGGGGCAGCGCTGGCCGAGACGCCTGCCGGCGCGTTTCTCACCCGCGTGCTGGATGCCGCGAGCGATTGCGGGAGCGTCGTGGCGCTGACGGCCTTGTGGGGCTCTCCATTGTTCCGTGGCGGATGCGCGCGTGGTCAGGCTCATACCGTGCTGGCCAAATTCGAGGCCGAGGCCCTGCGTGGGGCCCGCCCCGGTCGGGACCTGGCTGCAGTCCGGGCGCGACTGGACGGAGAATTCGTCAAACTCTTCGATGCGGACCGGGCACAGATCGAGTCCATCCTGGACTGCCTGGAGACGGCGTTCGCCGGGCTTCTGAGTGATGAGGCCCGACCGGCGCGTGATTGGGCCCGGGCCCATGCAGAGGCCGCCGAGGCCCTGGCCGAGGATGGCGGTGACCGCGGTGCCGAGGCGGTGTGGTCAGGCGAGGGCGGTGAAGCAGCCGCCGGTCTTCTGCGCTCTCTCCTCGAGGAAAGCGAGGCCCTGCCCGCAATGCGTTTGCGTGATTACACCCAGGCCTTCGCGGAAATGTGTCGCGCCCGCCGTGTCGCGCCGCGGGTGGGTGTGCATCCGCGACTACAGGTCCTGGGCCCGCTGGAAGCGCGCCTGATTACCGCCGACCGGGTCATCCTGGCCGGGCTGAATGAGGGCGTCTGGCCGCCGGGGCCGGGGGCGGACCCCTGGCTGTCGGCCGGAATGCGACGACGGGTCGGGCTGGGCGCGCCAGAGCGGCGCTATGGGCTGGCCGCCCATGATTTTGCCCAGCTGGCTGCCGCACCCGAAGTGATCCTGACCCGGGCCCAGAAGTCTGAAGGCTCGCCGACCGTCGCCTCGCGCTGGCTGTGGCGATTGAAGACGCTGGCGCGTGGCGCGCTGGGCGATGGGGCCGCCGCGTCTTTTGCGCCGGATATCGATTATGTGGCCCTGTCGCGCGCCCTGGACGATCCCGCCACGCCGCCCCGCCCGGCCCCGCGTCCGACGCCCTGTCCTCCGGTCAGTGTGCGGCCGCGCCGGATGTCGATCACCGAGATCCGGACCTGGGTTCGCGACCCTTACGCCATCTATGCCCGCCATGTTCTGGGCCTGCGGCGCCTGGACCCGGCTGATATGCCGCCCGGTCCTCGCGAGCGGGGATCGGCGCTGCATGACGCGCTCGAAGCAGTCGTCCCGCGCTGGACGGAGGGCGTTCCCGATGATGCGGTGGCCCAGTTGCTGGCGGTGGCGGAGCCGCATCTCGAAAAGGTCGGCTTCGGCCCGGAAGACCGTGTCCTCGAGCGGGCCCGATTCGAGCGGGCAGCGCGCTGGCTGGTGGGATGGGAGGCCGAGCGCCGGGCGCGGGGCATTCGGCTCGACCAGGTCGAGATCAAGGGCCGGATGGGATTCGACGCCCCCGCTGGCGAATGGATATTGACGGGACGCTCGGATCGGTTTGATCGCCATCCGGACGGGCGGCTGGATATCATCGATTACAAGACCGGGTCCTCGGCGAGCGCCAAATCGATCAAGGCCGGCTTTGACCCGCAATTGCCGCTCACCGCTGCAATGGCACGTGACGGCGCGTTCGACGCGCTCGAGCCGGGCGCGCCATCGGGTCTCTACTACATCTCCCTGCCGGGCAATGCGCTGGGCGGCAAGGAGGTGCGGATCGACGGAGGCAAAATGCCCGAAGCCCCGGATTTCGCAGACCAGGCGGTCGAGGATCTGCGCCAGTGGATTGCTCGTTTCGATGACGAAACAATGTCCTATGGCAGCCAGATTCGCGCGCAATATGTAAATGATTACGGGGATTTCGATCATCTTGCCCGGCGTGGGGAGTGGGCATCGGCCGCGGGCGAAAAACCGGAGGGCAGCGAATGAGCGGGGCCTGCTTCGATCCGGACATCCGACAAGCGGCGAGCCAGGCCCAGCAGCGCGCTGCGCGGCCGGAAGCCAGCGTCTTTGTCGAGGCCAATGCGGGTTCCGGCAAGACCCGTGTCCTGGTCGACCGCGTCATCAATCTCCTGCTCGACGACAACAAGCCCGAGGCCATTCTCTGCGTCACCTATACCAAGGCTGCCGCGGCCGAGATGAAGGAGCGCCTGTTCAAGCGGCTCGGGGACTGGTCGGTCACGCCGGACATGGTGCTGGCGCGTGAATTGAAGGATCTGCTCGGCCGCGACCTCAAGCCCGGCGAGGCGGACAAGGCCCGCAAACTCTTCGCCCAGGCGCTTGAAACGCCCGGTGGTCTCAAGATCCAGACGATCCATGCCTTCTGTGAAAACCTGCTGCGCCGCTTCCCCCTGGAGGCGGGTGCGCCGCCCGGCTTCGAAACCCTGGATGATGCGGCGGCCGGTCAGGCGATGGAGGCGGCCCGCAAGGCCGTTCTGTCGACCTTGTCCGCGCAGGACGTCGCTACGCTGATCGAGGTGGGTGGGCCGGATGCGCTTGCCGTCATCCTGCGTTGGGCGCGCTCGAACCGCCATGACTTCGCTGCCAGTATCGCGAATGCCGGCGGTCTTGCAGCGCTGGAAGCACAGCTCTGGTCGGTACTGGACCTGCCAGTCGATTGCGATCCCGAAGACCTCAAAAGGGATGTCATGGCCGCCATGCCGCGCCCCGAGGTCGAAGCGGCGGCCCATGCGATGTGCCATGAGGGCTCGCCCAACGATATCACGCGCGGCGATATCCTCAATCTTGCGCTCTCGGCGGGCACGCCGGACCTCGCCTTCGACACTTACCTCACCGCCTTTTTTACCGATAAGGGCAAGGGGAGTCGGGCGAAGAGTCTCGCGACAAAGTCTATCGCCACCCGTTTTCCGCATGTTCTCACCTTGCTGGAGGTCGAGGCGGCTCGACTTGAGGCGGCACGGGATATGATCCAGCGCGCCGCGCTTGCTCAGGGCAGTGCGGTGGCGCTGGCAGTCACGGCACGCTTCGTCGAGGCCTATGATGCGGCGCTGGAGCGCGCGCGGGCGCTTGACTTTGACGATCTGGTGCGGCTTGCCGGTCGGCTTCTGGGGCCGGACAACCCGTTTTCGGGATGGGTTGGCTACAAGCTGGACGGCATGCTGGCCCATGCCTTGATCGATGAAGCGCAGGATACCGCGCCCCAGCAATGGGACATGATCCGGGGGCTGACCGGGGAATTCTTCGCTGGTGAAGGGGCTGTCGAGCAGGGTCGGACGCTCTTCGTGGTCGGTGACGAGAAACAATCCATCTATTCCTTTCAGGGCGCCGAACCGGCCCGTTTTCTCGACGAGGGCGACCGTCTCGCGGCGTCGGCTGCGGCGGCGGGGCTGCGCTTTGAGCGACCGGGCCTGGATGTTTCCTTCCGTTCAGCGCCGGAAATCCTCGTCGCGGTGGACCAGGCCTTCTCGGCGCGCCTGCCGGCGCCCGAGACAAAATTCCAGGCGGGAGCGACGGATCTGCCCTTCGCGCGTTATCAGGGGCACCGAGCCGCGCGTTCGGGTACACCGGGCTGCGTGGAGATATGGCCGGCCATCCCGAAGCCCGGCCAAGTCGAAGAGACATCCATTTTCGACCCGGTCGATTTGCAGGCCCGCGGCAATTCCCGCGACCTGCTCGCCCAGACGGTGGCGGGTGAGATCGCCGACATGCTCCATCGCGGCGATGCGGTCTGGGAGGAAAAATCGGGGCGTTTCACGGCGCGGCCGGTGCGACCCTCCGACATTGCCATTCTGGTCTGGCGGCGAACCGGCGGGTTTTTCGAGGAAGTCATCCGGCAGCTCAAGCTGAAAGGTGTCCCGGTCGCAGGCGCCGATCGCATGGTGCTGCGCGAGCAGACCGCCGTGAAGGACATGCTGGCCCTGGGTCGTTTTGCGATGACATCGGGGGATGATCTTGCCCTGGCAGAAGTCCTGCGCTCGCCTCTCTTTGACCCGATCGACCCGGATCAGCCCGGGATTGATGAGGCGGCACTCTATGATCTCGCTCGATCGCGCACGGATCTGAAGCGCCGCGGGACATTGTGGAACGCACTCTTCACCAGCGGGGACAAGCGCTTTGCCGATGCCTGCCAGGCGTTGACCACGCTGCGAGACCAGGCCGACAAGGCGCGGCTCTATGACCTCTTCACCGGCTTTCTCAATGCCCGTACGCCAACCGGCGAGACGCGGTGGGCGCGCATCTATGCCCGCCTCGGTGAGGAAGCGCGTGACCCATTGCAGGAATTCCTCGCCCGTGCGCTTCAGCATGAGCGCGAGGAAGGCGGGGCTCTGGCGAGCTTTGTGGCACGTATTGAGGGCGAAGAGACCCAGATCAAGCGCGAGATGAGCCCGGACCGCGACGAGGTCCAGGTGATGACCGTCCATGCCTCCAAGGGGTTGGAGCGTCCGGTGATCATTTTGCCTGACACGACCCGCAGCCCGCTCACCGGCAAGAGTGACCCGGTCTTCGCCCATCCGGACTGCGGTCTGCTGTGGTCGCCGCGCAAGGCCGAGGACCCGGATGTGGTTGCAGCGCTGCGCATTGAGGCCCAGAACCGGCAGCTGGCCGAGCATGGTCGGCTTCTCTATGTCGCCCTCACCCGGGCCCGCGATCGACTGATCGTGTGCGGCTGGCGCCAGGGGCAGGGTGATACAGGCAAAATTTCGGACGATAGCTGGTACAAACAGCTCTCCGATGCCTGGCAGGGCGAGGGCTGGGAGGCGATTTCCACGCCGGTTGAGGCCGTGGTCGAAGATGCAGGCGCCGGTCTGCGTTTCGGGTCGGCACCCATTGCTCTGGGCCGGGCCACGGATGCCGCCGGTGAGCGTGCGGCCATACCTGGCTGGGCGTCCTCTGCCGCGGGGCTCGAGGACGGGCAGATCCGCAGCGCCGCCCCGTCCAGGCTTCTGGCAGACGAGGATGCCGAACCCGCTGTTCGCTCACCGCTGGCGGATCCTGGCGGGCATCGTTTCCGTCGCGGGGATGTGATCCACAAATTGCTCCAGACCCTGCCCGACCTGCCGCATGAGCGGCGCGAGGCGGCGGCGACGCGTTTCCTGTCGGCCCAGCCCGACATCGCCGCGGCGGACCGGGCTCAGATCGTCACCGAAACACTGGGCATTCTCGATCATCCCGAGTTCGCGCCATTGTTCGGACCGGACAGCCGGGCCGAGGTCGCCCTTGTCGGCCATGCGCCGGGCCTTCCGGCCAATACAATCATACGCGGACAGGTCGATCGGCTGGTCGTGACGGAAGGCGAAGTCCTCATCATCGACTACAAGACCAACCGTCCACCGCCGAGCGAGCTTGCTGCAGTGGCGAAAGTTTATCTTGGTCAGATGGCGACGTATCGCGCCCTTTTGCGGGCGGTTCATCCCGGAAAATCCGTGCGTTGCGCCCTGCTCTGGACGGACGCGGCGCGATTGATGGCGCTTCCGGACGCAGTTCTTGATGACATCTTCGACGCGGGCGCGGCTTGACGCGGGGGCTCGCCCCCCCTACCTCACGCGCCATCAATTGAGTCCGCCCCCGCGGATTCGTTCCAGCAAAGGAGTGTCCCATGGCGACCAAAGCGGTCAGCGATGAATCCTTCGAGAGTGACGTGATCAATGCCGCCGGCCCAGTCCTTGTGGACTTCTGGGCAGAATGGTGTGGTCCGTGCAAGCAGATATCCCCGGCGCTCGAAGAGATCGCCGAAGAAATGTCCGGCGCATTGACGGTGGCCAAGGTGAATATCGACGATCACCCGATGACGCCCGGCAAGTACGGCGTACGCGGCATTCCGACCCTGATGATCTTCAAGGACGGCCAGGTCGTCTCCACGAAGATCGGCGCCATGGCCAAGGGCAAGATCTCGGAATGGGTCCAGGAAACGCTCTAGGCGCGCCCTGCCTCACGGACACAAGAAAGCGGGCCCTCCATGTGGAGGGCCCGCTTTTTTCTGCGACGCGCAAGAGGTTCAGTCGTCGTTGATGAGATCGAAGGCCACATCATCGGCCTGATCCGCCTCGGCCCGGATATCGGGCGTCACGCCAATGCCTTCGATCCGGCCGTGCGCGACCGAATAGTAGTCCGCAATCGGCAGCCAGAGCTGCAGGCCCTCCGGCAGGTCAAACACGGTCTGGGACAGCATTTCTCCGGCGGTCTGCTCGCCAATCAATGTGGCCCGCCCGGAGGCTTTCAGGGCGTCGGCGGCCATCTCGGCCGCGCTGGCAGTCGTCTCGCTGATCAGGACATAGACCGGCCCGTCATAGCGGTGCTCGGAGACCGGTTCGAAACGGATGGGTGTCAGGGCATTGATCTGGACGGCGTGCCAGAAGGAGCGCAGCGACCAGCCTTCCCAGGACGGGATGCCGGCGATATCGGCCGCGGTGGGCGTGCGATCATGCGCGGCGCTCCACGGCTGGGACGCGAAGATGCCCGCTTCGAGCGGCTCGGCCAGCACGTGGCGGACAAGCGGAAGCACTGCGAAGGCGCCGCCGCCATTCTCGCGCAGATCGATCACCAGCGCTTCGGCGCCCCGCGCAGCGATCTCGGCATAGGCCGCCTGGATTTCCTCGATCGTGTCCTGTCCCATCATGGTGGTGACGGTCAGGATCGCTGTTTCGCCCTGCCAGTTGAGCGTGGCGCCGCCTCCGCCGATGCGAAGCGTGTCGACATGGGCCGCCATCTGTTCGGCGGTGCCCCGGGCTTCCGACAGGTTGACGTGGGAGAAGGGGGCGTCGGCCCAGATCGCGTGAAAGCCGCTGAGGAAATCGGCGCGGTTTGAGGCCTCGGCCCCGTGTTCCAGCATGGCGGCCTCGACGGCTTGATAGGCCGGGGCATCCAGCTCGTCGGGATTATAGTGGTGGTCCCGCATCAGCCTGGTGATGGCGCTGGCGACCGGCTGCATGTCGGTCCTGTCCGGCTGGGGTTCGGCAGGGGTCGCGGCTTGAACCAGCGCCAGAAGGCCGGCGGCCATGAATGAGTGAATCATGAAACAGTGTCTCCAAAGGGCGCCCGAGCCCGTTGAGGACAGGATGCATCCGGGACCGGTTTTGGATGCGGCAATGCTGACCTGGCAGTCAGCCCGGCGTGATGTGCGGAGGTTCGTCGCCCAGGGCCAGCGCTTCGCCGACCAGATAGAGCGAGCCGCTGACCAGGATACGCGGTGAGGGTGTTTCCTTGACCGCATTCTTCATTGCCGGGATCAGTCCGGTGGCGGAACAGGCATCGAGCCCGGCGCGCCTGGAGGCTTCCACGACGGTGTCCACCGGCTGCGAGCCACCACGGCCGGATTTGAACTCTACAGCGATCAGGCGCCGGGCCAGGCCGGCGAACTGGCTGCACCAGGCCTGGACATCCTTGCCCGGGGTGAAGCCGGCAATGATGACCAGCGGCCGGTCCTCGCGCTCATCCATGTCGGCAAGGGCGTGGGAGAGGGCCTTGGCTGCCGCCTCATTGTGACCGCTGTCGAGCCAGAGCTCGGCCTCGACGGTACGGGCGATATCGCCGATCGGGCCGGTCGAGACGCGTTGCAGTCGTCCGGGCCAGCGCGCATCGCCAATCCCCTTGGCGACGGCTTCCTCGGGCCATTGCAGCACAGCAGCACAGGCCGCGGCGGCGCCGGCATTGAGGATCTGGTGCGGGCCGAGCAGGCCCGGCGCCGGCAAATCCCAGACCTGGGTCTCATTCTCGAAGACCAGCCGTCCGTGCTGCATGTAGGCATTGTAGTCGCGGCCCCAGACATAGGTCGGCGCGCCGACCTTCTGGGCCTCGTCGAGGATGGCGGCTTCGGCGACATCGCCCTGGCTGGCGACCACGGCCGGAATACCGAACTTGCAGATGCCGGCCTTGATGCGGGCAATGTCGGCGAGCTCGTCGCCCAGGAATTCCTGATGGTCGAGGCTGACCGGCGTGATCACGCTGAGCGCCGGCTTGGCAATGACATTGGTCGCGTCCAGCCGTCCGCCCATGCCGACTTCAAGAATGAGCCGGTCGGCGGGGTGTTCCGAGAAGAGCAGGAAGGCGGCCGCGGTTGTGATCTCGAAGAAGGTTATGGGCTCGCCGAAATTGGCGGCTTCGCAACGGGCGAAGGCCTCGATCAGCGTGCGGTCATCCACCGGTCTGGAATCGAGCAGGATACGCTCGTTGAAATTGACCAGATGGGGTGAGGTATAGATATGGACGCGCTCGCCCTTGGCGCGGGCCATTTCGGCCAGGAAGGCGCAAATCGAGCCTTTGCCATTGGTCCCGGCGACATGGATGGTCGGCGGCAGGCTGTCCTGCGGTGAGCCGAGTGCGGCCAGCAACCGCTGAAGGCGGCCCAGGGAGAGATCAATTTTCCGGGGGTGCAGGCGCGCAAGGCGCGCCAGCGCGTCGTCGAGGGCTTGTCGACGCGTGCTAATGGCTCCCCCCGTCGGTCACCACATGATCAGGCGGCGGCGGGGTGAGGGAGGCTGGCATGGAGGTGCCGGGCTTTTTCATCATGACCCTCAACATCCGGGCCAGTGTAGCGGGAATGTCGGAGCGATGCACGACTTTGTCGACCATGCCCTTTTCCAGCAGGTATTCGGCGCGCTGGAATCCTTCCGGCAGTTTTTCGCGAATGGTCTGCTCGATCACGCGCGGACCGGCGAAACCGATCAGGGCGCCCGGCTCGGCAATATGGACATCACCCAGCATGGCGTAGGACGCGGTCACGCCGCCCGTGGTCGGATCGGTCAGGACCACGATATAGGGCAGGCCGGCTTCGCGCAGCATGTCGACGGCCAGCGTGGTGCGCGGCATCTGCATCAGCGACAGGGCGCCTTCCTGCATGCGCGCACCGCCGGCGGCGGTGAAGACGATGAGGGGCGCCTTGCGCGACAGGGCAAGTTCGGCCGCCTTGATGAAGCTCTCGCCGGCTGCCATGCCGAGCGAGCCGCCCATGAAGGCGAAATTCTGGACCAGGGCGACCGCATCGAGCCCGCCGATCTGGCCGTGCGCGATCGCCATGGAATCATCGCGCCCGGTCTTCTTGCGGGCTGCGGCCAGACGGGTCGTATAAGGCTTGTCGTCGCGGAATTTGAGCGGGTCCTTGGCCACTTCCGGCGTGTCGACCTCGGTGTAGTCGCCGTCAAAGGTGAACTGGAAACGATAGGCCGGGGTGATCCGCATATGGTGACCGGCCGGGGTCACAAACATCCCCGCTTCCAGATCCTTGTGGAAGACCATCTCCTTGGAGATCGGGCATTTGACCCAGAGATTGTCCGGCGTGTCGCGCTTGGAAAAGATTTTCGACATGCCCGGCGGCGTGATTTTCGACAGCCAGTTCAATCCGTTCGACTTCTCGGTCATCGTGTCTTCCGTACTCTGCAGCCCGAAGGCCTGTCCCTTGACCCGAAGGTCTAGTTTTTCCGGCTTCGGGCGGTATGCACCGCCGAGGCCAGTCGTTTCACCAGGCCGGTTGCCCCGTCGACACCGCCCTCATGCATGGCGTCGACAATGGCCGATCCGACCACGACAGCGTCGGCCCGCTTGGCGATCGCTTCAGCCTGCTCAGGCTCGCGAACGCCAAATCCCACCGCAACTGGCAGGCCGGACGCGGCCTTGACCCGGTCGACAGCGGCGCCAACCTCGGTGACCACGCCGGTTCCGGCCCCGGTCACCCCTGTCGTGGAGACGTAATAAACGAAGCCCGCCGTATTTGCGACCACAGTGGCCAGACGGTCATCATCGGTGGTCGGGGTGGCCAGGCGGATCAGGGCTATGCCCTGCTTGGTCAGCGCCGTGCGCAGCTCATTGTCTTCTTCCGGCGGGATGTCGACACAGATCAGCCCGTCCACACCGGCCTTGGCAGCGGCCTTGGCGAAGGTCTCCCAGCCCATCGAGAAGATCGGATTGGCATAGCCCATCAGGACCAGCGGCGTGTCCTTGTCCCGCTTGCGGAATTCGGTGGCCTGGGCGAGCGTTCCCTTCAGCGTCATCCCGGCGTCCAGCGCCCGCAGCGCCGAGGCCTGGATGGACGGGCCATCTGCCATCGGGTCGGTAAAGGGCATGCCCAGCTCGATGACATCGGCCCCGGCAGCGGGCAGCGCATTCAGCAAGCCCTGGCTGTCGCCATCGCCGGCCATCATATAGGCGACAAATCCGGCACGATTATAGGCGGACAGCTCCGCGAAACGGGTGGTGAGGCGGTTGGTCATTCTTGTCCCGTCAAAGGTTGGAAGGTCGGGCAGGTTGAGGAGCGATAAAGTGTATAGGAAAAAACGGTGCCGTCGGATTGGGCGTGTCCGGTCGCCTGAAACACTTCTTCGCAGATTCCGGATGTAGAGTTGCGTGTCGCAAGGGTCCGATTTCTCGAGGTTTCGTTGATAGTCCAGCCTTCATCTTGGAGGGCTTGCCGGTGAAAATCCATGACGGACGCCGCTTGGGTGCGGGGATAATACAATGTGTCGAAATGGAAGCCTGACAGTGTTTCAGCTTGCGTGTCATACGGAGGGTTCATTCCGTTGTCCGGAGCCCGCAAGTATCCGCCAAAAATGTTGCTAGGGTCAGTCCAGGCGTTGTCCTGTAGCCAGAGCGCCGAAGTCAAAAGTAATGTTGCTATCAAGGCGTGCCCCCTCGGCTGATCGGATGCGGTTGCGCCGCGTGATCAGTTCGACCGCGGACGGTTGCCAAGAGGTTGGATATGAGCAAACTCAAGCCCGTTTCTTCTTCGCATCCACAAAGGCCCGCAGCACGGCATTCATGCGCGTCTGATAGCCTTTTCCGCTCTCCTTGAAGAAGGCAATGATGTCGTCGTCAAGGCGCAAGGTGATCTGTTTCTTTGCAGCTGGCATGCGGAGTTCGGCTTTGGCGAACCAGGCCTCGTCCAACTCGGGAATGTCGGAATAGTCGATATCCTCGTCCGGCATGTTCTCAATCTCGGCGATCCGTGCTTCGGAGACATGGATGTCACTGAGCTTCTTTCGGATAGTGGCCATGATAGAGCGCCCTTTCTTTCTTGTTGGCCCGCCTTGCCGAAATGAGGCGAGTGCGGCCCTGCCGGTCGGTATGGACAATGGCGACGATAGCGCGGCTTTTGATGAGGCCAATCGATACTTCGCGAAGTTCGCCATAGTCCATTCGGTCATCGACGATTGTGAAGACCGGTCCGTCAAAAGCCTGGATGGCTTCCTCGAAGCTCAGCTTGTGCTTGGCGATATTCGCCGCGTTCTTCGCTGAATCCCATTCGAACATGGATGATTGTAACTACAATTGTCATTACAATCAAGTGCGCTGCCGGGAGAAACGCTAAACTACAACTCCACCCCCAGCATTCGTGCAACTTGCGGGACGTCCTTGTCGCCGCGGCCGCACATATTCATCAGGATGATGCCGTCCGGGCCGAGCTCGTGCGCGAGATCGCGGACGCGGGCGAGGGCGTGGGCGGGTTCCAGGGCCGGGATGATCCCTTCCAGCTTGGTGCAGAGCTGGAACATTTCCATCGCCTCCTCATCGGTGGCGGAGACATATTCGGCGCGCTTCATGTCGTGCAGGAAGGCGTGCTCCGGGCCGATGCCGGGATAGTCGAGACCGGCCGAGATGGAGTGGGCGTCGATGATCTGCCCGTCATCATCCTGCAGGAGATAGGTCTTGTTGCCGTGCAGGATGCCGGGGCGTCCGCCTTTCAGGGAGGCGGCATGCTTGCCGGTCTCAACGCCATGGCCGGCGGCCTCGACGCCGATCAGGCGAACCTCCTCATCCTCGATGAAGGGATGGAAGAGGCCCATCGCGTTCGAGCCGCCACCGATACAGGCGACGCAGGCATCGGGCAGGCGGCCCAGCCGGTCCATCATCTGGGCCCGGGCCTCGCGTCCGATGATGGACTGGAAGTCGCGGACCATGGCCGGATAGGGGTGCGGTCCGGCGACTGTGCCGATCACATAGAAGGTGTCGGACACATTGGTGACCCAGTCCCGCAGCGCCTCATTCATCGCGTCCTTGAGTGTGCCCGTGCCGGAGGTCACCGGGATTACCTCGGCGCCCAGCAGTTTCATGCGGAAGACATTCGGGGCCTGACGCTCGACATCGGTGGCGCCCATGAAGACAGTACAGGGAATGCCGAAACGCGCCGCCACGGTCGCGGTCGCCACGCCATGCTGGCCGGCGCCGGTCTCGGCGATGATGCGCGTCTTGCCCATGCGCTTGGCCAGGAGGACCTGGCCGAGGCAATTATTGATCTTGTGGCTGCCGGTATGGTTGAGCTCGTCGCGCTTGAGCCAGATCTTCGCGCCGCCAAAATTCTCGGTCAGGCGTTCGGCGAAATAGATCGGGCTCGGCTTGCCGACATAGTCCTTGAGGAAGAGGTCCATCTCGGCCTTGAAGCCGGGGTCCGACTTGGCCGCCCCATAGGCTTTTTCAAGTTCGAGAATGTTCGGCATCAGGGTTTCGGCGACGAAGCGGCCACCGAAATCGCCAAAGCGGCCATCCACATCCGGCCAGGCCGAAAGCGCATTCGGTCGTGTGTCGGCAGAGGCGGTTTCGCTCATGGCACGCTCCTTGTGCGCTGGGGTGGGGCTCAGCAGGCTGCGAGAGCAGCTGCGAAGCCGGCAAGGCGACCCGCATCCTTGATGCCGGGTGCGCTTTCGATACCGGAAGACACATCCACCGCCTTGGCTCCGGCAGCCGTGACAGCGGCGCAGACATTGGTGTCATCAAGCCCGCCGGACAAGAGCCAGGGCACGGAAATCTGCAGAGATTTCAGCAAAGAATAGTCATAGCCATGACCCAGCCCGCCGGGTCGATCGGCGCCGGCCGGCGGTTTGGCGTCAAAAAGCAGCATGTCGGCGATGCGATCATAGGGCCTGGCGGCGGCAAGATCGCTGGCCTCAGCTACCGGCAAGGCCTTGATAATGCCCCGTTTTGCATAGGCCCGGGCCTGCACGACACGTTGTGGGCTCTCGGACCCGTGCAGCTGGATCCAGTCCGGTCGCATGGCGTCACGGATCTGCGCCAGCAAGTCATCATCCGGATTGACGGTTACGGCCACGGTCTCGCTCGATCGGGTCAGGTGACACAACTCGCCGGCCAGCGTCGGCGAGACATGGCGCGGGCTTTTGGGAAAAATCACATACCCCGTCCAGCGCGCGCCGGCCGTCTCGGCCGCCGCAATATCCCGTCCGGTCTTCAATCCGCAGAATTTGATGTCGGTCATGGGCTGAGCGTTAGCGGTTTCAGCGCAGTGGGGGAAGTCTTTGATGAAGGAAGGTGCTGCAGCCTGAAATGGCCGTCCTCATGTCAATTTTCGAGCGCTACGCGCGATCATCAGGACGTGGTCGGCAGTCTCCACGAATATTAGCCCTTGCTCACCGCAGTCCCCGCCTCAGGGAAAGCCGGCTCCTGCCGATTGAGGCAAAACGCCATGGGCTGGAACAGCATCCAGGCGATGAAGGCCTTGATCTTGGGCTCATTCGCGCGGGTCGGGTCGAACACCATGTAGTGGCCGTCGCCATGATCGAGCTCCGTCACGAAGGGCTCGATAAGGGCGCCCGAGGCGATCTGTTCGGCGAAATAGATCGGCGTGACCATGACCGCGGCGTCGCCTGAGGCGATGGCGGCGGAGACCTCCATGGTCTGGGTCTCGAGTTCGAGCGCGGGGCGGTCGGGCAGACGGGACGGATCGCCACCGGCCTGTTCAATCCAGTCGCGCCACCAGCTGATTGGCCCAAAGAGGCGCAGCCTGAGCAAGTCGTTCGGGGTGTTGAACGGGCCAAAGCGCTCCGCCGCTGCGCGCGAGACCAGCGGCGCCGTCGTGTCACCGAACAGGCGTCGCGCTTCCAGCCCTGGCCACTGACCCTTGCCGATCCGGATGCCGATATCGGCCTCGCCGGCCTTGATGTCGACCATGTCGGCACGACTGTCGATGCGCACGGCGAGGCCGGGATTATCCAGCTGGAAAGCGCCGAGCCGCGGGACCAGCCAGTTCGAACAGAAGGTCGGCAGGGCCGTCAGCGAAAGCACGCTTTCACGATCCTCGCGGACATCGCGGAAGGTGCGTTCCAGCAGGCGGAAGGCCTCGGACGTGCCGCTAGCGAGGCGTTCGCCGCGCGCGGTCAGCTCGACATGGCGTGCCTTGCGCTCGAACAGGGAAAATCCGAGCCGGTCTTCGAGCAGTTTGATCTGATAGCTCACCGCCGCCTGGGTCATGCCGAGGGCTTCACCGGTGCGGGTGAAATTGCCCAGACGGGCCGCGGTTTCGAAGACGCGGATGGCGTTGACCGGTGGAAGCTGGGGCGCTCTATCCATTAATACCACTTATGGCAGACCCTTGAGAACAGCTTGGTCAGTGCCACGTTGGCTGACCTATATCAAGTCATCGCTTGAACAGGAGGCGGCCATGACATTGGTTGAATTGATGATTGAAACCACCGAGCCACAGCGCGTGAGCGCGACCATTCCGCGGCATTCAGGGCGCCATGACTGGTTGGGCTGGATGGTCCGGCGCTTTAACTGGCTGGACGGTCATGCGGACTGGAACCGCAAGGTCTGAAGGCTCAAGAGGCGGTTCAGGCCGCCGCGACGGGCAGGGCCGATGCCTGATGCCGATAGGCATTGGCCGCATAGGCGGTGAGGTCATTCGGCACCGTCGAGACCGATGCCGATGGTGTCGACGGGTCCGATGAGGTGTCGGCGTTTCGCATCTCCGCGATCTGCTGGTTCAGCGAAGGCTGCAGCTTCTCCCCAGGCGCTGCGGCCTCGCCCTCATCGCCGTCTTCGCCCTGCCGGCGATTGAGCTCGGCGCGCGCCTGGGCAATCTTGGCGTCCGCCAGGGCCGCGACTTTCCGGTCCTGACCCGAGGGCTCGGCAGGCGCCAGGGCGGCCGCCTTGACCTGTTGCATCTTCTCGATGGTGGCCTGCGGGTCGCCCTTTATCTCGCCTGCATCAATCGGGACTTCGCCGCCGACCGCGTAGGAGCGCCCGTCCGGGCCCTTCTGGAAGGTGTAGCTGGCGGCACCGGCATACTGGCCGCCGGCGGCCTGGTGCGCCCGTTCATGGGCGCGAACTTCGCGGTCGCGCGCCTTGAGCGCATCGACCTGCTTGCGTTCTTCGTCAGAAAGCTGTTCGGCGCCCTTGGCCTTCGACGCGCCCTCACAGCCGCCACACGCCGAACTCCCGCACGACCCGCAGCTGGCGAGCCGATTGGTCTGCTCGGTCGCAATCGGTCTGGCGACCCTGGCGATGGCCGGGGTCGAGACAGCGGAGGACACGGATGACGCAATCATTGCGGCGAGTGTCGCCGCAGCGCGTTAAGTCGACGTAAAGGGGTTCAATAAGAGGCGCGGGACCGCCTTGCAGCTCAGGCGATTTCCGGATTGGTCTCGCGCGAGGCATCGACGCGTTCGCGCAATTCCTTGCCGGTCTTGAAGAAGGGCACATGCTTCTCCTTCACGGCAACACTCTCGCCGGTGCGCGGATTGCGACCGACCCGGGAGGGCCGGTGGCGGACGGAGAAGGCACCAAAACCGCGGAGCTCGACACGGTCACCTTCGGCCAGGGCATCAGTGATCCCGTCAAGAATGGTATTCACGACGCGCTCGACATCCCGGTGATAGAGATGGGGATTGGCCTCGGCCAGTTTGTCGATCAATTCGGACTTGATCATGCTAACCCTCCGCGTGTGAATGCCTAATCCTTACGTCTGGCGCCCGCCGCGTCAATCCACACACGCAAAATTGGTCAAAAAAAAACGGCCGGAGCATGAGCCCCGGCCGTTCTTCATGTCCCTTGCGGGAAAGACGCTGGATCAGTCGTCCTTGTTTTCGGTGTTCTCGCGCATTGCGGCGCCGAGGATGTCACCCAGCGAAGCGCCGGCATCCGAGGAACCATACTGCTCGACCGCTTCACGCTCTTCGGAGATCTCGAGCGCCTTGATGGAGAGCGAGATGCGACGCGTGGCCTTGTCGATATTGGTGATGCGGGCATCAACCTTGTCACCGACGGCAAAGCGTTCCGGACGCTGCTCGCCGCGATCGCGGGAGAGGTCGGACTTGCGGATGAAGGCCTTGACCGGGCTGTCATCGCCGAAGGCGACTTCGATACCACCCGAGGTCACTTCGGTGACGGTGCAGGTGACAGTGTCGCCACGGCCGACGCCGGAGCTATCCATCGGGTCACCGGCCAGCTGCTTGATGCCGAGGGAAACGCGTTCCTTCTCGACGTCCACATCGAGGACTTTCGCGTCGACCATGTCGCCCTTCTTGAAGGCTTCGATGGCCTGCTCGCCCGACTGATCCCAGGAGATGTCGGAGAGGTGGACCATGCCGTCGATGTCGCCGTCGAGGCCAACGAACAGACCGAATTCGGTGATGTTCTTGATCTCGCCCTTGATGGCGGTACCGGACGGATAGTTCTCGGCGAACACTTCCCACGGATTGCGCTGGGTCTGCTTGACGCCCAGGGAGATGCGGCGCTTGTCGGCGTCGACATCGAGGACCATGACCTGGACTTCCTGGGAGGTCGACAGGATCTTGCCCGGGTGGACGTTCTTCTTGGTCCAGGACATTTCGGAAACGTGGACGAGGCCTTCAACGCCCTCTTCCAGTTCAACGAAAGCACCGTATTCCGCGATATTGGTGACGCGACCTTCGAAGGTGGCACCCACCGGGTATTTCGCGGCAACGCCTTCCCACGGATCGGACATGAGTTGCTTCATGCCGAGCGAGATGCGCTGGGTTTCCTTGTTGATCTTGATGATCTGGACTTTGACCGTCTGGCCGACTTCCACCACTTCAGACGGGTGGCCGACACGGCTCCACGACATGTCAGTGACGTGCAGCAGGCCGTCAATGCCGCCGAGGTCAACGAATGCACCGTAATCGGTGATGTTCTTGACGACGCCGTCACGGGCTTCGCCCTCGGCCAGCTGGCCGACGAGTTCAGCGCGCTGCTCGGCACGGCTTTCTTCCAGAACGGCGCGGCGCGAGACCACGATATTGCCGCGCGGACGGTCCATTTTCAGGATCGCGAACGGCTGTTCCTGGTTCATCAGCGGGCCGACATCGCGGACCGGACGGATATCAACCTGGGAGCCCGGCAGGAAGGCGGAAGCGCCACCCAGATCCACAGTGAAGCCACCCTTGACGCGGCCAACGATAGCGCCGTTGACCGGCTCTTTCTTGTCGAAGGACTTCTCGAGGCGGTCCCAGCTCTCTTCGCGGCGAGCCTTGTCGCGCGAGAGGATGGCGTCGCCGAGGGCGTTTTCGATACGCTCGAGATAAACTTCGACATCGTCGCCGACTTTCGGGGCGTCAGAGCCCGGGCCGGTGAATTCGCGAAGCGGGATGCGACCTTCGGTCTTGAGGCCAACATCGACAACGACATCGCCATTTTCGACAGCGGTAACGGTGCCTTTGATGACCTGGCCTTCAGCCAGATCGCGTCCGGCCAGGCTGGCTTCCAGCATGGCGGCGAAATCATCAGTCGACGGGGTAAGAGTTTCTGTAGACATGTTAAAGGGTTGCTCCGAGGCAGCGAGATCCGGATTTTCTATGCGTCTCGCCGCTTGGCCGGGTTCGGCCGGTTGGAATTAAAACAATGTGGGCGGCCGAAACGGGTCCGCGACGCAATTCGGTCACGGCAATCCGTCGTCTGAACGCCCGGCTATCTGCCACCTTGCTGTCGACAGGATCACGCCTTTTGGCGTTTTTCCACAATCGCGACAGCGTCGGTAACGGCCGCGTCTATACTCAAGGATGACGTGTCTAGCAAGGTCGCGTCTTCGGCCGGACGCATGGGCGCGTCGGCACGTTCGGCATCGCGGAGGTCTCGTTCCCGGGTCTGGGCGAGCATATCCTCATAGGTGATCGTTTCGCCGCGTGCCGCCAATTCCGACCAGCGCCGCCGCGCACGGGTTTCGGTGGCGGCGGTGATGTAGAGCTTCACATCCGCATCGGGACAGATGACCGTGCCGATATCGCGGCCGTCGAGGATGGCGCCCCCCGGCTGGGTCGCGAAGTCGCGCTGAAGCTCGTAGAGCGCCTTTCGAACGGCTGGCAGGGCCGCAACGCGCGAGGCCATGGCGCCGGCCTCTGCAGTGCGGATACGGGTCTCGTCTATTCCGGTCAGGTCCAGCGTCCGCGCCGCGCGGGCGCAGGCGGCTGCGTCGGTCGGGTCGATGCCGGCATCGAGAACCGCGACGCCCGTGGCCCGGTAGAGAGAGCCGGTATCGAGATAGGGCAGGTCGAAATGCGCCGCCAGGGCCCGGGCAATCGTACCCTTGCCGGACGCCAGGGGGCCGTCGACCGCGATGATCATGGCAGCGGCTCCAATACCCCGCCGAGGGCGGCGATGTCGTCGAAGAAGTCCGGATAGGACGTGGCGATCATGGCGATGTCATCCACCCGCGCGGCCGAGACGGCGCCAAGCCCGATGACGAGGCCGCTCATGGCAAGCCGGTGATCATGATGGGTCAGGGTCTCGCCGCCACCGGGGACGCCGCCAACACCCATTCCTGTGACGACAAGACTGTCCACGCCCTCCTCGACCGGGACGCCATTGGCGCGCAGCAGGGCGGCGCTGCCGGCCAGCCGGTCGCTTTCCTTGGCCCGCAATTCCTCCAGGCCCGGCATGTGGGTGACACCTTCGGCATAGGCCGCGGCAACGCACAGAACCGGGTATTCATCGATCATGGACGGCGCGCGTTCGGCCGGGACGGTGATGCCGCGCAGCTGCGTGTGGCGCACGCGGATATGCATCGTCTTCTCGCCAGCCATTTCCGGGCCCGGTGTCAGGGTGATATCGGCCCCCATTTCCCGGAGCGTGTCGATCAGCCCGGTACGGGCCGGATTGTCCATGACGCCGGTGAGGGTGATGTCCGATCCGGGGACGATCAGCGCCGCGACCATGGCGAAGGCCGAGGAGGAGGGATCGCCCGGAACGTCAACCGGGCAGGCGGTCAGGGTCTGCGGGCCGGCAAGGGTTATGGTCGCCGACGGGCCATCGCGTTTGACCGACAGGGACACACCGAAGGCTTTCAGCATGGTCTCGGTATGATCGCGGGTGATCTGGGGCTCGTGCACAACCGTGGTGCCGTTGGCGCCAAGCGCGGCGAGCAGGACTGCCGACTTCACCTGGGCCGAGGCGATCGGTGGCGTGTATGCAATGCCGGTGAGGGGTCCCGCTTCCAGATGCGCGGGCAGGCGGCCATCCGTGGTCGTGAAGCGCGCGCCCATTTCACCGAGCGGATCGGTGACCCGCCGCATCGGTCGCGAGGAGAGGCTTTCATCGCCGACAAAATCCGCACTGGCGCCGGTGCCCGCCACGGCGCCCATCATCAGACGCACTCCGGTTCCGGCATTGCCGAAGTCGAGCGGCGCCTCCGGATTGGAGAATCGGCCACCGGTTCCGGTGATCCGCCACTGCCCCGGTCCGAGATGTTCGACCGTCGCGCCAAGGGCAGCTGCAGCTTTCCCGGAATTTATGACATCGTCACTTTCCAGCAGGCCGCTGACCTCGGTCACGCCGTTCGCGAGCCCACCGAGAATGAAGGCGCGATGGGAAATCGACTTGTCTCCCGGGGCCTTGATGGAACCGGACAGGGCGGATGCGGGCAGAGCTCGCATGGCGCCTTCACGGCGCATCAAGGATGGGGTCATCAACGGATTGGCAAGGTTTGAGGTGACATACGGCGATGAGGTTTTGACAGAGCGCGGTGATCGTGGCAACGGGTCCCGCCGAAAATGAAAACTGGTTATGTAGGGATGCCATGGCCAAGCCTGAATTGGGAAGCAAGCGCGCGTGCCCCAGCTGCAGCGCGAAATTCTACGATCTCGGTCGCCGTCCGGCCCGATGTCCGAAGTGTGAGACCGAGTTCGACCCGGAGCGCGAAGACCCGCGTCTGAAGGCCAAACTCGAGGCTGACGACGAGGAAGAGGCGCCGAAGAAGCCGGCCTCGACCGAAGAGGATGACGGCTATGGCGACGAGACGGATGATACGCCGGAAGTCGACTCGGAAGCGGCCTTGTCCAGCTCGGATGATGACGATGATGATGACGACGCATCAGGCCTGAGCGACGACCTGCCGGACGGGTTCAGCGAAGATCGCGTTGATGATGACGATGATGATGATGACGATGAAACGGGCGTCCTGATCGATGATGAGGATGATGACGATCTCGGCGACTTCAACATCGAGAAAGACGAGGATCTCTAGGCCTTCGCAGAGGCGCTGCATTTGCCGCGCAAAAGAGGCTTGATCCCGGTGAAAACCGGGACTAGGTTCCGCGCCTCTCGCCGAGGGCATGTTCCCAAACGCCCACGGTGACCCGAGTTTCGGGGCCATAGCTCAGTTGGGAGAGCGCTTGCATGGCATGCAAGAGGTCGTCGGTTCGATTCCGTCTGGCTCCACCAAGATCAAACCCCGCCGGGTCCCGGCGGGGTTTTTTCTTATTCGGTGCGTGCGGCAGTCTGACCGGGATCGCTCATGAAGACCGGGGCTGCGGAGGTCTCTGTCTGGGCGCCATAGAGCGCGTCAGGACTCAGACCGGTTTCGCGCAGGAATCCGGCCCGGGCACCGGAAACCTGATCATGCCATGAGGGTTCATCCGGGATGTGCGGGCGCAATTGGTCAAGCAGCTGGATGGCCAGCTCATCGCCGGACTCCGCTGCCAACTGTGCCAGCGCGACGCCATAGGGCGGATCGGCCGGGCCACCTTCGCCATGGATCAGCATGAAGCCGAGGCCTCGAAGCGCATGCGCGTTTCCGCGGCGGGCGACTTCGGTATAGAGCGCACGGGCGCGTTCGGCATCAACCGGCGTGCCCTGTCCGACAGCGTGCATGACCGCCAGCGAGATCACGCCGTCATCCAATCCGGCGATCGCTGCGAGATTGATCCAGCGAAAGGCCTCCTGCGCGTCCTGCGGCGTGCCGTCGCCATTG
The DNA here is from genome assembly GCF_905480005.1 of uncultured Maricaulis sp. Lineage (GTDB taxonomy): Bacteria > Pseudomonadota > Alphaproteobacteria > Caulobacterales > Maricaulaceae > Maricaulis. The sequence goes on from NZ_CAJQOO010000005.1 coordinate 29,466, forward strand.
AGGTGCATCATGCCGGCAATCCACGCCGGTCGTCCCTGGCCCGACAGCGCCGCGCGCTGGTAGTGGTCGAGTATGGCGGCACGATCCTGGAGCCCGGCCGGCGTGTCGCTCAACCAGTCCGCCATCGCCCAGTTGAACCAGCCATTGTCCGGATCGGCGGCGAGGCCGGTTTCGAGGCGCGCCCGCGTGGTTTCAGGGTCGGGCGGTGTGTCCAGATCGGGCCGGTGCATATCGGCCCAGCCTCGATAGCCGGTCAGGATGGCGCCAAACCCGTCCGGCAGGTCCGGTTGGACCACCAGGTCTTCGAGTGTTGAGCGGCCCTCGCTCACACGGGCAGGATCAAGGCTCCACAGATCGCGGAGCGCCATGTTCAGTCGGGCATCGACACTGCCTGTTTGCGCCGCCAGCCGGAACAGCGCGTAAGCGGCTTCAGGATTGGCTGGCTGGGCCAAACCATCCTCGGTCATGACCGCAAGCAGGTTCAGGGCGGGCCCGTATCCGGTATCGGCAAGTACCGCCGTGCGCCCGCGGATTCGGGCCGCCGCCTCCGGGGCGACCGGATCCTGCTCCAACAGCGCCTGATAGTCGCTGATAATGGCGCTGTAAGCGTCTTCGGCGTTTGGCGCTTCTGCCGGTGCTACGGCCTGCGCAGCGTCCTGTGTGCCCTGTGCGCCGGCCACGGGGGGCAGAAGGCAGGTCAGGATTGCGAGACCGGCACTCGCGGTGGCGGTGCGGACGGGGTGGAACATGCTATCTCCCGGCTGTGATTTGCCTGACTATCACCACAGCGTGCGAGAGCGTCAATCCGGCCTAGTCGGGCAAGGCGGTCCAGCCCAGCCGGCGTTCCCACGCGGCACGGCGGCCCTCGGCATCAGCCCGACCGTCCGCGTCAAGCGTTCTGCCAAGGGTCTCGGCGGCGTCGGCAGCATCGCTGTCGCCGAGGTCGGCCGCCACTGTGTAGAGAAAATAGGCCTGGACCGGGTCGGGGATGCCCCACCCGTCGTCAAGCCAGGTCTCGGCCAGGGCAATCAGGGCGAGACTGTCGGACGCGTCCGCCCCGGCGTTCCAGGCGCGTCGTGCCCCGGCCTGGTCAATCGGGCCGGCATAGCCTTCGGCGGCGCCGATCCCGAGGATATAGTGCGCGCGTGCAACGTCCGGGTCGCGGTCCAGAGCGTCGCGAGCCAGCGTGACCGCACGGGCGAATTCGGTTTCCGTAGAACCCTCAAACATCAGGCTCTCCGCCAGGGTGAGGCTGGCGACCGGGCCGATATCGACATCGCCCAGAAGGTTTTCGAGGATCTCGATCGCGGCGGCGCGTTCATCCGGGAAGTCATAGAGAAGCAGTTCGGCCAGTTCGTGCCCGGCAATGGCATCCTGTGCCGACCAGGCCAGCTCGAGGAAAGCGCGGGCCCGGTCGATGTCAGGGTCGACGCCGAAGCCGTCGCGATAGATCACGCCCAGAATGGCATTGGCGGGGGCGTAGCCCTCATTGGCGGCCTGTATGAGCCAGTACCGACCGGTGACGGTGTCCGGTTCGCCGCTTTCCGGGAAGGTGAGATCATAGCCATAATCAAACGCCGCTTCAGGATCGCCGCTCTCGGCGAGTTCCCGCAAGCTGGGGGGCGGTGTTTGGGATTGGCTCCAGGCCAGGCTGTCGGTGCCGGAAAAGGCAACCAGCCCAGCCAAAAGACAGACACGCAGCATGTCCGGACTCCTGACAATAAGGATCGTCAGAACATCACGGTCCGGCTGAACGCTGCATGAGCAAATTGTTCAGGCTGAAGGCGAGGATGTGACGGCCGGGGAGTGGTCCGGTCAGGCCGCGTCGGAGGCCGGCTCGCCGGCCAGGACAGCGTGGACGGCGTCGGAATTGGGGGCCGCGCGCAGTCTCTGGCGCACATCTTCGCGGCGCAGCAGGCGTGAAACCCGGGCCAGCGCCTTGAGGTGTTCGGCGCCGGCGTTTTCAGGTGCAAGCAACATGAAAACCAGATCGGCCGGGCGTCCGTCGATCGACTCGAAATCAACCGGCGTACGGAGTCGGGCGAAGACGCCAACCACCTCATCCATGCCGCTCAGGCGAGCATGGGGGATGGCGACGCCCTGTCCGACTCCGGTCGAGCCGAGGCGTTCCCGCTGGAGGACGGCATCGTATATCGTGCGGGCGGCTTGCCCGGTCAGATCGGCGGCCAGTTCAGACATGGCCTGGAGGGCCTGTTTCCGGCTGGACGCGCCCAAATCGATGCTGACTCCCGCATTGGGGATCAAGTCTGATAACGCCATTTTACGACTGCTCGCTTCTAGGCTGGCTCTGAGCGATCTTCCCGCGCCGGGTTGAGCCATCCGATATGGCCGTCCGGTCGCCGGTAGACGATGTTGAGACCGCCATGGGCTGCATTGCGAAACATCAGGAAGGGCGAATCCGCCGCATCCAGTTCCAGCGAGGCCATGCCCACGGTCAGGGTCCGGACTTCTCCGGCCTGCTCCGCGATGACGATCGGTTCAGGCGCACCATTGAGCGGTGCACCACTGGTGTCGTCCTCATCAAGGTCATCATCATCAGCATGGCTGTCGCGCATGCCCTTGAGAACGACAATGGGAAGACTTTCGGCCGGAAGCTCGGCCTTGTTGTCGTGATGGTGGTTCTTCAGTTTCCGCTTGTAGCGGCGGAGGCGCTTCTCCAGGCGCTCCATGGTTTCTTCCGCTGCCTTGTAGGCGTCACCGGCTTGGCCGTGAGCCTGCAGCATCACTCCCGATGGCAAATGCACCGAACAGTCCACGCGAAAGCCGATGCCCTCGCGTGATATCGATACATAAGCTTCACCGGGACGGTTGAAGTATTTGGCTACGCCGTCTTGCACGCGCCCGAGGATCTGTTCTCGCAGCGCGCCGCTGACGTCGATGCCTTTGCTGACCACTTGTATATGCATGCGCTCCTTCCCGCCGGCCATTCACCGGCACGTGAGGCGTTGACGTGCAGTTCCGCCTCTTCTCGGAAAGCGGGCGGAACCTAGTCGCGGGCCGCAGGGGGAGTCAATGACTGTTCTCCAGATGCCAACGGACCGCGTATTCGGCGGAGGGTTTCCACCGGGGCGCTCCAACAAGCGATCCCTAGCCAGCACGTTTCAGCATACGACGGCGCTGGACCGAGGAGGGGATGTTGAGCGCCTCCCGGTATTTGGCCACAGTCCGGCGGGCTATTTCAATCCCTTCATCACGCAATTGTTCGACGAGACTGTCATCCGACAGCACATCGCTTGCGGATTCCTGACCGATCATCGTCTTGATCCGGTGCCGGACAGCCTCGGCGGAGTGGGCTTCCCCGCCGCCGGCGGACGGAATGGCCGAGGTGAAGAAATATTTCAGTTCGAACATGCCGCGCGGTGTGGCGACATACTTGTTCGAGGTCACCCGGCTCACGGTGGACTCGTGCATGCCGATCGCGTCGGCGACGGTTTTCAGGTTCAGCGGGCGCAAATAGGCGACGCCATGGGCCAGGAACATGTCCTGCTGGCGCACGATTTCGCTGGCGACCTTGAGAATGGTCCGGGCGCGCTGGTCGAGGCTTTTGACCAGCCAGGAGGCGTTCTGGGAGCATTCCGTGATGAAAGTCTTGTCGGTTTCGGATTTCGCAACCGCAGAGATTTCGTTGAAATAGCTGTTATTCACCAGCACGCGCGGCAGGGTTTCGGAATTCAGCTCGACCTGCCAGCTGCCGTCCGGCGATTGGCGAATGAAGACATCTGGGGAAACCGCACGGGTCGAATCACTGCCGAAGGCATGTCCGGGCTTGGGCGTCAGATTGCGGATTTCCGCGATCATTTCGTCGAGATCATCATTATCGACGCCGCACAGGGATTTCAGGGCCGGGTAATCATGCTTGGCCAGGCGCTCGAGATTGTCGATCAGAGCGGCCATGGCGGGATCGAGCCGGTTCTTGTCCTTGAGCTGCAGGGCCAGGCATTCCGGCAGGTCGCGCGCCATGACACCGGCCGGGTCAAAAGTCTGGGTCATCGACAGGACCGCTTCCACGCGAGCCCGTTCGACGCCCAATTGCTGCGCGATCTCGTCGAGATCCGAGCGCATATAGCCGTCATCATCGGCCAGATCGATCAAGTGAGCGCCGATCAGGCGGTCAACGGGATCGCCAGTGACCATGGAAAGCTGTTCGTGCAGATGTTCGGCCAGCGAGATGTCGCGGGACGAATTGGCGATGGCGTCGTAATCCTCACTGGCGGGACCACGCGCCCCAGTGCCGGACGAATAGGTCGAGCTCGAGCTCGCACCCATGGCGGCGCCGCCTTCCACACCCTCAACACCCGACAGGTCAGACTTGGAATCATCGCCGTGCATCATGTCGGCATCGGCGTCCATTGAATCATTGGCGTCGGCAGAGGGTGCGGCGAGTTCCAGCTCGCGCGGCTCGCCCTGACCCTCTTCGCGAAGTGATTCGGACGAATCACCCCTGTCGTCACGCTCGAGCAACGGGTTGCTTTCCAGCTCGCCTTCGACGAACTCGGCAAGCTCGATATTCGAGAGCTGCAACAGCTTGATGGCTTGTTGGAGCTGGGGCGTCATCACCAGGGATTGTCCCTGGCGCATATCCAGCTTCTGCATCAATCCGGCCATATGAACCTCTGTTTGGTACGTTTCCTGCAGAGGTTAATCAGCCAAAACTTTCCCCGAGATAAACGCGGCGCACGTCAGGGTCGGCCCGAATCTCTGCCGGCGAGCCTTCAAACAGAACCTCGCCCTCGTGAATGATCGTGGCTCTGTCAGTGATTTCAAGGGTTTCGCGGACATTATGGTCGGTAATCAGGATCCCGATCCCGCGTTCTTTCAGGAAGCGGATCAAGTCGCGAATATCTGTGATGGCCAGCGGATCAATGCCGGCAAACGGCTCGTCGAGCAGCATAAAAGAGGGCCGAGTCGCCAATGCCCGGGCGATTTCCATGCGCCGCCTCTCGCCGCCTGACAGCGATGGAGCCGGAGCCTTGCGCAGATGCGAAATCCGCAATTCCTCGAGCAGCTGGTCTACCAGGGCGTGACGCGCATCGCGGTCCTTCTCGACCACTTCCGCTACAGCCAGCACATTCTGCTCGACGGTCATGCCGTGGAAAATGGACTTTTCCTGCGGCAGGTAGCCGATGCCAAGTCGGGCGCGCTGATACATGGGCAGGCGGGTGATATCCTCGCCATCCAGCAGGATGCGGCCATAGTCAGCCTGGACCAGGCCGGTGATCATGTAGAAGCAGGTCGTCTTGCCGGCCCCGTTGGGTCCCAGCAGGCCGGCCACCTCGCCGCGCTGCAGCGACACGGATACGCCCTTCACGACCGGACGTTTGCGGTAGGCCTTGCCGATCTGTTCGACAACAAGGCCGCCCGCCGTTTCGGTCTCGGCGACAGGCGTGGGTTCGGATAGCGCCATGGAGGTCAGTGTCCTTGTGCCAGAGGCTGGAAATCAGCCCTCCGGAGCGTCTTCGCTTGTTTCCGTCTCATTCGCGTCGCGCGCCGGCTGGAGAACCATGCGGACGCGCTCGCCGGTTCCGGCTTCGCCGAAATTGGAATTGCCGGTGGTCAGGTCATTCACAAACCGGTTGGTGGTGATGACATTATCGCCCTGCGTGATGACGACTTCGCCTGTCAGAGTGATGACTTCCTCACTCATCTGGTAGACGCCACGATCGCCGCGCGCGCGCTGGGCGGGCGTGATGTAGAAGACATTATCGGTCGCCACGATGCGATCGATATCGCCCCAGCCACCGGCGGGCGCTTCGGTGTAATAAACATCCATACGGTCTGCCTGCAGGCTCGAATCGCCTTGCACGACGTGGACATTGCCCAGCCAGACGATATGGCGTTCGGCGTCCAGCACCTCGAAGGTATCCGCCTCGATATCCAGCGGCAGGCCGGAATTGCCGATCTGGGCCGCGGCGTTGCCGGTCGAGAGGGTTGCGCTCATCAGGCCGAGCAGGGCAATCGCAATAAGGCGCATCATTGGTTTCCTTCCTCGGACGGGGTCTCCGCCTGGGTAATGGTTCGGCTCTGGGTCAGCCTCGCCCGGACATTGCCGGTGAATACGATCCGGTTGCCGCCATCGGAGATTTCATAACTGTCAGCCCGGATTGTACCCATCGGGCCGGTTCCTTCCACCGCTTCTTCTCCGGTGACACGTTCTTCGCGCAGGAAAATGCGGGCGTGGTCGGACTGGAAGGCGTAACCGGCGCGGGTTCGGAAGTTGACGTCCGAATACAGGTCGAGAATTCGGTTGGGCAGATCATAGCGTCCCGATTCCGCCAGCACTTGCGAGACATCGGCCCCGGCATCGAGGAAATTATAGTCGAGCCGCGGACGCTCCAATTCGGTCACCCCGTCGGCCGCATCGCGGCGGCGGATCGCGACGTCGGCGGTGACGGCATAGGGGGTGAGATTTTCATCACGGCCGGTAAAGCGCGGATTGGTCATGCGGACATCCGTGCTGACGGCCTCGGCTTCGCGAGCCGCGCCGCCGCCTGATCCCAGGATGAGCTGGACAACCAGAATGCCGGCGATGCTCAGCGCCGCCGCCGTAAAGAAGAACCGCAAGCCGCGGACAAAAGTGGTGCGCCGACGAGCCACGCTCAAGGCAAGCGCGCGCCGCGGCTCCCAGCTGGCATGCGGGATCGATTGCGGGGCGTCATGGCCGAAAGAGGCGGTCAGGCTGGTCACGGGGCTACAAACATCCGATCAGGCCTTCCAGCAAGGCCTGCCCGCCAGAAAGACCAGTCTTTGCGGGCCTTTTCAAGGCGGCTGGACTCAGGAATGGGCAAAAATGTCGATTTCCGGCCAACCTTCGAGATCAAGCCGGGCACGCGTGGTCATGAAGTCGAAACAGGCCTTGGCCAGGTCCAGGCGGCCTTCGCGCTCGAGCATCATTGACAGGGCGTCGCGAAGCTTGTGCAGGTGAAGCACGTCCGAGGCGGCATAATCCAGCTGGGCCTGCGACAGCTCGACGGCGCCCCAGTCCGAGGATTGCTGCTGCTTGTTCATGTCGGCCCCGACGAGTTCACGGGTGACATCCTTCAGGCCGTGCCGGTCGGTATAGGTGCGGGCCAGCTTCGAGGCGATCTTGGTGCAGAAGATCGGCGCCATCGTCACGCCGAGATATTTTTCCACCATGGCGACGTCGAAACGGGCGAAATGCAGGATCTTCTCGACATTGGTGTCGGCCAGAACGCGCTTGAGATTGGGGCAGTCATAATCGGGCCGGACCATCTGCACGACATGCGCATCGCCATCGCCGGCCGATAGTTGCACGACGCACAGCATGTCGCGGGTCAGGGACAGGCCGAGGGTTTCGGTGTCGACGGCGACGAGCGGTCCCAGATCGACTTCGGCGGGCAGGTCGCCCTTGTGGTAGTGCACGGTCATGGCGTCATCCTTGTTTGTCCCAGCGTCTAGCGCCGCGCGGCGCGTGGCGCAATGCGCGCCAGCTTGTCGGAGACGCTGGTTTCATCGTCGCGATTGAGAAATTGCGGTGTCTCCACCTCGGCTGACGGGGCAGTGGCGATGACCGCGTCAAGCAGGGCCGAGACGGTCACGCCATCGGCGCCGGCCAGCCAGGCCGCGCGTCGTGTTTCCATGGCCGAAGCCGTTTCGGCCAGTGTTTCGGGGATCAGTCTGTCGCCGGTCACGCGCGGATCGGCGGGCGCTTCACCGCGCATGATGGCGAGCATGTCGGCACCGATATGAGGCAGATAGTGCGACGGTTCATAGAATGTCGGATGGGCTGCGGTGGCCTCGGCGGCGGGAGCATTCACCGCCGCAAAGGGCCGGAAGCCGGAGAAGTCGTACAATTGCGCCGCGCCGCCCGGCTGGCAGGCATGGGACGGCATGCGGTCGGCATGGCGGGCAAAGGTCTCGGTCAGGGCGACGCGGAAGGCGAGATAATCCTCGCCGCGTCCGGCCCGGAACATCGCTTCTTCGCGCCAGGCATGCAGGGGATGGATAAACCCGGTCACCTGTACGCCTTCGGCTGTCAGGCGGTCGAGTACGCGCTCGAACAGGGCAAGGCGTTCCGGGTCGAAGCGATAGCCCAGATAGTAGCGGTAGATTCCGCGCGCGCCGCTTTCGTAACGCGCCCGCTGGGCTCCGGCCGGATAGGTGTCGGCCCATGGAACGCGTGGCTCCGAACCGGTGAGATTATCGGCGAGGAGCTGGATGGAGGCGCCGAATGTACTGGGTGAAAGGGCGACCCGGGCACGGGCGAAATCGGCATTGCCATCGCGCAGGGCTGACAACCAATAGGTCGATTTGGCTTTGGAGTGGGTGCCGAATTCATCAAGGTCGAGCCCGATCACCACACAGCGGAGATCGCCGCTCTGGGCCGCGAGGGCCGCGGCCTGGGACAGTTCGAAGATATTGGTGCCGCGCATGCCGGCATTGATGAAACCGTCGGGCAGGTCGGCCGGATCGCGCGGGAAGCCGTCCACCGTGCGCGAGGAGCCCAGCAGGATGGCGCGGACCCCGCCGCGCGCCAGCTCGTCGCCGACATGCACCCGGCCGCCATCGTCATAAATTCGCGTATCGCGACTGGTCAGGCCGGGAATGTCGGGTGAGCCGGTGATGTTGAACGGGTCGATCAGCGCATTGAAGCCTGAAAACCCGGCCAGGGCCGCGAAGAGGGCGATCAGCAATGTCACGGCGTAGCGGGGCATCTCGGCGTGGTCCTAGAAGGTGTAATAGATGAATTCGGAGGTCTTCCAGGCATTCAGCACGGACAGGAAGAGCAGGAAGGCGGCGCCGATGGCGGCCAGACGTGTAAAGCGCCAGCGCAGGCCCGGCCTGGGCTTGATCTGGGCGTCCTTGAGCGTTTGTTCGTCAAGCACATCGGCGAAGAGTTCCGGCGTGTCCGGCAGCGACCAGACAAGGGTCAGGCCGAAAATGACCCAGGCGACGAGCTCGCCCGAAACGCCTTCCAGTCCGAGGCCCGAGAAACCGAACATGCCGGCGAGGATGCGGCCGGCGCCGGACCAGGTCTCGGCCCGGAAGAAGACCCAGGCAATCGTGGTGAAGGTAAAGGTCAGGCCGATGGCGATGATGCGACGATGGCCATCGAACCAGCCCCTGGGTCCCCACTTGTTCCAGTAATGGTTCACGGTCAGGCCAAGCCCGTGCAGTCCGCCCCAGATGACAAAGGTCCAGGCCGCTCCATGCCACAGGCCGCCGAGCAGCATGGTCGCCATCAGATTGATCGAGCGGCGGGTCTCACCGTGCCGGTTGCCGCCCAGCGGGATATAGAGATGGTCGCGCAGAAAATGGCTGAGCGTGATGTGCCAGCGGCGCCAGAACTCCACAACCGAGGCGGATTTGTAAGGGCCGTTGAAATTGACGGGCAGGCGGAAACCCAGGCACCGCGCCAGGCCGAGCGCCATGTCGGAATAGCCGGAGAAATCGAAGAATATCTGCAGCGCATAGGCGACAGCGCCAAACCAGGCAGCCACCAGGCCCGGCGTGTCGCCGCGTTCTGCCATGGCAAATAGCGAGGAGGCGTAGGGCTCGATGCTCTCGGCGATGAGCACTTTCTTGGCCAGGCCGATGGCGAAGAGGGACAGGCCGACACCCAGATTGTCCCAGAGATCATCCTTGCGGGTCGTGTCGTTGAACTGCGAGGCGATCTGGTGGTGCTGGATCAACGGCCCGGCGACGATGTGCGGAAAGAAGGACACGAAAAGCGCGTGGGCGAAGAAGCGGCCCGGCTCGGTCTTCCGGCGGGCGACATCAACCAGATAGGAAATCTGCTGGAAGGAGAAGAAGGAGATCGCCAGCGGCAGGCCCAGGCCCAGTTCGGGTATGTCCAGACCGGTCAGCGCATTGATATTGCTGGCCAGGAAGTCGGCATACTTGAAAAAGCCGAGCAGGGAGAGGTTGAAGATGATGCCGATGGCGAGCAGGGGCTGATTGCCCCAGCGTCGCATCAGGCGGGCCACAATGTGGTTGATGATCACCGAGCCCAGCAATAGCAGGACATGGCGGATGAACCAGAGCGAGCGGATCAGGCTCTCGACGGTCCAGCCATCGAGCTCGTGCCAGGGCGCCCGCGACACATCCCACCAGGCATAGAAGAAGAAACTCGCGGCAGCGAGCAGGGAGAGCGCCGTCCAATGCGAGATATAGCGCCGCGCCAGATAATAGGTGAGCAGCACGCCGGGCAGGAAAAGAAACAGGAATTCGAAGGAATTGAAGATCATTGCCGCGCCGCACCGGAATTTGGAGCGACGCTAGCCCTCCCCCGTCGAGGCGGCAAGGCAGGCCTGCACGCCGCCGGGTTATCCATCAAGCGCGTCAGTCCCTCGCGAGGGAGAATTGGCGCCCTCATCCCCTCCGTCGATTTCGCGATTGATGGCATGTCTGGCCGGGATTCGGGGGCGGGAGGGGTCTGCAATTTTCTATCCGTATACGGACTTTACTTTTTCCGGTGCAGCTGCGATATTCACGCGTCACACAATCTCGCGAATTCCCTGCAGGAGGGGGCCGGATGAAGGATCGAAACACAATGACCGCGCCTTGCCGAGCGATGTCGATCGCCGCCTGTTTTGTCTTGATGGCGCCGGTCTCGGCGCAGGCCCCCGATCGGGGAGAGGCCTTCCTGCTCGACATGACGGGCGCGCGCGCCTGGGACGTGTCCTGCCAGCTCAGCCAGGGGAATGGCGATAGCGTGGCCATGCGTGAGCTCGGTCGTGAGCCGCGCGACAATGGCCGTTTCTCGGTCCCTGATGTCGTGAGCGGCCTGTGCACTTATGCGGTGCCGGCGCGTGGAGAGCTGCTTTTGACGCTTCACATCGCGCATACCCGGCTCGAATGCCCTTTCACGGTGACCGAAGCCGGACTCTGCCAGGCCTATTTCCAGCCGGGCGAGACAGGCAGCTTCAATATCCAGCGCCACTCGATCCCGGTCACGACCGGCTCGTAAGCGCACGATGAGATAACCTGTACGAAGCATACAGGTTGAAAGACGCCCGGCTGTGGTCCCCCGCAGTCGGGCGTTTTCGTGCGCCCAAACGAAAACGGACCGCCAGGCGGTCCGTTCATTCATCGCATCATGTCTGAAGCAATGGTGCCAGGAGAGGCGTCGAAGTTAGTGTTTATAAAATTGTTTTTATTACCGTTTCTATCGTTACCAAGAAGATGTACCCGCAAATCTACCCGCAATTGAGATGGCTTGGATTAGTTGCCGGGATGGTCGGAAATGGCGAAGCGGTGACGCTGGGGCCGATAGCATGCATAGCCTTGTCGGGGGGCAGTGTCCATGTCTTGCCCAAAGCGAGCGCTTCGGCTTCACTCAACCTCAAGAGCATATGGGGCGGATATATGAGTGACACGTCATCGAACGTGCAGAGCCTGGCGAACTTCGCCTGGTCCATCGCGGAACTCCTGCGGGGGGATTTCAAGCAGTCCGAATACGGCAAGGTGGTGCTGCCCTTCGTGGTGATGCGCCGCCTGGATGCGATCCTGGAGCCGACCAAGGAGGCTGTCCTCTCGGCCCATGCGAACCTGCCGGAAGATATCGATGACGAGACCAAGCGGATGATCCTGCTCGGAGCCGTGGGCAGCGATATCAAGGTCTACAACACCTCGCGCTTCACCTTTGCCAAGCTCAAGCAACAGGACCCCGGCCAGCTCCATGCCAACCTGATCGACTATCTCCAGGGCTTCCCGTCCGATGTGCAGGATGTGTTCCTGGAGAAGTTCCTTTTCACGGACCAGCTCAAGCGTCTGAAGGATGCCGAACTGCTATGGAAGGTGTTCGAGCGCTTCACCGAGATCGACCTTCACCCGTCCAAGGTCTCCAACCTGGAGATGGGTTATCTCTTCGAGGAGTTGATCCGCCGCTTCTCGGAGATTTCCAACGAGACGGCGGGTGAACACTTCACCCCGCGCGAGGTGATCCGCCTAATCGTCGATCTTCTGGTCGAACCGGACAAGGACAAGCTCGCGGGCTTGGGTGTCATCCGTCAGGTCTATGACCCGGCTTGCGGCACGGGCGGCATGCTGGCCCTCACCGAGGAAGCCTTGAAGGAGATCAACGCGGACATGCGCGTGGAACTCTTCGGGCAGGAACTCAATGGCGAGTCCTTCGCCATCTGCCGGTCGGACATGCTGGTCACCGGCCATGACCCGGACCAGATCGCCTATGGCAATACACTCACCCAGGACGCTCATCCCACCCGCAAGTTCCACTACATGATCTCCAACCCGCCCTATGGGGTGGACTGGAAGAAGTACAAGGAACCCATCGAGGCCGAGGCCAAGGATATGGGCCATGATGGCCGCTTCGGCGCGGGAACGCCGCGTGTCTCCGATGGCCAGCTCCTCTTCCTCCAGCACATGATCTCCAAGATGCGCCAGGACGAGGCCGGCTCGCGGATCGGGATTGTCATGAATGGCTCGCCACTCTTCACAGGCGGGGCCGGGTCCGGCGAAAGTGAAATCCGGCGCTGGATGCTGGAGAATGACTGGGTCGAGGCGATCATCGCCCTGCCGACGGACCTTTTCTACAATACGGGCATCCAGACCTATGTCTGGCTCCTCTCCAACCGCAAGGCGCAAGCCCGTCGTGGCAAGGTCCAGCTCATCGACGCCTCCGGCGAGCGCTTCTGGAAATCCATGCGCAAATCGCTGGGGTCCAAGCGGCGCGAGATCACGGACGAGGCCCGCGAAGAAATTGTGCGTCAATACACTCGCTTCGAAACGGCTGACGAGAAGACCTCCAAGGTCTTCCCGAGAGAAGCCTTCGGCTATCGCGAGATCCGGGTGGAGCGTCCGTTGAAGCTCGCCTTCGAAGTGACGGACGAGGCCATCGAAGCACTCAAGGCCGAGAAGGCGATCCAGAAACTCAAGGACGCCGATGCCGAGGCTTTGTTCAAAGCCGTTTCCGGCCTGCCGAGGAATGCCCGCTTTGATGCTCGCGTGGACTTTGAAGCCCACCTCGACGAACACCTCAAAGCGCATGGTGTGAAGATCGGCGCTCCCGTCCGCAAAGCTGTGCTGGCCACCTTCGGCAAGCGCGACGAGACAGCCCATGTCTGCCGCGACAGGAAAGGCCAGCCGGAAGCCGACAGCGATCTCAGGGACACTGAACTCGTGCCTCTGGACGAGGCTTGGGAGACTTATGTCGAGCGCGAAGTGAAACCCTTCGTGCCGGATGCTTGGGTGGACGAAAGCCATACCGATGCCAGCGATGGCGAGGTCGGACGGGTCGGCTATGAGATCAACTTCAACCGGTATTTCTACGAGTATGTCCCGCCGAGACCGCTGGAAGAGATCGATGAGGAACTAAAAGCGCTGGAGGTGAAGATTGCCGGGCTCTTGAAGGAGGTCGCGGCGTGACCTTCCCGAAGTACACTGACTGCAAAAATAGCGGTGTAAGGTGGCTGGGAGAAATTCCGGGGCACTGGGGGGTAATTCAAAGCCGCAGATTGTTTCGCCAGTCGAAGGAACGTGCGCGTCCTGGGGACCAGCAGTTAACCGCGTCGCAGAAGTACGGTGTAATCAGCCAGGCTGAGTATATGGAGCGCGATGGACACAAAGTCGTCCAGGTGATGCTCGGTGAAGACATTCTGAAACATGTCGAGCGGGGTGATTTCGTAATCAGCATGCGCAGCTTCCAAGGCGGCTTGGAGCTAAGTGAGACCGCCGGGAAGATCAGCTCCGCGTATGTAATGGTGCGCCCTACCAGCGATGTCGTTCACCGATCTTTCAAGTATCTCTTCAAATCGCGATCATACATCCAAGCCCTCCAGAGTACGTCTAACCTTGTACGAGACGGCCAAGCGATGCGATTTGCCAACTTTGTTCAAGTTCCGCTACCTCGCGTCCCAGTTCAAGAGCAGAAAGCCATCGCGGACGTCCTCGACAAGGAGACCGCCCGGATCGACCAGCTGATCGAGAAGAAGCAGCGCCTGGTGAAGCTGTTGGGGGAGCGGGTGAAAGGCCTGGCGGATCAGGCCTTGAACCTGCCTCGCGAGGAATGGGAAAGGTTCGAGCATCTTACCAACCGAATATCCCGTTCCGTCGATCTAGCTCAACATGATGAGCTTGTTAGGCTAGGCCTCTACAATCGAGGCCGGGGACTGTTCCGCAAGCCTGCGGCTGACGAGGAAGGCATGGGAGCCTCCGACTTCTACTTCGTTGAAGACGGAGATCTAATCCTAAGCGGGCAGTTCGCGTGGGAGGGCGCTGTCGCACTCGCCTTTCCGGAGGAGAGAGGCTGCGTAGTATCGCATCGATATCCAGTCTACCGAGGACGCGAAGGTGTTCGCTCGGCATATCTGCTGGTCCTTCTCCGTAGCGACTATGGTGACTTCATTCTGAACCAGGCATCGCGCGGTTCTGCTGGACGAAACCGCCCACTTAACACTTGGCGCCTTGGGAAAGAGAAGCTTCCTGCTGCCCCTCTCGACCTGCAGGTCGCTTGTGAAGAAGCCATCCGGAGCGAGCGCTTGTTGAAGATGAAAATCGGAGCCTCCATCGACCGCCTCAGGGAATACCGCTCGGCCCTCATCACAGCCGCCGTCACAGGCCAGATCGACGTGACCCGCTGGGGCCAGACCGGCGAAGGCGACAAGCGCCTCGATCAAATCCAGGAGGAGATGGCAGGATGAGTGGTGTTGGAGAGAACTATACCTCAGTCCACATCCCTCCCGACGATAGGGGACTTGCTGGGCTGCAGCTCGTTCATGCGGGGCTGCCGGTTGAGACGATCATGACCCCGCGTCCATTCTTATCCTGCCGACTGGATGAGACCTGCCGGGAAGTAAAGGAGCGCAATGCGGAGCGCTACAGCTTCCTGCCGGTGATGAATGGCGAGCGGGTCCTGGGCTTGCTGGACGCCCGCCCTTTCTTCGACGTTGCGGCTCCTGACGCCACGGTGGAGGAGCATTACTACCCACTGAGCGAAGAGATGCTTATCGGTGCCGACGCCAGTATTTGGCAGTTTCTCCGGACAGCCGACCAGGTGGAGACGCGTCTGGTGGTGAAGGGACATTCTGTTGCCGGTCTTGTCACTCTTTCCGATCTGCACAAGCTGCCGGTGCGGACGGCATTGTTTGCCGCGCTGACCAATCTCGAAGTCTGCATGACCACCTTGATCGGCGAGAGTTTGGGCTACAATGCGGCCAGTTGGTTGCAGCATCTGACGCCGAAACGC
>NZ_CAJQOO010000006.1 GCF_905480005.1 uncultured Maricaulis sp.
CCGGCGGTGACCAGCTCGTCCTTCAGGGCGGTGCGGCTGTCCGGCGCAAAACCGATCCCGTAGCGCACGCAGTCCTCGCCCGTCAGCCCGCGCGATTTGAGATAGCGTCGGGCATCTTCCGCCGCAGGCGTCCGCAAGGCGCGCAGGAAGAAGGCCTGGGCGCTCTCCATCCATTCGACGAGGGATTTGCGATGCTGGGTCTTTTGCTGGCTCTCCGGGTCGGGCTCCGGCAGGCGAAGGCCCGCCTCACCGGCCAGGCGCTCGGCCGCCTCCATGAAGGAGAGGCCTTCCATCTCCTCCAGCCAGGTGAAGACATCGCCATGCTTGCCGGAGGCGAAACAATGGTAGAAACGCTTGTCATCATTGACGAAAAAGGAAGGCGTCCGCTCTTTCTTGAAGGGCGACAGACCGACAAATTCTCGACCCTGGCGTTTCAGCGGCACCGAACGGCCAATGAGGTCCGACGGGCGCACACGCGCCTTGATCTCGTCGATAAAGTCCTCATTGAGACGCATGGAATCGCATCACCCCGTCCGAAAAGCCCAATAGAGCATGATGCACCTTATTTCCGGGTCGGTCGATTTATTCGATCAGGCCCATTTCAGTCCTTTCGCGGGCCAGGCGAGAAGTCGACCCGGCCGACTTCCTCGATGCGTTTCTCACCAATCCGTCCCTCGATGATTTCATAGCCCAGCAAGGTGAGTATCCGGTCGCGCAGGAAGATTGGTCGCGCATTGCCATACCAGTCGGCGCAGGAAGCCTGGCATCCATCATCCAGTCCGGGCCGGGCCCGGGCATCGAGACGTCCAAGCCAGGAAAACCGACCCGCCTCGCGCTGAAGATAGACCATGTTGGCGCCACGGCTGCCGCCCGCCAGAAGGGGCAGGGCTGCCAGCCCGTCACCGTCCACACCGTCCGGCCGGAAGAAGAAGGCGTGGCTGCGACTTTCCGACTCAGCACTGTTTTCAAGCAGGAAACGGTCTGCAATCTCCGGCGCCTCACCGGTCAGCGAAACCGTGACGAAGCGCGTGCCGCCGGCCTGGGTCACGATCAGCGCATCCTGACCAATCGCCTCGATGCGCGAAACCGGCGCCTCGAGAGCCAAGCGCGTGACGTCACCGCCCTCCAGGGCAACCGTCAGCGCCAGATTGGGCGCCCCGTCGGTACCGCGCTCGACCAGTCCGACCACAAGCGTGTCCCCGACATGCCGGTTACGGACGACCCGTGACTGCTCCGCGACCGGCAGGAATTGATAGTCCGAAGGCAAGGGCGGCTGGCTGCCATCCCCGAAGCGCGTCGTCGGCAGCCGCAATAATGCCGGTCGCCCGACCGCACCCTCGGCGGCCCACATGCCGTCACCGGCTCCGTCCGGCATGACGAGGATGTCGAGCCGGATCGCCGCCTCATTGGCGTAGAAGGAGAATTGATCGAGCGGGGCGCCCTCGACCCGGGCAACGCTCGGCGCGTTGCCATTGAGCGGGATGCGATAGAGATAGCTTTCACCTTCGCGGTCATACCAACCCGGGGTTACCCAGACATAGGTCGCATTGCGCGACACGAAGAAGCTTCGGCCCGCTGGTCCGAGCACAACACTGACCTCGCAATCGAGGTCATCCGAGGTGAGGTCACACCGGGTGACAACATGCATGCTGGAGACGGCACCCGCTCCGCGCGCCCTCATCGGGCCCGGAATGTAGACATCACCGGCCTGCGCCAGCCGCCGAAAATCGGGCGCCTCCTGGCCGGGGATCCAGCGACTGAGTCCGGGCAGGCTGTCCAGCGGGTCTTCACCCCAATGAAGATCAAAGGCCAGCGGCGCATAGGTGATCAACTGGTCGCCGATCAGGCGCGAGGCATAATTGCAGGAACTGTAATAGTCATCCGAGCGCATATGGTGGGTGTCGACATGCGACAACTGCCCGTCGAGCGCAATCCGGAAGCGACTTATCTCTGTCGATTCATAGAGGTAGCTATAGCCGATGATCACGATCAGATCGCCGGAAACGATCATCTCGTCATACCAGCTGTTCGAGCCGTCGACATCCGGCGGAAAGGCATCAATCCGGTCGATGGCGACCAGATCATCATTCGCGGTCGAGATCGTGAACAAGCGTCCGCGCCGCAGGACGATCAGGTAATCCCCGGCGACCTTGACGATTCCGCCCTCATCAACCCCGGCCACCTGCGCATTCGTAATGTCCGGATTGTCGACCGGGCTCGCCGTGAATGTGTCGCTGGCCGATGCGCTGGCACTGCCGGGCGATGGCGATGGCGGTGGCGGAGGCGGTGGTGGCGGCGGCGGATAAGCGGTGGAGACCAGCCAATCCTCGACCTCACCCGCCTCGTCGATCTCCGCAAGAAAGGCACGAAGCTCTTCATCATCCTCGAAACTGGGCAGGGTCTGGGCCGCAGCCAGTCCGCCCCACGCGACCAAGGGGCCAAAGAGCAAAATTCCAAACGCGTGCCGGATGGCCGCAGTCAACCTGGTGATGATCATGCCCGCTCCCCTGTTTCCGGGAGCAAAGCAGAGGGATGACTCCACCGCAATCAAAGATCACGGCGGCGGATCCGTTCTCAGGGTGTCAGATCGACGGCGATCGTCCTCAGGCCGAGGCGAGCAGGTCCTTGACCTTGGCGCCGGCCTTGGCGAAGTCCATGCGTCCGGCATAGCGCGATTTCAGCTCGCCCATGCACCGGCCCATATCCTTCAGACCGCTGGCATCGAGTTCGCTGACGACCGACTCGGCGGCGTCGGCGATCTCGCCATCATCCATCGGCTTGGGCAGGAATTCGCGCACGATCTCGGCTTCCGAGCGCTCCGCTTCGGCGAGATCGAGACGGCCGGCCTTTTCATAGGTCTCGGCGCTTTCCTCGCGTTGCTTCACCAGCTTGGTAAGCAGGGTCAGGATTTCGGTGTCCCCGCAGCCGGAGCAGCGGTCTTCCGCGCGCGCCGCGATATCGCGATCCTTGATGGCAGCCGAGATCAGGCGAAGCGTCGACAGACGCGCCTTGTCCTGGGCCTTCATGGCCGTTTTCATATCCGTGGTGATGCGTTCACGAAGCGACATTTTAGCAACCAAACCTATCCGGGCGCCTTGCGTGGCGCGTCCTGACGAGATCTCCGGTGTGAAGAACTTTTCCTGGGCACATAATCCGGTGCCGATTGTTTCGAATACTGCGGGGCCTTTTTCCTGGCAACACAAGCTGGAGGCCTCTGTCTCCGAAACGAGAGGCCGGGAGTTATTCCGTGGGCGGCGAAGAATCAAGCCCGAACGTAAAATGTGATCGAATGTCCGGTCTGCGAATTCGCCGTGGGCCTCCCGCGCTCAGTCAAGCGCGCCGTCAGTTTCCGTTGCAAATTCCCAGACTTGCGCCCGCTCTCTCAAGGGCGCGCAGGCCGGCACGTCGAGGAATTCGGCATAATGGCGCCAACGGGCCCGGGAGCCGGTGTAAAGCGGCCGGGTGACTTGATGGGCGCTCGGGGTCGAGATGCGACGCCGGGCCCGCGCGGTTTCGAAGAAGCGCGCCTGCTGCGATTCCCAGTCCCGCCCGAGCATCGCCATGACCGGCGCGATGGCGGTTTCCGGATCGTCGATCAGCCGCTCATAGACCACATCTGCCCAGCGCGGCCGACGCCAATCCACAAACCGGTCCCACAAATCGAAACTGCCCTGGTGGAGGGCGGCGATCCGCTCCAGCCGCGTCATCACCATCATCGCATTATTGGGAGCGAAATCCTGGGCAAAATTGCTGACCGCAACGTCCAGCGGATGACGCCGCGCGAGAATGAAACCGGCCGCCGGAAAGATGCGATGGATCACGGCGACCCAGTTCAGATTGAGCGGCAGCTTGTCGACCACGCTGACGCCCGGTTCCAGCGTGCCGGCGTGATGGGCCAGCCGGCGCCGGTAGGCCGCGCGCAACTCACCGACATCGGCGGCATCAACGCCGTCGAGCCAGTCCTCGCTGAATTCGGTCTCGTCGCCGGCCATGCCGGGCACGACGGCCCGCAAGGCCTCGATCAGGACCGGGCATTCCTCGACCACCTGGATCG
>NZ_CAJQOO010000007.1 GCF_905480005.1 uncultured Maricaulis sp.
CGGCGAGGATCGGGTCCACACGAGTTTCGGGAGCGTAGCAATGACGCGCGAGATCCATCATTTCCTCAATGGCAAGGCGGCCGTTGGCACATCCGGTCAATATGGCGATGTCTTCAATCCCAATACGGGCGAAGTGCAGGCGCGCGTCCAGTTTGCGACCACTGACGAAGTCGCCAAGGCGGTTGCCAATGCCAAGGTCGCGCAGGTCATATGGGCCGCGATGAATCCGCAGCGGCGCGCCCGGGTCCTGATGACCTACAAGGCGCTGGTCGAAGCAGAGATGGACAGCCTCGCGGCGCTCCTCTCCTCCGAGCATGGCAAGGTGATCGCCGATGCCAAGGGTGATCTGGTCCGCGGCCTGGAAGTGGTTGAGTTCGCCTGTGGCGCTCCGCACCTGCTCAAGGGCGAGTATACCGAGAGCGCCGGCACGGGCATTGATGTCTATTCCATGCGTCAGCCGCTCGGCGTCGTTGCCGGCATTTCGCCGTTCAACTTCCCGGCCATGATCCCGATGTGGTTCATGGGCATGGCTCTGGCGACCGGCAATGCCATGATCCTGAAGCCGTCCGAGAAAGACCCGTCGGTGCCGGTTCGCCTGGCGGAGCTGATGATCGAAGCGGGCTTGCCCGAAGGCGTCCTCCAGATCGTGCATGGCGACAAAACAGCCGTGGACGCCCTCCTCCACAATGACGACATCAAGGCCGTGTCCTTCGTGGGCTCGTCAAATATCGCTCACTATATCGCCCAGACCTGTGCCCAGCAGGGCAAGCGCTTTCAGGCCATGGGCGGGGCCAAGAACCACGGCATCATCATGCCCGACGCCGACATGGACCAGGTCGTCAATGACTTCCTCGGAGCGGCTTTCGGCTCGGCGGGCGAACGCTGCATGGCGCTGCCGGTTGCGGTCCCGGTGGGGAAGGACACGGCGGATGAATTTGTCGGTCGGATCAAGGAAGAGGCGGCCAAGCTTCGCGTGGGCGTGTCCACGGATGCGGATGCCCATTATGGCCCGGTCGTTTCATCCGCGCATCGCGCCTCGATCGAGAAATGGATCCAGACCGGCGTTGATGAGGGCGCAGACCTTCTGCTGGATGGTCGCGGTTTCGAGCTTCAGGGCCATGAGAAGGGCTTCTTCATCGGGCCGAGCCTGTTCGACAATGTGAAACCGTCCATGTCCGCCTATCAGGAAGAGATCTTTGGCCCGGTCCTGCAGGTTGTCCGGGCTGACACGCTCGACGAGGCGGCGCATCTGCCGTCCGAGCATCAGTACGGAAACGGCGTGGCTATCTTCACGCGCAATGGTCTCGCGGCCCGCGAATTCGCGTCCAAGGTGCAGGTCGGCATGGTCGGCATCAATGTGCCGATTCCGGTGCCGGTGGCCTATCACTCTTTTGGTGGCTGGAAGCGCTCGGCCTTCACCGACACCAATCAGTATGGCACGGATGGCATCCGCTTTTTCACCAAGATCAAGACGGTGACCCAGCGCTGGCCAACCGGTGATATCGGCGATCAGGCCTTCGTCATACCGACGATGAAATAGGTCGGATCATCCGTCCCGCATGAAAAAGGGCCTCCCGGCATGCCGGGAGGCCCTTTTTCCAGCCAGGCTGGCTGGATGGTCAGGCAGCCTGGAAACTGGCCAGCCAGTCGAGGGCCGTTTCACGATCCGTGAAGAAGCGCGCATGCGGCGGCAATTCGATCAATTCATCGCGCACAGCCTGGGCGTAGGACTCATCCCAGACCTGCGGCACGATATAAGCGCTGGGCAGCGGGCGCTCGAGCGCAAACAGGAAGTTCTCGATCATCTCTGCAGAGAGTTGCGGCGACTTCTGGCGCTCGGCTCCCAGGCAATCGGCCAGGATTGCCGTCACATCACTATTCACGCTCAATTCGCGCGCGCGCTCCGTCGCCCAACCGGCCTCGCGTCGCGTCGCTTGCCCACTGGCCTTGATTTCAACGACACTTCCACCGTCGATAAGGGTAACCCGCACCGTCATACTCGAACACCTAACACGTATTTGTTTTTCTTAGCGGCCCAAACTAGATTTCTTGAACGCTGTTCGCCAGTATTTCAAAATGAGCAGCTGGTTCGAAATTCCTCGGCATGACAGGCGATATGCCCGGTTAACCAACCAAGTTCAATCAATTCAAATGCGTAGAAAATCCCGGTTAAACTGCGATCATTCCCGCCCTTGCCAAGGGCGGTCCATTAGGACATGGAAAACATACCGTTAACTGTAATCCGGCGTTGAGAGTCCAAAATGGCCACATTCCAGTTCCGAACCGTCCCTCATATCCATGCCGGGCGGGGTGCGTCCGGTCAGCTGGCCGGGATTGCCGCGCCGCTCATGGCCGGGGTGGAGCGCGTCGTGCTTGTCACCGACAAGGGCGTACGGCAGTTCGGACTGATCGATGCGGCGCTCGACGGGCTGGACGCGGCCGGTTGCTCGGTTCTCGTGATCGATGATGTCGTGGCCGACCCGCCGGAAGACATGGTGCTCGCGGCGACCGAACGGGCGCGCGAATTCGGAGCGCAGCTGGTGATCGGTTTTGGCGGTGGTTCGTCGATGGACACGGCCAAGCTGGTGGCCCTGCTTCTCGGTTGCGACCAGCCGCTTGCGGACATGTATGGCGTCAACCAGGTCAAGGGCGCTCGCCTGCCGCTCATTCTCATCCCGACGACCGCGGGGACGGGGTCCGAAGTGACGCCGATTTCGGTGGTCACGGTTGGAGAGACCTCGAAAATGGGGGTCAATGATCCGGTTCTCTACGGCGATCTGGCCGTGCTCGATGCCGAGCTGACGCTGGGCCTGCCGCGTCATGTGACGGCGGCCACCGGTATCGACGCCATGGTGCACGGGATCGAGGCCTATACCTCGGCCATCGAGAAGAACCCGGTCTCCGATGCCCTCGCATGGGCCGGGCTGAAGAAGCTGCATACCGCGATCGAGCGGGCCTGTCTGGACGGGTCCGATATCGAGGCGCGCGAGGACATGCTGCTCGGGGCCCTGCTGACCGGTCAGGCGTTTGCCAACGCCCCGGTCGGCGCGGTCCATGCGCTGGCCTACCCGCTGGGCGGGATTTTCCATGTCCCGCATGGCCTCTCGAACTCGCTCATGCTGCCGCCGGTCTTGCGTTATAACGCGACCAGTGCCGAGCCGCTCTACACCCAGCTCGCGGCCCATCTCGATCTGGCAGGGGCCTCGACCGATGCGCTGGTCACCGAAATGGAGCGGATTGCGGACGTGGTTGGCATTGAAACCCGCCTGACGCAGGTGGGCGTTTCGCATAATGACCTGCCGCGTCTTGCCGAAGATGCGATGAAGGTTGAGCGCCTGTTGAAGAACAATCCGCGCCCGATGACGCTCGAAGCGGCCCAGGCTTGTTATGAGGCCGTGCTGTGATGGAGAACCGGACCCGCGACGCCTATCCCCGCTTTCGCGCCCTGCCGACCCGTTGGGCCGACAATGACATTTACGGCCACATCAATAATGCGGCCTATTACGGCTTCTTCGACACGGCCGTGAATGGCTTCCTCATCGAGGAGGCTGGCCTCGATATCCATGAAGGCCGCGTGATCGGTCTGGTGGTCGAGACAGGCTGCAATTATTTCGCCCCGCTGGCCTATCCGGAGACCGTGGACGCCGGTGTGCGCGTGGCACGGTTGGGCAATTCCTCGGTCAGCTATGAGATCGGCCTGTTCAGGATGGGGGAAGACCAGCCCGCGGCCCAGGGGCGCTTCGTCCATGTCTATGTCGACCGCGACACCCGCCGGCCGGTTCCGCTCCCGGATGGGATGCGTGCGGCGCTGGCAGCGATTTCGGCGTGAGCCGGGCTGTTCCCGCGTCGCCAGCGCCCTTTGACCATTGACCTGACCGCCCGCAGCATCCGAGCCTGTCGCGTATGACAACGCCTCTTTCCGTTCTGTGCCAGCGTGTTGAAGCCGGCCAGCTCAGTCCTGACCCGGAACAGGAGCGGGCGGCCGAGGCGCTGACTGATCTGGCGGGGCGCCTCTCGAATTGGCGACCCGACCGTAAATCGCTCTTCGGCAAGCGCGAGCCGGCGCCACGTGGCCTTTATCTGTGGGGCGGGGTCGGACGCGGCAAATCCATGCTGATGGACCTGTTCGTCGAGAACGCGCCGGTCGCCCCGAAGCGGCGGGCGCATTTTCATGAATTCATGCAGGATGTGCATGCCCGCATCACAGCCTGGCGCAAGCTGAGCGCGGAGGAGCGGCGCAAACGGCCCGAACATGTGCGCGGCGCCGGGGATGATCCGATTCCGCCCGTCGCCAAGGCGATTGCCGCGACGGCGCGCCTGTTGGCCTTTGACGAATTCCAGGTCACCGATATCGCCGACGCCTCGATCCTGGGCCGCCTGTTCGAGCAATTCTTCCAGCGCGGCGTCGTGGTCGTGGCGACGTCCAATCGTCACCCGGACGATCTCTACAAGAATGGCCTCAACCGACAGCGCTTCCTGCCGGTGATCGAGATGCTCAAGGACCGGCTCGACATCATGGAACTGGATGGCGGGACGGACTTCCGCCTGCGCCAGCTGGAAGCGGCACCGGTCTATTACACGCCGCTTTCTGCGGATGCGGAACTGGCCATGAACAAGGCCTGGGACCGTCTGACCTCGGGTGCCGTGCCGCAGCACTGCGTGCTCGATGTGAAGGGGCGGAGCCTGACGGTCGAGCGCGAGGCGGCCGGCGTGGCCCGTTTCACTTTTCTCGAGCTGTGCGCACGCCCGCTCGGGCCGGCCGACTATCTCACCCTGGCAGACCGTTTCCACACTGTTCTGCTGGAATACGTCCCGAAACTATCGCCAGACAAGCGCAATGAGGCCAAACGCTTCGTGACCCTGATCGATGCGCTTTATGAGGCCCGTACAAAGCTGGTCATGAGTGCGGATGCCGAGCCGGTTGACCTCTATCCCGACGGAGATGGGGCGTTCGAATTTGAGCGCACCGCGTCTCGCCTGGTGGAAATGCGAACGCATGACTATCTCGCCGCACAGCGCCGCGAGCGCGAGGGCGGCGACACGCAATAGAAGGAGATGCCAATGTCACGGTCCATCGGTCTGTCGCCGGAGCTCGTCGACTATGTGCGCGGTGCCAATCGGCCGGAGCATCCGGCTCTTGCGCGGTGTCGGGCGGAGACTGACGCCATGGGCGATGTCTCGCGCATGCAGATATCGCCGGAACAAGGCGCTTTCCTGCAGATGTGCGCGCGTCTTGTATCGGCTCGCACCGCGGTGGAAGTCGGCGTTTTCACCGGATACTCCGCTCTCGCAACGATGCTGGCCATGCGCGACATGCATGGCGACGCCGCCTGTCTGATCGGTTGCGACATTTCCGAAGACTATACCGGCAAGGCGCGCGGATACTGGGACGAGGCTGGTGTCAGTGAGCAGATCGAACTTCGTATCGGCGATGCCCGCGAGACGCTCGCCGGGCTGATTGCCACCCGCGCCGGCGCCGTCGACATGGTTTTTATGGATGCGGACAAGACCGGCTATGACGCCTATTACGAAGCGGCATTGGCGCTCGTGCGCCGGGGCGGACTGATCCTGTTTGACAATGTCCTGTGGGGCGGGAGCGTCGTCGACGCAGCCCATGTCGCGGAGGATCCGGACACCGCAGCCCTGGTGGCGCTGGCTGCAAAACTGCGGGCTGATGCGCGCGTGGATATCGCCTTCACAGCCCTGGGCGACGGGATCCTGATGGCGCTGAAGCGCTGATCAACCGGTCACGCGCTGCCACACGAACCGCATGGCCTGCTCGCCGTTTCGAACGGGCGTGCGGCCTGACGGCCCGTGACATGGTTCGCATTGTCCGCTTCTACCAAGCCCGGAACGCCATCAAGCGGGGTATCGACCTCGTCGAGGTCGCGGACATGGCGGGCTATGCCGACCAGGCGCACATGACCCGGGAGTTTCGGCATTTCGCCGGAATCACGCCGGTACCGGCACGAAAACCGGCGGCGTATGACGTCTTTTACGCGCAGCGGAGCGGGAATGAGATGTAACCTTGACGACACTACATGTCACCTATAGGTAACTTGTAACGTAAAGGTTACAAGGAAGTGCCGTCATGGAAGATCAGGTGTCCAAACTCATCCGCCAGCGCGATCGGGTCCTCACGCTCGCAGCCGTCAGTTTCGTGTTCTGGCAGGGCGCGCAGTTGGCGCAAAACATTGTGCAGGAGGGCGGCTGAGAGCTCGGGCCCTTCAATCTGGTGGTCCAGCTCGTGCTGCTCGCGGGCGCACTTGGCTGGGCCGGCGCGTCCTTCCTGTTTCTGCTCTATGCCAGCCGGGTGCAGCGTACCAGGACGCAATCGGTCATCCAGGACGAGCTGTTCTGCCATAATCAGCGCATCGCGATCCGGTTCGGTTTCATGGCCCTCATTGCCGCGACGTCACTCTTGCTCGCGGCCGATCTGTTGATTGACTTCTCCGCGACGGTCGCGCTGCGCGCCTTGCTGATCATTGGTATCACGGCGCCGTTGGTGACCTTCCTCATTCTGGGTCGGGACAATCTGGAGGATGAAGCGTGACCAGCAAGCTGGCCAACAAGCTGAAGGCGTTGCGAGCGCGTGAGGGTCTTACCCAGGCCGAGCTGGCGGCCCGCGTCGGTGTCACGCGCAAGACCATCAATACGGTCGAGAACCGGGTCTTCGTGCCATCGACCATTCTCGCATTGAAGCTGGCTGCCGCGCTCTCTGTGCCGGTTGAGGACATCTTCAGTCTGGAGCCGTCCGGGGAGGGTTGAGCGCGGCTCCGGGCCGGGTGCGGCTATAACACCGCCTTGCCGAAGCCGCCGCGCAGCGCTAGACCGCTGGCCAAGTGCTTGAACACCCCCACAAGAGGAGCTCCCCCATGGCCCGTAACAAGATTGCGCTCATCGGATCCGGTATGATCGGTGGCACCCTGGCTCACATCGCGGCACGTGAAGAACTGGGCGATGTCGTCCTGTTCGACATTGCCGAAGGCGTGGCCAAGGGCAAGGCGCTGGATATCGCTGAAGCCAGCCCGGTATTCGGCAAGGATTCCAAGCTCGCCGGCGCGGATGACTATGCCGCCATTGCCGGCGCCGATGTCTGCATCGTCACGGCCGGCGTCCCGCGCAAGCCGGGCATGAGCCGTGATGATCTGCTGGGCATCAATCTGAAGGTCATGAAGTCGGTTGGCGAAGGTATCGCCAAGCACGCTCCGGACGCTTTCGTCATCTGCATCACCAACCCGCTCGACGCGATGGTCTGGGCGCTGCGTGAATTCTCGGGCATGCCGCACAACAAGGTCGTCGGCATGGCCGGCGTGCTGGACAGTGCGCGTTTCCGTCACTTCCTCGCCGACGAGTTCGAGGTCTCGGTCGAGGATGTCACGGCCTTCGTGATGGGCGGGCATGGCGACACGATGGTGCCGCTGCTGCGCTATTCCACCATCGCCGGCATTCCGGTCCCGGACATGGTCAAGATGGGCTGGTCGACCGACGAGAAGATGGACGCCATCATCGACCGTACCCGCAAGGGCGGCGGCGAGATCGTGGCGCTTCTCGGCACCGGTTCGGCTTTCTATGCCCCGGCCGAGAGTGCCATCGACATGGCCGTCTCCTATCTGCGCGACAAGAAGCGCATTCTGCCGTGCGCCGCTTATCTGACCGGACAGTTCGGCCAGGACGATCTCTATGTCGGCGTCCCGGTTGTGATTGGCGCCGGCGGTGTCGAGAAAGTGGTCGAGATCGAGCTCAATGCCGACGAACAGACCATGTTCGACAATTCGGTTGAGTCGGTTAAGGGTCTGGTCGCGGCCTGCAAGGGTCTCGAGCCGTCTCTCGGCTAGGCGCCTGATAGCCTGTTTTCGGGAAAAGCCGTCGCCTGTCCGGGCGGCGGCTTTTTCGTGCCTAGAGTCCGCCGGCGAAGTTCCCGGCCGTGTTCAGGCGCATGAATTCGAAGCCGAGAACGAGCATGGCGGTGACCCAGGCAAAGGGGATCCACAAGAGGACGCCGGCAGCGCTTGACGCCCGACCAACAATCCCGGCAGCAAAGAGCGTATAGACCCACATGGCCATGGCGACGAGGAATCCGAGGGCCGGGTCCCGCAGGCCGAAGAAAACGCAGATCTGTGTCGCCATGCCGGCAAGCAGGAGTGCAATCAGCAGGCTGCAGAGCAGGCGCATCCCATCCCTGCCATTGCGTTGCATGATCCACAGGGCAATGACGGCAAAGGAAGGGATGAACAGGCCGATGAGATTCACGAGGCCGAAGCCGGGCGCCCAGTTTGGCGCGGTCAGTGTGCTCGCCCAGTCCAGGCCGCCGGTCGCATGCAGCCAGCCTGACAGTCCGCCCGACAGCGACGCTGCGCCGACCAGATAGACCAGAAGGGTAATGACGCCCGGACCGTGCCGCTTGTCAGTCATGGATACGATTACTCACTCGAATTTGCTCTCACCGTCTCGGGTGCAAGAATTGATCCACCTCGCATCGCAAGAGACCGTTTCGACCCATAGGCCATCCCAAGGCGACCAGAATGCGGCGGGCCGCTGCCTGCCCTCATGCGGATCGCGCGGAACCCTTTTCCGGAAATTCACTTGACCGGTTGCGCCGCGCCGCCCTCATTGGTGCCATGAGCCCGATCATTCTCGAGACCGACCGTCTCATATTGCGCCAGCCCGACCTGTCCGATTTCGAACCGCTCTGTGAACTCATGGCGGACGAAGAAACCACGCGCTTCATTGGTGGTCAGCAGGAGCCTGCGCACGTCTGGCGCGGCCTGTGCGGAATTGTCGGCCATTGGTCGCTGCGTGGATACGGCTTCTACTCTGTCATCGAGAAGAAAAGCGGGGCCTGGCTCGGTCGGATCGGACCCTGGTACCCGCATGGCTGGCCGCAGCCTGAAGTGGGTTGGTCCCTCAATCGATCGACCTGGCGAAAGGGCTATGCGACGGAAGCAGCGGCGGCTTGTCTCGACGATGTTTTCAACCGGCTGGAATGGCGCGATGTGATTCATCTGATCCATGAGGACAATGCGCCCAGTCAGGGCGTGGCGCGCAGGCTCGGCTCGCGCGATCTGGGCCACGATGTCCCGGTCGCCGGCTTCGACATGATCGTGGATGTGTGGGGCCAGAGCGCGGCGGAGTGGCGTGAGCACCGCAAGCAGCTGCTCTAATACCAGCCCGCTTCGCGCAATTTGGGCGCATAGGTGCGGCTGACGGGCGCCTCGATGGCGCCGCTCAGGATCAGCCTGGCCCGGCCGTCCCCGCGCTCGACCCGCTCCACCGCATCCCGCGCCACCCACCAGGACCGGTGGGTCCGTGCGCCGTCGAGACGGTCGGCGGCAGCGATGGCATCGCTCAATCGCATCAGGATGAGGGCTTCACCCTTGTCGGTATGAACGCGCAGGTAATGATCCTCGGCGGCCATCGCGATCAGCCGGGCCTGCCTCAGTCGATGGGGGAGTTTGTCGGTCAGCGTGCGACTCGCGGCTGACGGCCCGGGCTCATCGGGCGCCAGGCGGCGTCGATCCGTCAGAATGGAAATGGTCACAACGCCCGCAGAGATGACCCATACGAAGAAGAACACAATCGGCGTGTTCGCCAGCTGGAAGGGCGTGCCGATCAGAGCCTGGATGGAGGTGACGGCCAGGAGGACAGGAAGGCTGATCAGAACGGACAGGGCCAGACCGGTCGCCGCGCGGGGCCAGTCCGGCAGGTAGCGGTCAAACAGCCACGTAAAGAGTGACCCCGAGCCCCATCCCAGCGCCATGAGGCCGGTCCAGTAGAACCAGACACCCGGAACCCCGAAATTGTGTGAGTTATAGGGCCCCAGAATGGACAGGAAGGTCCCGAGGGCCAGGATCGCGGCGATGTTCACCAGCAGGGGTCTCAGTCGTTTGAGCGTCATGGTCACCGTCATTCACGAAGCGCGAATGAACACCTAGCGCAATTCGCGAAGCCTGGCAGCCCGTTTGCGCAAAGGCGGTCGCGCCGGCCCGGCAGGCCGTCCATCACTCCTGTCGAACAGGCCGGACGTCCCGGTCACCAAGGAGTGATGATGATGAACACCATGAAGACGCTGACAAAGACCCTGCTGTCCGCCTCCGTCCTGGCCGCGAGCCTGGCCGGCCTGTCGGTCGCCGAAGAGAGCCGTGTGGGCCTGACCCTCGAGATCGCCGGCGTCGCCCCGTCCGAAGGCTTCGTGATGATCGGCCTCTATGACAGCGAGACGTCCTGGGAGTCCGGAAATGCCGTCGCCGGTACCCGCGCTGAAGTGTCCGGTGACCAGGTGGTGGCCGTCTTTGATGATCTGCCAGCCGGTCGATACGGCGTGAAAATGTATCACGACGTGAATGCCAATGGTGAGATGGACACCAATCTCATGGGCATCCCCAGCGAGCCCTTTGCCTTCTCCAACAATGCCCGTGGCCGCTTCGGTCCGCCGAATTGGGACGCTGCCGTCTTCGAGGTCGCGACCGACGGCACCATTCACGCCATTCGCTTCGAATAGGGAGAGCGCAATGACCGCCCTGTCGCGCCGAGACGCCCTCCAGCTCATTGCCGCCGCCGGCGGCGCCGCCGCCGCACTGAATGCCCCGGCCTTCGCCCGCCAGGGTGACCCGGTTTTCCTAGACTATCAGACCGCAGCCGCGAATGATCCCTGGACATTGATCGTCCGGGACGCGCCGGCTGCCGGCTTCGACAGCCAGGCCGAGCTGATCTCGGGGCAGGTCCCGGACGGGTTCGCCGGCACGCTTTATCGCAATGGCCCGGGTCGTTTCTCACGACAGGACTGGCGATACCGCCACTGGTTCGACGGTGATGGTTTTCTGCAATCCTGGCAGATCGGCCCGGACGGTGTGCATCATCGCGGGCGCTTCATCGAGACCGATAAATGGCAGGCCGAGGAAGCGGCAGGCCGCTTCATCGTCCCGGCGCTCGGATCTGTTCCCCCGCAACCAGGCGGTCTGACCGGGCCGGACGACATGAATGTTGCCAATACGTCGGTCATTCTGCTCGGCGACGAGCTGCTGGCCTTGTGGGAAGGTGGATCCGCCTGGTCGATCGATCCCGATACCCTGGTCAGTCAGGGCGCGCGGCGCTGGGGCAATGGTCTCGACGGCGTCCCCTTCTCCGCCCACCCCAAGCGGGAGCCGGAAACCGGCATTGTCTGGAATTTCGGCCAGGACGCACCCGGAGCCCGC
>NZ_CAJQOO010000008.1 GCF_905480005.1 uncultured Maricaulis sp.
CGCGGAAGGCGTGAAGGTCAATGCCGTGATCGCCGTGCTGCTGGAAGAGGGCGAGACGGAAATTTCCGAAACCCCGAGCGAGGCACCGGCCCCGGCTCCCGGCAAGAGCGAAACATCCGAGCCTGCACCTGTCGCCGCGAAGAGCGAGGACCGTGCCCCGGCCAAAAGCCGCAACGACGCCGGCGCCAGCGCGGGCGACCGCGTGAAGGCCAGTCCGCTGGCCAAGCGGATCGCTGCCGACAAGGGACTGGACCTCAAAACCATCGACGGATCAGGTCCCTATGGCCGGATCGTGAAGCGCGATGTCGAGCATGCCCAACCGTCCCGGGCGGCGGCGTCCGCGACCTCCGATGCACCTGCACCCAAGCCGGTCGACATGGAAGACCCGCTGGCTGCCTACGGGATCGCCCGCGACCGCTACGATGTGGAGAAGGCCGACGGGATCACCAAGATTTCCGCCAAGCGCCTGTCTGAAAGCTTCCGCGACATCCCGCATTTCCCGCTGACCGTGGATTGCCGTATCGATGCGCTGATGGATTTCCGCAAGCGCGTGAATGCCGCCGCCGAGAAGGATGGCGCCAAGGTTTCGGTCAATGACATCCTGATCAAGGCGTCCGGCCTCGCCCTGAAGAAGGTCCCGGCCGCCAATTCATCCTGGATCGAAGGCGGCATGATTGCCCGCCACAAGCATGCCGACGTTTCCATGGCCGTCGCCATCGAGGGCGGTCTGATCACGCCGATCATCACGGATGCGGATCAGAAGGGTCTGGTTGAAATTTCGCGGGAGTCGAAAGACCTCGCCATGCGGGCCCGCGATCGCAAGCTGAAGCCGGAAGAATTCCAGGGCGGCACTTTCTCGCTGTCCAATCTCGGGATGTTCGGCATCGACAGCTTCGCCTCCATCATCAACCCGCCCCAGGGCATGATCATGTCGGTCGGCGCTGGTGAACAGCGCCCGGTCGTCAAGGATGGGGCGCTCGCCATCGCAATGGTGATGACGGTGACGCTCACCTGCGATCACCGTGTCGTCGATGGCGCCACCGGCGCGAAATGGCTGCAAGCCTTCAAGACCTATGTCGAAGACCCGATGACGATGCTGATGTAGCCACGGGGCGCGGTGGCTCCGGATCGCAAACCGTTTGGCTGTGATCAGGGGCGCGTCTGGCCACACGCCGTTTCCAGCTGGGTGACCGCTTCCGCGAAGGCCTGTCCCATCTGGAGATAGGCCGCCGTGTCATAGTGCCAGGCGTCATCGCTGTGTGAGTAGGTCTCGATTTCCGTCACATAGGCTGCACAGGAATCGCTGTCGACATAGGCCGCCTGTGCGGCCAGCACGGTGTCGATATAGGGCATCATCTGGCCGTCCTCATTCATGCCGCTATCGCTGATCCGACCGATGACAACCGGGAGGTCATCCCGGTGCAGGGCCGCCCGGAACAAATCCATCATCCGGCGCAGATTGTCCTGATACGCGGCGGCCGTCTCGTGGCTGGCAAAGGCGTCGCTCTCGCCCTGCATCCAGATGATCCCGGCCGGTTCAAGCTGGTCCAGCCGGCCATCACCATCAATATCCCGCGCCGCCAACGCGTTCCTGATGGTCGCCAGCGCGAAATCATACTGGTTGAGATCATCCGCGCCGCCCGCTTCGGGGAACCAGTCGCTATAGCCGGCCCCATCGGCCAGCGAGGTGCCACCGCGGGAGTATTTGATCAGGGCGATTGGCTGGTCGGAGTTGGCGGCCAGCGCGCGCCCGAAGCTGAGCTCAGGGCCGAAACGATCACTCAGGGCATTCGTTTCGCCATCAGTAGCGAAACCGGTCCCATGGCCGGGGGTGAGGGGGCCCCAATAGCCGATACTGCCGCCAGCTTCGCCATCCCAGGCGCCATTGCCGGTGTAGATATAGGCGTTGGCGACGGGCCCGGTCTGATCTTCGGAGAGCTCCGAGACGTGACCATATCCGTCCATGTTGGACTGTCCGCCCAGATAATAGACCTTGTAGGTCTGGCCGCCTTCCCGGGTTTGCCCGCCGCCAGTATCTCCGGTCTGCGGGCCGGCGCTGCACGCGGCCACCAGACCTGCCAGACATGTCATCACAAAGCGCATCTCAGCCCCCATCCGTATCAACGCGACAAGTCAGGGTGACCCGCGATCTAACGGAACGTCAATCTCCCGGCCAAGTTGAGGTTGGTCGACATCACTATCCTGTCACCCGGGACTGGTCCGGCGTGCGGATCGGTCGGCACACCGAAATGGGGGACACTATGACACTCAAAACCACATGGACCGGCTCCGTGGCCGGGCTTGGCCTGATCGCCATCGCGATGTCCGGCGCAGCGTCCGCGCAGGAGGATCGCTGCGAGACCTACCCGCTGCCAACCGCGACGGCGCCGGCCGAGCTTGGCTGGACTGCAAACGAATTGTCCGGGCTCGACGCCCTGGCGAATGAGTTGAATTCCACGGCCCTGATGGTCGTGCAGAACGGGCAGGTCGTGTTTGAACATGGCGAGACCGATCGCCTGATCATGGTGCACTCCTTGCGAAAGTCGCTGATGAGCGCCCTGATCGGCCTGCTTGTCGATGCAGGCGCGCTGTCACTCGATGCCAGCCTGGCGGATCTCGGGATTGATGACCTGGCCGGACTGACCGATGAGGAGCGCACGGCCACGGTTCGCGATGTGATCATGGCGCGCTCGGGGGTCTATATTCCGTCTGCTGCAGAGACCCCGCAAATGCGCGAGTCACGGCCCGAGCGCGGCGAGTTCGCGCCCGGAGAGCACTGGTATTACAATAATTGGGACTTCAACGTTGCCGGACACATCTTCGAGCGCGCGTCCGGCCGCAATTACGATTCGGCCTTCCTGCGGGTCTTTGCCGAGCCGCTCTGCATGCCCGATTTCGACGTCTTCGAAACGCATCGCCAGCATGCGCCGGGGACCATGTTCTCCGCCTATCACATGCGCCTGTCGGCCCGGGATACAGCCTTGTTTGGTCAGCTCTTCCTGCAGGAAGGTGAGTGGGAGGGCGAACAGATTCTCTCCGCGGACTGGGTGCGCGAAAGTACGGCGGATTATTCCGACACCGGCTGGCCCGGGGCCTGGATGGGCGGTTATGGCTATATGTGGTGGCGCCCGGCCGATGCCGAAATCGCTGACGAGCATGGTCTCGCGGCGGACATATATACCGGGGCCGGTTATGGGGGCCAGTATGTCACCGTCATTCCGAGCCTCGACCTAGTCATCGTCAACCGAATGAATACTGACATTCCGGACGGGCCCCGCATGGGCGGTCGTGACTATACCTCGATCCTGAGGGCCGTGATTGCTGCGTCGATGTCTGACGATTGATAACCGAAACGAAGGCGGGGCTGGCCCCGGGAGCAGAATCCGCGCACCGACAGGCGCAAGGAGTTCCTGTTCATGACCCAGCCGCGCCATCTCGCCGAGATCCGTCACGCCGATCTGATTTTCCCGCACCAGACCAATCATCAAGGCAGTTATTTCGGTGGGGCGGCCATGGCGGAAATGGACAAGGTCGCCTTCCTTGTCGCGGCCCGGCACGCCCGGCGGCCCTTTGTGACGGCCTCCTGCGACAAGCTGGATTTCGTGGCACCGGCCCATCTCGGCGACCTGGTTGAACTGACCGGTCAGGTCCGCATGGTCGGACGGACCTCCTTGATCGTCGATGTCGAGCTGGCAGCGGAGAACCTGCTGACCGGGGTCCGGCATATCTGTACGCGCGGGGCTTTCACCATGGTGGCGGCCGATCGCAAGACGAATCCGGACCGTCTGCCACCGTCTCCCGACGCCAAGCCGGACTTCGCCGCCAGCCCGCCTGGCTATGCCCGCACGCTGCAACTGGTCTTCCCGGGCGACACCAATCATCTTGGACAGCTCTTCGGCGGCAATGCGATGTCGATCATGGGCAAGGCCGCCTATATCGCGGCCTCGCGTCATACGCGCTGTGATGTCGGCATGGCAGCCTCGGACAAGATCGACTTCATTGCCCCGACCCAGGAGGGCGAGATGCTGGACGTCGTCGCCACGATTGCCTCGGTCGGCCACACATCGATGACAATCGGGGTTTTGGCCGAAGCGGAAAACCTGTTGACCGGCGAGCGCCGCAAGGTCGGCGAGGCGGACTATGTCATGGTCGCGCTGGATGAGAATGGCCAGCCGACGCGCGCGAACCCGCTGGGCTAGGGCGCGATCGGCAGGGCCCGGACCTGGAGCGCCGGTGCAAGGCCAAGATCATTGCACCGATGCCAACCGGCGATCGAGAAACGCTCGCGGTGCGAGATGGTGACCTCGTGCGGTATTTCCTCTGACAGGAAAACAGCCAGGGTCGCGAATTCCGGGCGGAGTTCGCCCAGCACGCAGTCACCCTCGCCATAGATCCGCAAATGCCCGCCATCGCCCTCGCGCCAGTCCGGGTTGAGGTAGAGCACCGTGG
The DNA here is from genome assembly GCF_905480005.1 of uncultured Maricaulis sp. Lineage (GTDB taxonomy): Bacteria > Pseudomonadota > Alphaproteobacteria > Caulobacterales > Maricaulaceae > Maricaulis. Next base: position 4,450 of record NZ_CAJQOO010000008.1, read on the forward strand.
ACAGCACCCGGTTTCGAGCGCCGCGAAAACTGTCGACATGGCGCTTGTAGAAGCCGCCGGACTCATAGACCGCAAAATGCGCCTCGAACGCGAACAGGCCGAGCATGAGGCGTGCATTGACGTTCTGACGGAGGGCTTCGGCAAAGGCCAGATAGGCGATCTGGCCCGGGGTTGAGCCGTCCAGCCATTTCGTCTTGTCGCGGCGCACGCCGGCGATCAGCTCGTGATCCTCAGCCCGGCCTATGCCGGCCGGCTTGAGTGCATCATCCTGCCACAGCGCTCTGGCCTCCTGGCGCAAGGCTCCCAGCATTTCGGTATCTGTCAGACGCACCGCGATATATCCGGGCCCGGCGAGGGCATCGCAGACAATGCCGATATCGAAGGCAGGCAGGCCGGTCAGGCCCGAGAGGGGAAGGCTCACGCGCGGTGGTCCGATCAATCAGGGTCCGCGCTGGTACGACCGCCGGGGGACCGGGTCAATCGAATTCGCGGCCACTGGTCCGGGCGAGGGCCTTGAGCGCGGCCAGGGCATCGCCCAGCCGGTCCTCGGGTACGAAGACATGGTCGTGGAAATAACCGGCCACGGGATTGCAGCCGATCCCCTCGGCAGCCAGCGTGGCCGCGACCTGCGCCATGAAGCCGACCGCTTCCAGCGATGAATGGATGGCCAGGGTAATCCGGCGACAGGCAAAGACCGGATCCAGTCCCGCGGCCTCGGCGGCCTCGAAGGGCAAAATGAGCGTCGTTCCCTCGGCCTCGACAAAGCGCATCAGCGCGGTATCGGCATGCGGCGCGAGCGCGGCATCCGGCCCGGTGACGAAGCCATAACGGACCGGATCCGGTTCCGGACGCAGTCCGGCAAGCAGGGTGCTGAGATCACTGATACCGGTCATTTGGCTGGCTCCATTCAGCGGTTAGGGTCATTGCCACACGCGACAGTGATACGTGAGTCGCGATTTCGGGGAGAAAGCGATGACTGTTCAAACCATCTCGCTGGGCGAGAAACACAGTCAGTTCGACGATGTATGGTCGCCCAAGCGCATCGCCAAGCTGGACAATTACGAGCTCAAGCTCGCGAAGGGCGAGGGCGCCTTCGCCTGGCACAGCCATGTTGACGAAGACGAGTTGTTCCTCGTTACCCAGGGCATATTGCGCATCGAGATCGAGGGGCAGGATTCGATTATCCTGGGGCCCGGCGAGCTGTGCGTCATCCCCAAAGGGGTTCGCCACCGCCCGGTGACGCAGACCGAGACGGTCCATATCCTGCTGATCGAGAAGGCGGGCGTGACCAATACCGGTGACAACCCCGACAGTGATCTGACCCAGACGATCGAGGACCTGTAGCGGTTCGCGACTTGTCCCGACCGCTTTTCGACGTCAGGGTACGGAAAACGGGAGGTCGTGATGTCCACGCATGATGAAAACGCGCCGCGCGCCGGATTTGCCGCCATGGAAGAGGGGACTGCCGAGGATTGGGGCGTTATCGCCAGCCAGTTCGGTCCATTTGCCAAGAAGCTGCCGGAGCGTGTGCTGGATCACCTGCGCCTGCTCGATGGCGATTTCGGCGGTTTCCCGATCGACCGCCTGCAGCATTCCCTGCAGACCGCGACGCGCGCCCATCGTGACGGACGGGATGAGGAATATGTCGTGATGGCTCTGCTGCACGACATAGGCGACACATTGGGCAGCTATAATCACCCCGATATCGCTGCTGCCATTCTCAAGCCCTTCATCAGTGAGGAGAACCACTGGATTGTTGCCAATCACGGCATCTTCCAGGGCTATTACTTCTTCCATCTTATCGGCGCCGACCGGGACATGCGCGAGCAATTCCGCGATCACCCGTATTTCGGGGCCTGCGAGGAATTCTGCGCCAAATACGATCAAGCCGCCTTCTCGGCCTATTATAAGAGCGAGCCGCTCTCCTTTTTCGAACCCATGGTCCGGCGCGTCCTGTCAGCGCCCAGGCGATCGATCTATGCCGATGCCGACAGGGCTGCCGAATAGGAACCTTCTAACGCGCGCGGCCGAAGGTTACCGGATTGATCCTGAGCGGTCAGACTGGTATCCCGCTGATACAGGGACCGGTTTTGGTTCGCTAGCGAAATAAATGAGGATGCCATGAGCGCAGGCGCTTTCGACGTGATCGTAATCGGCGGTGGACCCGGGGGTTATGTGGCAGCGATCCGTGCGGCCCAGCTGGGTCTCAAGACCGCAGTGGTCGAGCGCGACAATCTCGGCGGCATATGCCTCAACTGGGGTTGTATCCCGACAAAAGCCCTGCTGCGCTCAGCCGAGGTCTATCATCTCATGCAGCATGCGTCCGATTTCGGCCTGTCCGTCGACAGGATCGGGTTCGACATTAAGGCAATCGTGCAGCGTTCGCGGAAAGTCTCCTCCCGCCTCACGGGCGGTATCGGCATGCTGATGAAGAAGCACAAGATCACCGTCATTGAAGGCAGTGCGGCCCTCGAAAAGGGCAAGGATGCGCCCACGGTTGTGGTCGGCAAGGACCGGTATGCGGCCAAGCACGTCATTCTCGCGACCGGCGCACGGGCGCGGACCATTCCGCAAGCCGGGCTGGAACCGGATGGCGACAAGATCTGGACCTATCGCGAAGCGATGGTTCCGGACGCCATGCCGAAATCGCTTCTGGTCATCGGGTCGGGCGCAATCGGGATCGAGTTTGCCAGCTTCTACAAGACAATGGGCGCCGATGTGACCGTCGTCGAGATGATGGATCGTGTCCTGCCGGTCGAGGATGCCGAAATTTCGGCCTTCGCCGCCAAGAGTTTCAAGAAGCAGGGGCTCAACCTGATGGTTTCGGCCCAGGTCGAGAAGCTTGAGAAGACCGCCAATACGGTGAAGGTCCACGTCAAGAACGCCAAGGGCAAGGTCGAGGTGATCGAGGTTGAAAAGGTCATCATGGCCGTCGGCATCGTCGCCAATATCGAGAATATGGGCCTGGACACGCTGGGCGTGAAGGTCGATCGGGGCCATGTCGTCAATGACGGTTTCGGCCGCACCAATGTCAAAGGCCTCTACGCCATCGGCGATGTCGCGGGCCCGCCCTGGCTCGCCCACAAGGCCAGCCATGAGGGCGTTGTGTGTATCGAGAAGATCGCCGGCGAGAATGTGCATGCCTTCGAGACCGGGAATATTCCCGGCTGCACCTATTGCCATCCGCAGGTCGCTTCGGTTGGCCTGACTGAAGCCAAGGCCAGGGAAGCCGGCCATGATGTCAAGGTCGGCCGCTTCCCCTTCGTCGGCAATGGCAAGGCGATTGCGCTTGGCGATGACCAGGGCCTGGTGAAGACCGTTTTCGACGCCAAGACCGGGGAATTGCTGGGCGCCCACATGGTCGGACCGGAAGTCACCGAGATGATCCAGGGCTATGTGGTCGGGCGTCAGCTCGAGACGACCGAAGCCGAACTCATGCACACCGTCTTCCCGCATCCGACCCTGTCGGAGATGATGCATGAGAGCGTGCTGGACGCCTATGGACGAGCGCTTCACATCTGATGGCTGAAATTATTTTCGCCTGATTGCATCCGATTGGCGTCAGCGCGGCATCCAAGGTTCAAACCCGAGCTTTGTGAGGATGCCATGCTGACCCGACTTCTGCTTTCTGCCACTGCCGCCATCGCCCTGTCCGCCTGTACCTATTCGGTGTCGGGACACGGTGAGGGGCAATCGGTTGAATCGGCCGGCCTGGTTGCCTCCCGCAATGTCGATGTGCCGGGCGATGCCGAGTTTTCCGGCATGCTGGTGGGGGCAGATGGTCATGTCGGCGGCGATCTCGACTTGGCCGGCGCCAGTGTCCGCTCCGATGCCCGTGTTGGCGGCAATCTGAGCGCCGCCGGCGGTCGGGTGCGCTTTACCGGAGAAGTTGACGGCGACGCCGAGATCGATGCCGGAACCGGCTATGTCGATGCCGTCATTCGCGGAGATGTCACCATCGCCGCCGGCCGTATCACCCTGGACGGCACTATTGGCGGTGGTCTGGAAATGGATGCCGGACGAATGGATTTGCGGGCCGATATTTCCGGCCCGGTTCACCTGCGCGGCCATGGTCGAGGCGATCATGGCAATGGCCGGGTGGAAGTGTCCGGGCGCCTGCAGCAGGGCGGAACGATCTGCGCGGCTGAGGTGGAAATTCGCCGCAATGCGCGGATCGAGGGCGAATTGCGGGTGATCTCCGATCGCCGGCCGGATGGCGATGGCTTCACCTATGAGGCGCTCGCAGGCCGCGATTGCGATCACCTTTAGATACAGGTTTTGAAAGTTGTGCCGGCGCTTTTCTGATCAACGCCGGCATGTCCCTCCGGGGTCTGTCACACTCGCTTTCCGCAAGGAAGGTCCGCCGGGTCCAGCTCCCTCTTGTTCCGGCGGTGTGTGGCAGGCCCCGGTTTCCTGTTGGGCCTATTCGGCGGGTTCCGCGACCGGCTTGGCACTCTCGGCCATCATCGCCTCCACGGTCTTTTGAACGCTGCCGTAATCGGTCTTTCCGGTTCCCAGGACGGGAATGCTCTCGACCTGGATGATCTTGCGCGGAATGGCGAGATCGGAGATTCCGTGATTGCGGGCGAAGGCGACCAGATCAGCGCGATCCGCCTTGGCGTAATCGGTGAGCAGGACGACCTGCTCGCCCTTGCGCTTGTCCGGAATTGCCGCAGCGGCATGCATATTGTCGGGCCACAATGAAGTCGCACAATTCTCGACCACGGCCAGGGACACCATCTCACCGCCAAGCTTGGCAAAGCGCTTCACGCGGCCGCGGATGGAAATATAGCCTTCCTCGTCAATGGAGACGATGTCGCCGGTGTCGTGCCAGCCACCGGCTGGTGCATCGAGAACGAGCGGCGCATCTGGGCGAATATAGCCCCTCATGATGTTCGGCCCCTTGATGTGCAATTGGCCGCCATCCGTAATGCCGTCGACTTTCACCAGTCTGGCCTGGCAGCCGGGCATGATCTGACCGACGGTTCCGGGCCGGTTATTGTCCGGCTGATTGACCGAGAAGACCGGCGCGGCCTCGGTCAGGCCATAGCCTTCGACAATCTCCAGATTGAATCGCCGCCGCAGCGAGGAGCGGGTCTCGTCCTTGACCCGCTCGGCACCACAGACGGCCATGCGCAGGGATGAGAGATCATCGGCGTCCGCAGCCCGGGCGTACTGGTTCATGAAGGTGTCGGTGGCGAACAGGATGGTCGCCTTGGTTTCGGCGATCCGTTTGACGATCGTCTTGGCCTGTAGCGGCGTGGGATGGCAGATCGCCGGAACGCCGAGGCCGAGCGGGACCAGCACACCGCCGGTCAGCCCGAAGCAATGGAAGGTCGGCAGCGGGTTGAACAGGATATCGGTCGGCAGGATCCGGATATGGTCGCGGACCTGTTCCACATTGGCCAGGAGATTGGCGTGGCTGAGAACAACGCCCTTGGGATCCCCTTCAGTCCCGGAGGTGAAGAGATAGACGGCCGGACTGTCCGGATCGGGATGCGCCCGAACCAGAAAAGGCGCCACCATGCCGACGGCTGCCGCGATCTTGTCCTTGATCGACAGGTTTTCGCGTACGTCTTCCAGATAGATCAGCTCATGATCTTCCTTGAGCGTGGCTTCGAGCTCCTGGAGTTCGCCCAGTTCAATGAAACGACGCGCGGTGACGATGCGCTTGGCCTTGCAGGCCCGGCATGCGGCTTTCAGCGCCCGTTCGCCGGCGGTGAAATTGAGCATGGCCGGGACACGGCCATAGGCAGACACGGCGTAGAAGGAGATGATGGCGCCGACACCGGTTGGCAGCAGAACGCCAACGGCTTCGCCCTTTTCCGTCCCCGCCTTGAGGGCATGGCCCAGCGCGAAGACAGCTTTGGTCAGGTCTCCGAAGGACAGTTCGCGACCATCGGCATCGACCGCAGCGAGCTTCTTGCTGCCATACCGACGCTTGGAATCGAGCAGAGCGGCAAAGACCGATTTACGGATCCTCTTGAGATTGAAGTCCGGCCCGTTGAAAACTTCACCGATCTCCGGCGCATTGGTGTCCGCGGCAACGGTTCCGGCTGGCATGTCGCCAGCGGCTGCAGTGTCAGCCATGTAATCCTCCCATCAACGCTCATCTTACGCGAGCGTTTGCTTGATCCGGGATATTACGCCTGGCTGACGTATAGGGAAGGGGGAGGAATGATTCACATCACTCCGATGCAGATTACATCGCGATATACGGAAATAATTTATCGAAAAACGAAAAAACCGGTTGATATCGAAATTCGATAATGTAAGCTCCGTCTCAACGCTGGGGAGCGTCTGACCGGGGCTTCGAACGCCCTGACTTGTACGGGAGACTGACATGCAAAAGGTCCTGCTGGCCGCTTCGGCCATGACCACTGCGCTGATGACGTCGGGCTGCGTGATCGTGGTCGATGGTGACGACGACAGCAAGATGCTGCGCGGCCATGGAATGCGGACTGTCGACGGCTATGTCGTTCTGGACCGCGATGGCGATTACAGCCGTCTGGCCGGCGACGTGAATCTGCGCGGCCGTATCGGCGGCGATCTCAGCCTGGTTGCAGGCGATGTGGATGCCGATGACCTTCAGGTTGGCGGCGATGTCTCGATCGCTGGTGGCGATATCAATTTTTCCGGTCGTATCGGTCGTGAGGCGTCCATCGCAGGCGGTGAAATCACCTTTGCTGCCGATGTCGGCGACGAACTCAACCTGGCCGGTGGCGAGATCGACTTCTCCGGCCGTGTCGAAGGCGAGGCAGCTCTGGCAGCCGGCGAGATGACGGTTGGGGGCTGGTTCGGCGATGAGCTTCATGCCCAGGCTGACGAGATCCGCTTTACCGGTGAGGCGACCGGTCCGGTCAAGCTCGTGGCGGCCGAGGACCTCAACCGCAATCGGCGCAATAATCAGCGCGGTCTCATCGAGATCAGCGGCTCGCTGACCGGTGGTGGCCAGATCTGTGCGATCGACGTCGTGTTCACCGAAACGGCGCGCGTGCGAGATGGCGTCACGGTCTGGGCGGAAAACGCTCCGGTCACGCAATCCGGCGCCCAGGTGTCCGGCCTTGACTACCAGCCGCGCAATGGTCGCGATTGCGACGATCTGACCGAGGACTAATCCCAAGCCAATAGCGGTTCAATCCTGACCTGATCGCCGGGGGGCGCAGGGAGATTCAAAATGAACATCATAAAGATGCGGAAAATGGTGATGGCCGGGGGGCTGGCCATTTCCCTTTTAACCGGTGCCGCGACCGCGCAGGTCATAGGCGGCGAAGTGGATGTCGAAGGCAGCAGTAATGACGTCATCTTCCTTGGCGGGGAGATGAATGTCCGCGGCCTGGTCGATGGCGATATCAAGGGCATTGCCGGCGTGATCCAGGTCGATGCCGATGTGCGCGGTTCGGTGCAGCTGGTCGGCGGCGAGATCGATGTGTCCGGCACGATCGGCAATGATCTCGACATCGCCGGTGGCGACGTGCAATCCGATGCCGCCGTGACCGGAGATGTCAATTTCGCCGGTGGTGACAGCCAGGTTGGCGGCACGATTGGCGGCATGCTGAACAGCGCGGCCGGCTATCTGGAAATCAGCGCGCAGATTGGCGGCGATGCCAAGCTGGCCGGTGGCTATATCGAAACCACCCGCTCAAGCAATATCGCCGGGTCGGCCGAGATTGTCGGCGGGGAGGTTCACCTCGCGGGCCAGATTGACGGGCCTGTTGATATCGAAGGTGGCGAGATTCACCTGTCCGGCACTTTCCTGGGCGATGTCGAGGTCACGGCCGAAGAAGTCTATGTGCTCGACGGCACCCGGGTGTCAGGCGAATTGCAGATCCGCTCACCCAGTGATCCGGTCATTGCCGACGGCACGAGCTTTGGCAGTTATGATTACGAATATGAGCGTTTCAATTTTGGCGCCCGCGACTGGAAACAGGTCGATTTCGGTCCGGAGTTCGATTTTCCGACCGGCGTCTTCAGCCTGTTCATTCCGGGCGCAGCCTTCCTGCTGGCAGCCCTTGCCTGCATGATAGCGCCGAGTGGTTGCGCGTCGGTGGCGACGAAGTTCCGCGAGCAACCTGTTGTCACCGGATTCCTGGGCTTCATCAGCTTCGCCCTGTCGCCGATCTTCCTGATCATGATGACCATCTTGCTGGCCATTACGGTGGTGGGCATCCTGCTGATCCCGATCATGTGGCTCATTTTCTGGCCCTTCATGCTGCTCTGCATCGGTCTGGGAGCCATTTCCGTCGGCGACATGATCTTCAATCGAGAGCCGGACGAGAAGAGTCTCGGCCTGGGCATGCGCCTGCTCTCGACCTTTGCGGTCGTGGCCGTTTTCGCGGCTCTGGGAGCCTTGCCGGTAGCCGGTGTGCTCGCCGGTTTCTTCTTGCTCTTCATCGGTCTGGGTGCCTGGGTGATGTCGCTCGGGAAGCGTCGACCGACGGCCCCGGTGATGGGGGCAAGTGCCACCGCATCGGCAGAGTGAGTCACTCCGCATCATGACAATGCGGAAAGGCGGGGGTGACCTTGCCGGGTGCGCGCGCTAAATCTCCCCGTGAATGTCCCACAGCAGGGGTAATGGGGAATATGCGTACTCTTCACATGATTGCATTGGCTGCAGCGACCGCAACGTTCAACGTTGCGGTCGCCCAGCCTGTCCAGCAGACCGTCAATGACTGGCGGGATGCTTTCCGACAGCTCGAAGACGAAGACTGGCCGTCGCCAAATCGCGAACGCCGCGCCACCGGTGCGCCGGGACCGGATTACTGGCAGCAGCAGGTCGATTACGACATTGATATCCGGCTCGACGAAGAGGCCAAACACCTCTTTGGCACCGAGACGGTGACCTATACCAACAATGCTCCGGACACGCTGGACTTCCTGTGGTTCCTGCTCGACCAGAACCGTTTCCGTCCGGATTCCATCGCCGTGATGACCGAAACGGTCGGCGGTGGCGGGCGGGCCTCGGGCCGCGTGGGTGAGTCGATGCCCGAAGGCATCTCCGCCCGGTCCATGCGTCGCCGCCAGATGCTTGATGAGGACGGTTACGGCTTCAACATCACCGGGGTCACCGACGCCGATGGCGCGCCGATGGACTTCACCATCGTCGATACGCTTCTGCGTCTCGATCTGGATACGGACCTGGAGACCGGCGACAGCGTCACCTTTACCATTGAATGGGACTACCGCCTCGTGGAGACCCAGGTCATTGGTGGCCGGGCCGGCTGGGAATGCTTCGAAGAGACCGAGGATACCGGTGCCGACTGCATCTATCAGATCGCACAATGGTTCCCCCGTGCCGCGGTCTTCTCCGACTATGAAGGCTGGCACAACAAGGCCTTTCTCGGTCGAGGGGAATTCGGCCTCGAATTCGGCGATTACGACGTGTCGATCCGCGTGCCGCAGGACTTCATCGTCTCGGCCACGGGCGTGCTTCAAAATGCCGACGAGGTCCTGACCGAACCGCAGCGTGAGCGTCTGGAAGAGGCCCGCACGGCTGATGAGCCGGTCTTTATCGTCACCCCGGCGGAAGCCCGCGCCAATGAGCGTCGCGGAACCCGTTCGATGGCGACCTGGGAATTCCGGGCCGAGAATGTCCGCGATTTTGCCTGGGCCGGTTCACGCAAATTCATCTGGGACGCGGTCGGTGTCGAACAGGACGGGGAGGGCGATGCGCCCGACCTGGTCATGGCGATGTCCTTCTATCCCAATGAGAGCGAGCCGCTCTGGTCGACCTTCTCGACCCGTGCCGTCGAGCACACGCTTGCTGTCTACAATGATTTCGCCTTCCCTTACCCGTACCCGGTCGCGCAATCGATCGCCGGCCCGCAGGGCGGGATGGAATACCCGATGATCACCTTCAATGGCGGCTCCTATGGCCGTCCGATGGTCGATGATGACGGTAATCTCAGCTATTCGCTGGGTTCCAAGCGTGGCCTGATCGGCGTCATCATCCACGAGATCGGTCACATCTACTTCCCGATGGTCGTCAATACCGATGAGCGCCAGTGGACCTGGATGGATGAAGGGGTGAACTCCTTCCTGCAATTCCAGGCCGAGCGTCAGTGGGAAGAAAACTTCCCGGTTCGCCGCGGCGACCCGCACTCGATCACGTCCTACATGGCATCAACCAACCAGATGCCGATCATGACGCAATCAGACTCCATTCTTCAGTTCGGACCGAACGCCTATTCCAAGCCGACCATCGCCCTGGTGGTTCTACGTGAGACGGTGCTGGGACGCGAATTGTTCGACGAGGCCTTCCGGGCCTATTCCGAGCGTTGGCGTTTCCGTCGCCCGACCCCCTATGACTTCTTCCGCACGATGGAGGAGGTTTCCGGGGTGGATCTCGACTGGTTCTGGCGGGGCTGGTTCTACTCCACCGATCATGTCGACATCTCCCTGGACCGGGTGATCGAGGGGACGTTCGATACCGAGGATCCGGGCATCGAGAACATGCGTGCCCGTGAGCAGGCTGCCAGCGAACCGGAGAGCCTGACCCAGGCCTCCAACCGCGAAAACGGTGTCGCTCTCTATGCGGACAGCAATCCGGAAGTGCTGGATTTCTACTCCGAGAATGATCGTCACACCGTCACCAATCGCGAGCGCGAAGCGTATGAGAGCCTGCGCGAAGGGCTGGAAGACTGGGAAGCGGACATCCTCGACAGCGGTGATCGCGTCTACTATCTCGACTTCACCAATGAGGGCGGGGTGGTCATGCCGATCATCCTCGAATTCACCTTCGCGGATGGGTCCACCGAGATGGTGCGCATCCCGGCTGAAGTCTGGCGCTACAACCCGCGCAATGTGACCTGGACCTACGTCTCGGACCGCCAGGTCATGTCCGTGGAGCTGGATCCGCTGTGGGAAACGGCCGATGCCGATCGCACCGACAACTATTATCCGCCCCGCATCGAACCGACGCGTCTCGAGCTCTACCGCTCGTCCAGCAACCCATCCAGCATGATGGACGATCTGGACCTGCGGGTGACCCGCGACAGCGTCAATACGCGTCCGGAATAGGCTAGCAGGAGGGCCGCGAAACAGCATGCGCATCCGTTCGACCCTCCTGACCGCTCTGGCGGGGCTGTCCCTGGTGACAGCCCCGACCCTTGCCCACCGCATGCATGCCGGCGTCACCGAGATCGCCGTCAATGAACGCACGGGCGAGCTCGAAATCATCCACCGGGTCTATGGTCATGATCTGATGGAGGCGCTGGACCGGACCGATCTGGACGCCGACACCTACCTGGCCACGCCCGAGGGCCTGGCTGCGGTCGGCGCCTATGCCGGCCGGACCTTCCGCATGGCCGATACCGACGGCGAGCTTCTCGAATTATCCTATGTCGGTGCCGAGGCCGATGGTGAGTTCACCTGGATCTATTTTTCGGCCGCCATCCCGGCCGAACAAGCCAGTTTCATCGTCGATAATGACCTGCTCGCCGAGACGTTCGACGACCAGGTCATGATGACCAATCTGCGCTTCAATTCCGCCGTTCGCACGGCGATGCAGGGGCCGGGGCAACGCTCACCGGTCCGCGTTCGCTTCAGCGACTAGACCGACCCGCCTAGACCTTGTGGACAAGCGCCGGGCAGCGGCACGTGAATGCGCCGGCCAGATCGCCTTCCGTGCGGGTATAATCAAACGTCACTTCCTCACCCGCTGCCAGATCGCGCAGCGCCACCAGGGTGGGCAGGGCGGTCTCCTGGTCATAGATGATTTCGCAACTCGGCTCGCAGGCGTGATTGACGAAATGGCCATAGCCCGTGGGTTCGATATGGCGGCCATCATCGGTGCGGAAGGAATAGGGCGTCTGGCGCGCGCCGACGGGCCCGTAGATCCCCAGCACCGTCTCGCCCGCCGTCACCGCCATTTCCAGGACCGTGCCCCAGCCATGGGTGGGTGAGCGGTCCAGCCGCGCCGCGGGCGCATGGGCCATCACATAGGGCTGCGCCGCCGGTGCGCTGGCCTCGCCGGCCTGCGCGCCGGGCCTTGCCTGACCGGCAATGCGGCCCACCAGGGCAGCGCCATGGCGCCGTGCCTCGGGCGCGAGGTCGAGCATGACGCCGGCCTCGGCTAGCGTTGTTCCATCTGCAAATTCAAGCATCAGGGCGAGCTGGTCACCCATAAGGAGCCCGCGTGCCTCGGCCGGTCGCGCCAGCCCGTCACGCTCGGCAATCCGGTCGACCCGGCCCGATACCCGACCATCCGCCTCGATCACCAGCGCCAGGCGATCATAAAGCCGCGTCCCGTCTGCCGCGACATGAAACCCGATCAGATGGACCGGCACAGACTCCGGTCCGGTAGCCCCAAGAAACCCCAGCATGCCCAAATCCCCCAACACAAACAATAAGGTGAAGTGAGGTTAGGGGATTTGCCTGGATGAACAAGGCTGAAGGGAGAATTCTGACTATTCGCCGAGGTGATGTCCGGGTCCCGACGCGTATGGTTATACGCCCTGCCGGCCACGTTCGTCAGCCAGGCGCACAAGGATGGCCTCGATCCGGGCGCGCAGGGCAATCAGGACCAGATGGGAATTGTCCTGGGTGATATAGGCGCCCTGCAGGGCGTCCAGGATTTCCGGGTCCTCCAGCAGCACCGCGCGATCGACAGCCTCGACACTGCCAAGCTGCTCGAAGGTCTCGGATGGCAGGCCCGTCAGTTCCAGAGTTTTGGCGCGTATGATAACGCGGCCCAACTCATTGATCGAGCTTGTGAATTGCGAAAACTGGTCGCGCAGGAAGCTGACATTGCTGTCATAGGTGTAGAGTTCGTCCCGAAGGTCTTCATTCCGGATGAGGCGCAAGCGGCCCGTCGACACCATTTCCTGAAAGGCCACGGATGGCCCCGGCATCGTCGCCACGGAATCCACCAGGGCGAGATCAGCGGCAAGGTTCGCCTCGTCCAGCTGGCCGGCCCGAATCCCGGCGATCAGACGCCCGGTGACGTCCAGATAGAGTAATTGCCGCTCTATACCCCGCTCGGTCAGTGCCAATTGTTGTTCGAAATCACGCTCCAGTCGTTCCAGAAGGCTATGCGTCTCGATCCGCTCCTGGCGGGCCTCATTCCAGTTATTGACCTGCAGACCGATGAAGACACCGAACACCACGATCAGCGTTTCGATCAGCACGGTAAACCAGTCCTGCTTGCGCAGGGCGATAACCAGACGACGCAAGATCATGTAGTCCCCCCCGGGGCCGTTTTGACCCGTCTCCAAAGAGCGCGTTGTGGTCAGCAAGGCAAGCATGGGCGGGATTCCGCGCACAGCGTCGGGAAGAAAAGAGAGCCGCCGCCTTCTCCTCTGCCCAGGGAGAGGGGGAAATCCCGGTGCCTGAACCCCAATCTCCTCCCATCCCCCAATCATTTTTCCCGGGCGGAGACCCGGGACCCACAGAGCGATCAGTCGAGCGATGTGTTTCCAGCAGGTCCCGGATCGCGCCGAGGCGCGTCCGGGAAAATGGGGGGGCGTGGGGCTCCTATTTCAGTCCGCTTTGTCACAGGAGTCGACATTGGCGGCACTCGAGGTGTGGATTTTTATGACGTTATTCTACCGGGCAGTGAGCTTTGTCGCGGTCGGCTGCTGGTTTGAGAGCATTGAATGGCCTGCTTGCGTTGTACCGGTTCAGATGGCGCATTCGACTGGTTCTCTGGGTGCCGGATAAGACCTATGGGATGCTGGCCGCATGAATGTGTCTCTGGACTGCCGCCCGTAAAGTGGTCCGTAGTCCGAGAGCGAGACGGCTAAACGAGCGCGGGAACGGCCTTTCGTTCCATCGCCAGATTAAACATTTCCAGAACCACCTCCCCATAAGACAGATCTGCATCAATCCGGCATGCTTCTGGATAATAGCTGCTGTCTCTCGTCATTCCCGGAACCAGATTGGCCTCCAGAAAGTGAGGCATGCCTCGCGAGTCCATCTTAATATCGATCCGCCCGTAATCTCGTGCGCCCAGAGCAATAAACGAGCGCAACGCAAACTCTGCAACTAGAGTCCGAAGATCCCCGTGGACAACTTGAAGAACCTCCTGATTCTCCGCTTTCGCCCTGGCGCCCAGGATTCTGTCCCCATGCTGGTTGGGCTGGGCAATAATTTCTACAGGCATTACACGCGGCGGCTGATGGGCACCCTTGGCGAGAATGGCGACCGTAAATTCTCTTCCCGTTAGGACCCGTTCAACAAGGGCCACACGACCAAAGCTTTGAACGACGGAACGAATTTTCGCCTCGAGGCTGGGAAAATCATGAACAATTGAACTGTCATCGATGCCATTCCCGTTTGCTGCGTCCAGAGGTTTTACGAAGAGAGGAAACGCGAGCGGCAACCCACGTTCGGCGCTATACTGTTCAGGGCGCGCGAGAAAAAAATCAGCCGTTGCGATGCCTTTGTTTCGAAGGAATGTTTTCGCGACGCTCTTGTTGGAATCAAAGTCCAATGTCTTGATGTCTGACCCTGAGTGAAAAACGTCATTGCGATCGAAGAAGTCAGACAGCCAAATTGGCTCGCCGCTGAGATCGTCAATAATGTATTTGACGCAAAGGATTACCAGATCAGGGCGTCTATCAACGATGTTCCGGAGGTCGCTCTTCGACGCAACGAGATTGAACCGAACAGCTGAATGCTTATCGCCGAGAATATCTGCGATGCCCCGGCAAGTATCGACGGTGCCGAAACCGCTCTCTCGCATGCCCGTATTGACGGTTGTTACTACTTCTATTCCACCAAATTGCGTTGCGGATGGCTGAAGGTTTCTCCTGCGAGTTTTCATCGGTTTTCGCTAACGCATCGACCGGACAGTTCTTCAAAAAGGGGATTGCAACGCCAACCATCACCCGAGTTTGTCAAATGAGCATTTTCGGGAACAATGACCGCTACGCATTCCGATGCGCGAGCGGAGAATCCTCGTAGACACTCCCACCCAGTTCCATGTGACATATCCGTAAGATAGCCGTTTTCGGGCACATCAATCGCCGAACACTCATTGCGGATTTTTCGGTATCCACGTGAGCACGCCCACCCATCTCCATAAGTGCTTCTAGACAGGTATCCGTTTATCGGGACATCAATCTGCAGACAGGTGTCGCTCTCTGTTGCAAAACCGCGCTCTCTTGCGAAACCGCGCTCACACTCCCAGCTCCAGCCATTTTCCTTTAGGTAGGCATTCGCAGGAAGGGCGATTTCTCGACACTCTCCATTCATGACCTCGAACCCGCGATGGCAGTCCCAGCCGGTGCCAAAACGCCTGTCATTGAGATAGGCATTTGTCGGAGCAACCACGGCCACACATGTGTCGGCAGTTTCTCGGTACCCGATGTCACAGGACCAGCCCTGACCGTAGTTTTGTTGGGTGGCGTTGTCAGGAACGGGCGTGGTTATTGTCGTTTGCGCTGAGGCGGAAGCAGCCGATGCGAGCAGTAGCAGCGTTGCAGATGTGACCCTGGCGATCTTATTCATGATGGAGCTCCACAGAAAGTTGCAATAGCTATTCACTCCCTGTTTCCTTGTTTGAGGTTGTTCGAGCGCTGCCGGCGGAGCGCCCAAATTCGTGGAAACGATCGGAGTCTGCTTCGATCGCTCGCGCCAAGGCCTCGTGATCCACGGACCAATAATGGGAAAGGCCCGGCTTTCCTTTTGGGGGACGTTTCACAAGGATCGTCTCGATGTGCCGATAGGCCTGAAACGACGATCCGAGGATCGTCTCCTCTTCGGTTTCGACCGTGTATGTTCCAGCAGGAAACCGCTTTTCAATGTCGTCAATGACGAAGGAAAACTGGAAGGCAACCAGGTTCTTGTTGACCCTTTTGTCCAAGCGCGTTCTCCCATCGTCAGACTATCGGATCCAACCAAGCCGCAGGTGCGCGCACGGGCCTCAACGACGCCGCAGGCGCGCGCAGGGGCCTCAACGACGCCGAAATACCGGAGCCAGAGCGCTAGTTAAATTGTTCGATTTGGCCGCCAGGTCGCAAATGACCAGCGCTTCTTCCAGAAGCGCAAGTAATGGCCTGCTCGCTATATAGGTGGGCACGGCTGAGATTACAATGATAACTTGTGATCGGCAGCTTTTAGGATAGCGATGCTGGCCGGAAGGCAAGCCTGGGTGAACTTTCCTCCCCACACCGTCGGGAGGTGGATCGTCCGTCAGGGCGAGACGGAGGGGCTTGTACCCGCCCGACTAGGCGACAGCCGCGTGCGGGTAGTCCGGATCGCGGTTCTGGAATGACAGGATGGCGGGCTTCACCACGATGCCGGCATCCACATTCACCGCCCGGCGGATGGTCTCGCTCCCGGCCCATTCATCACGCCCGCCAATCACTACGGGCAAGTGCACCACCAGGGCAGCGGAAATCGAGCGTGTGGCGCTTTCCCAGAGATAGCTGGGGGTGTGATCAACTGCGTAATAATCCGCTTTGCCGACCCGGATCATCGGCGCGCTGAAGCTGGTCGGCCGGGCGAAGTAAAACCCCATACCCTCATCGCAGCTGACATCGATGATCAGGCTACGGGGTCTGATATCGTCCTTTTCCGCCTCGGTGACGAACATGGTCGGGTGACCGGTATTCTGCAGCAGCCCGTTCACGATGATATCGGCCTCGCCGATCAGGGCCGAGAGGGGGCGTTCGGACCCGTCATGTTCGATCACCATCATGCGCGCTTCGCCCGCGCCGCCTTCGCGCAATCTCACATAGTGACAGTCGAGTACCTCTTCTCGCACCTCGTGATCGGGGCGTTGGATACAAATGGTGATGTCGCGAAAACCATGCGCTTTCAGCGCATAGATCGCGCCGCGGCTGACGGCCCCGAAGCTGAAGATGATCGCCTTGCGCTGATTGCCGTAATGCCCGTCTATCCCCTTCAGGCGCAGGGCATGCAGGACCGCACAATAGCCGGCCATTTCATTATTCTTGTAGAATGTGTGACGCCCGACCTGACCGGACGGCCCCCAGACAAACATGTCCTCGAAGGCAATCAGGGTAAGGTGCCGGTCAATCGCAGCCTGGGTGATGGCACGCTGTTGGGCACAATGGGGATAGCCCCACAGGATACCGTTTTCACGCAGCCCCTGCAGATCAGACTGTGTGGGCTTGGCAATGATCACATTGCCGATCTCTGCCAGCAGATCAGCGCGCGGCGCAACGCCGCCCGTCTGCGCGGCAATCTGTGAGTCCGAAATGTCAAAGGGCGCACCATAGCCTTCTTCAAAGATCAGATGCTGGCGATCGTCTTGCGGTATGCGCGCCAGGTGATCGGGGTGAATGGGCAGGCGTTGTTCATCCGGCTTGTTGGAAGTCCCGATGACTCCGAAGGTCAGTTTGCTCATTTTGGTGCCTTTTTGCGGGGAAGCCGTCCGGGGTCAGGATGATTGTCCGGGATCCGGAAGGTCCCGACGACGGACGGCATGAAGGTGCACGCCTCATCCGCCGCCGGTCGCGAGCGCAAGGCGCTCAATCCGCGAGCAATGATGGGTGTGGCTGCAGTGGCGATGAGTTGGGCGTGTCAACGACAAGCGTGCCAGTGCTACGCCACAATCCCGGCAATAGCCAATGAATACGGATTTCAGCGCCAGCCAGGCCGAAGGCCCGGGGAGGGGCATCGTCGTTTCCGCCCCACAAGGTGGGGAGGTGGATCGCCCGTCAGGGCGAGACGGAGGCGCCGCCGCAGGCGGAGTGCCACGCACCTCCTCGCTAACGCTCGGCCCTATCGACCCGACGCTGCGCGCCGGCCCACTTCCCCACAAGTGGGGAAGAAAAGAGCGGCGCGTCTTTCCCTCTGCCTTGGGAACGAGGTCGGGGGCCGGATAAGCCGGAAAATCCTGGTGCCTGTCGCTGGCCCCCTCATCCGTCGCTCCGCGACACCCTCTCCCCAAGGAGATGGAACGTGCCGGCTGCCGTGACACCCTCAACTCCAAACAGCCCCCAACCTTGCCACATCGCGCCTGTCGTCATACATCGCCTTCATGGCCAATCTGATCGATAACACCACCCGCTCTGCCGCCTCTGACGCGCGCGCGGCCCGGCATCCGGAGAAGCAGAAGCGGGCGGATACGCCGGTGCTTCGCAAGCCGGACTGGATCCGGGTCAAGGCGCCGCTCGGCAAGACGTTTTCCGAGACCCAGAAAATCGTCAAGGATGGCGGTCTGGTGACGGTGTGCGAGGAGGCGGGCTGTCCCAATATCGGTGAGTGCTGGGAGCAAAAGCACGCCACGTTCATGATCCTGGGCGATACCTGCACCCGCGCCTGTTCCTTCTGCAACGTCAAGACCGGCCTGCCGGCCGCAGTCGACACGGACGAGCCGCGCCGTGTGGCCGAGGCCGTCGCGCAGATGGGGCTCAATCATGTCGTGATCACCTCGGTGGACCGGGATGATCTCGATGATGGCGGGGCGCAGCATTTTGTTGATGTGATCGAGGCGATCCGCGCCGCGACGCCGAAGACCACGATCGAGATCCTGACCCCGGACTTCCTGCGCAAGCCCGGCGCCGCCGAAGCGGTGATCGATGCCAAGCCGGACGTCTTCAACCATAATCTGGAGACGGTACCGCGGCTCTATCTCTCCATTCGCCCGGGCGCGCGCTATTATCATTCCCTGCGGCTCCTGGAGCGCGTGAAGGATCGCGACCCGGCGCAATTCACCAAGTCCGGCATCATGGTCGGTCTGGGTGAGAGCAAGGAAGAAGTGATGCAGGTGATGGACGACATGCGCTCCGCCGGCATCGATTTTCTCACCATCGGCCAGTATCTCCAGCCGACCCGCAAGCATGCCGCGGTCGACCGCTTCGTGCATCCCGACGAGTTCAAGGCCTATGAGACGATCGCGCGGGCCAAGGGCTTTTTGATGGTCTCGGCCACGCCGCTGACCCGCTCGAGCCACCATGCCGGGGATGATTTCGCCAAGCTGCGCGCCGCCCGCGAGCAGATGATGGTACGCGGCTAGTTTCAGAAGGCCGGTCCAGGAGCAGGCGCGAAAATGGTCGTAGAAGTCCGCGAACGCCTGCGCCTCTTCCATGCGCCCGAAGACCTGTTCGCGCTGGTCAGCGATGTCCGGCGCTATCCCGAATTCATTCCCCAGATTACCGCCATGCGCCTGCTGGACGAGCGTGAGGAGGGTGAGGTCCGGCACATGACGGCCGAAGCGCGCGTGCGCTATAAATTCGTCACCGAACGCTTCACCTCGCGGGCCACGGCCGATGCCCGAGCGCACACGATCGTGGTCAGCTTTGTTGCCGGGCCGTTCCGCGTGCTGGAGAATAACTGGCGGTTTATCGCCCTGTCGGACGGGTCCTGCCTGGTCGATTTCTCGATCCGGGCCGAATTCAGGAATGCCATCCTGCAAATGTTGCTGGAGAGCAATCGCGAGCGCGCCGGCCGCATTCTGATCGAGAAATTCTCCGCCGAGGCCAAGCGTCGTTACGAGGCCACCGGCGATCCCGCCCTGGACCTAACCGAAGAGATCAACGCCCTCGGCCAATAGATCGAGCGCCGTGGCGACACTGGCCAGGCGGACCGCATCGCGGCCGCGATCGCCGAATCGGCAGACATGGGTCTTCGTCGCCCCGTCACGCCGGGCCATGGCGAAATGCACCAGGCCGGCCGGTTTGTGCTCGGATCCGCCCGGACCGGCAATGCCCGTGATCGACACCGTGATGTCGGCGTTCGAGCGCAGCAGGGCTTCTTCGGCCATGCGCCGGGCCACCTCGACCGAGACCGCGCCATTGGCCTCGATCACGCGGGCCGGAATGCCCAGCATCTCGGTCTTGGCGGCGTTGGAATAGGTCACGAAACCACGATCGACGACATCGGAAGAGCCCGGAATCTCGGTCAGGAGCGCGCTGACCAGCCCGCCCGTACAGCTTTCCGCCGTCGCAAGCATCACGCCGGCCGTTCGCGCCCGGTCGATGAGGGTTTCGGCCTGGTCGATCAGGGAATGGGTGAAGATCATGGGGTCAGTCTCGCTGTGATGATGGCCTGGGCTGCGAGGCCTTCGCCGCGCCCGGTAAAGCCGAGTTTTTCCGTGGTGGTCGCCGCGATATTGACCCGCTTTTCCGGCAGGCCCAGCAGCGACGCCACCCGCGTCCGCATGGCGTCGCGATGGGGGCCGATCTTGGGCCGCTCGGCGATCAGGGTGATGTCGGCATGGACGAGCTCGCCGCCGGCCTCGTGCAGGCGTTTGATCGCGTGCAGCAGGAAGGCATCCGAGCGGGCGCCCTTCCATTGCGGGTCGGAAGGCGGGAAATGCTCGCCGATATCGCCAGCCCCGGCCGCACCGAGAATGGCATCGGTGAGCGCATGCAGACCGGCATCGGCATCGGAATGTCCGACCAGGCCCAGCCCGGCGCGGATCTCGATCCCGCACAGCCACATCACCTCCGCCGTCTCCAGCCGGTGAACGTCAAACCCCTGTCCGGTGACGGTGATCGCCTCGCTCATCAACATCCTTTCCGCGCGGATGAAATCCTCCGGCGTGGTCAGTTTGAAATTCTCCGCCTCACCGGCCACCAGCGCAACCTCACCGCCCGCCGCGCGGACGACTGCCGCATCATCGGGCAGGGCGGTCCCGCCGAGTTGCGCATAGGCGTCGAGCAGCGACGCAAGGTGGAAAGCCTGCGGCGTCTGCGCGGCCTGGAGACCGTCCCGCGATACCGGTTCACCCATCGCGCCACCATCACCGACACGAAGAAGCGCATCGCTGACGGGCAGGGCCGGGATGACCGCCTGATGGCGCTCGAGCGCGTCGACGAGGCGATCGATGAGCGCGGGCGAAACGAAGGGGCGGGCGGCGTCATGAATGAAAACCGCTTCGGCACCGGTTTCGGACGCCGCTTCGAGGCCGGCGCGGACCGAGGCGGTCCGGGTGGCCCCGCCGGGGATCGTATCCAATCTGAAACCGAGTTCGCCCTCGACCGCGTCGATGTGGTCACGATCAAGCGGGTTGACCACGACAATGATGCGCATGAAGACACCACATTGATGCAGACGATGAACACATCGTGCGAGCACGCGCTTTCCGGCCAGGTCGCGATACTGTTTGGGCACACCGCCGCCCGCGCGTTCACCGCGTCCGGCAGCGACAATGACAGCAGCGATCTTCATCTACAGGCCTCGTGGATTGCCGCAGCGCAGCATACTCGCTAGCCTTCGGCCATACGACGCACACCGAGGATTTGTCCAGCCGCATGCGCTTCTCGATCGACACGCACAGCATTGAAATCCCGGCCATACTTGCACCCATGTCCGGGGTGACAGACCTGCCTTTCCGTCGCCAGGCCCAACGGTTTGGGGCCGGCATGGTCGTGTCCGAAATGGTCGCCTCAGATGCCCTCGCTGCCGGTCGCCGGGACATGATCCGCAAGGCCGCACTGGACGCCTCCCTCAAGCCCTGCGTGATCCAGCTCGCCGGCCGCGAAGCCCGCTGGATGTCCGAAGGGGCCCGAATTGCCGAGGATGCCGGCGCGGAAGTGATTGATATCAATATGGGTTGTCCGGCCCGCCAGGTGACCAAGGGCCTGTCCGGCTCGGCCTTGATGCGCGATCTCGACCATGCGCTCACCCTGATCGAAGCCACGGTCGCCGGGACCAGCAAGCCGGTCACGCTGAAAATGCGCCTGGGCTGGGATCATGACAGTCTCAATGCGCCCGACCTCGCCCGCCGGGCCCGGGACGCCGGAATCCGCCTCGTCACCGTGCATGGTCGAACCCGCCAGCAATTCTACAAGGGCGAGGCCGACTGGTCCGCCGTGAGGGCGGTGGTGGAGGCCGTGGATATCCCGGTCGTGGTCAATGGTGACATCCACACCGTCACCCATGCCCGTGACGCCCTGGAGCAGTCCGGCGCGCATGCCGTGATGATCGGCCGTGCCGCCCAGGGGCGGCCCTGGCTGGTCGGCGAAATCGGCCGTGAACTCGCCGGTCTGCCGCCGCTTGAAACCCGCTGGACTGACAAGATCACCGCCCTGTCGGATCAGTTCGAAGACAGTCTCGCCCATTATGGTCCCCACTTGGGTAGCCGCATGATGCGCAAGCATTTTGCCAGCTTTTGTGATGTCGAATGTGGCTCCGGGGATCGCGACTGGGTCCGTGCCCAGCGCGCCAGCCTGTGCCGCTCGGATGAGGCATCCGACGTCCATGCCGCACTCGATGGCCTGCGCCAGCTTGACGGGCGTGCGGTCGCATGACGACGCTTGATCCCCCGGGCTCGGCCCATCTGGCGGCGGACCAGGCGGCCATCCCGATCCTGGTCTTTTGTGCCGAGGCGCGCTGTGTGTGGGCCAATACCCAGGCAGAAGAATGGCTGGGATTGTCGATCCGGCACATGCGCAAGGGTCGTTTCGGGATCCTGTCCCCGGCCTGCGCTCATCTTGCCGACATTATCGAACAGGCCTGCGGCACTCGCCGTACTGTGGTGGCGCTCGGCCGGATGCTGGGCGGGGACGGGCCCTTTGACGTTCATGCGCGCTGGTCAGACGAGCATGAACAGCTGATCCTGTCTGTCCTGCCGCACCAGGAGGTGGGCGCCAAGGCGTCCGAAGCGCCCGCGCTGGGTTTTGGCCGAATGCTGGCACACGAGCTCAAGAACCCCCTCGCCAGTGTCCGCGGCGCGGCGCAGCTCATCCGGCGCGAAACCGACATGGAAGGGGCTCGCGACCTGGCCCGCCTGATCATCCAGGATGTCGACCGGATCACGCGCCTGGCGGATCATTGGAGCCGGGTTGGTGATATCCAGCTCGGACCGCGATCTGAGATCAATCTCAATCTGTTGGCCGTCAGTGCCATGGACAGTCTGCACCGCGCCGATACAGCGACGCGGGGCGTCATGCGCGATAATTTCGATCCGTCCCTGCCAGTGATCGCCGGCGATCCGGACCTGTTGATGCAGGCCGTGCTCAATTTGCTGCAGAATGCCTTCGATGCCGTTCGTACAGATCCATCGGCGGAAATCGTGGTAGAAACCCGTTTTGATGCCGGCCCCAAGAGCCGAACGGGCGGCAATCCGACGCCACTCGTCCTGTCAGTCCGTGATAATGGTCCGGGTATTCCCGAAACGCTGGGATCGGGTATCTTCACCCCCTTCGTGACCACAAAGCCGGCAGGTGAGGGGCTCGGACTGGCCTTCTCAGCCCGGATTGCGGCTCTGCATGAGGGTCAGATTGATTTCGAAAGCCAGGCGGGCCGGACCGTCTTCAATATTCGATTGCCGATTGCCCGGAAGGATCCAAAGTGAGCGCCAGAATTCTGCTGCTGGAAGACGATGAAAGCCTGAAACTCATCCTGTCACGCGCACTGGGGTCAGCGGGATACCAGGTCCGGGCGACCGCCTCGCCGGACACGGCGCTGAACTGGATCCGCAATGGTGAAGGCGATCTCCTGCTGGCCGATGTGCTTCTGGACGGCTCGAACTTCCTCGAGAATCTGGGCCTTGTCGCGCGTCTGCGTCCGCAAATGCCGGTCATTGTGATGAGCGCGCAGGCGACGGCCTCGACGGCAATCAATGCGGCCAAGGGCGGCGTGTTCGAATATTTGCCGAAGCCTTTTGATCTCGACGACATGATCGCGGCCGTTGGTGCTGCCCTGGGCGATGAGGCCAAGACCGGGCGCTCGAAAGCGGCCGATGAGCCCACCGGCTTTATTGGCCAGTCCGCCGCCATGCAGTCGGCTTTCAAGGCGATCGCCCGCGCCGCCACCAGCCAGGCGCATGTGATGATCATGGGCGAACCCGGGGTGGGAAAACGCCAGGCCGCCGAGGCCCTGCTTCGGGCACGCGGCATTTCCGCTGATGACGCCGTCGTCGTGACACCATCAAACACCGCCACAGAGGTTTTCGGTTCGACCAAGGCCGCCCGCCAGGTGGTCTGGCTGCGCCTTGAAGAGTGGAATGCCGAACAGCAACGCGCAGCCCGCGACGCGCTGGATGCCGGGATTGGTCGCGTCATCGCCACGGCCTCCCATTCACCGGACGCCGGACTGGACACACGACTGGTTGCGCGCCTGTCGGAGTGCGTCATCGCCGTGCCGCCCTTGCGGGAGCGCCGCAGCGACATCCCGGCCTTGTGCGAAGCGTTCCTCGCCCAATTTGCCCGGCGCGACAAACAGGACCGGGTCCGGCTCTCGAAAGAAGCGGTCCAATACCTTCAGGGCTCGGCATGGACCGGGAATGTCGTCGAGTTGCGATCGGTATTGTCGCGGCTGTCGCTTGCCACGCGGGGTCGGGTTGCCGGTCTCGATGATGTGCTGGTGGCGTTTTCGGCTGATGCCGGGGATTCGCGCGAGGACCTTGATGTCCATGCCAATGCGATCGCGGCCCTCTCACTGAGCCGGAAGAATGCCCGCAATGTTGCAATCGACGCCGTTGACCGTGCGCTTTTCAGCCAGGCGCTGGATCGATGCGGCGGAAACCGCTCCCGGGCGGCAGAGATTTTGGGCCTGAACCGCAATACCCTGGCCCGGCGATTGGCTGAGCTGGAAGGCGATCCGGACGATATGTGACCTGTGCAGCACGGGTGTTGATTATTTGCAACAACAGGGTAATGATGCCGTTCTGCAACATGTGAGCTCACACTTGCCGAACACTCTATCGAAGCCCCTGATCCGGAACATCTCACCGCGATCCGCCGCACTTTTCGGCATCGGCTTCGTCACATCTGCGATCCTGCTCACCATCGCCGCGACCGGATTGCTGGGCGATAACGGGCTCATGCGCCTGAATGATCGCAATGCGATGGCGCTTCTGGTCGGCAATGCGGTTCTGATCCTCGGTCTTGGCGGTGTGGTGGTTGTCCGCTTTGTCCGCCGGGTGAGGGCGCGCCGGTTTGGCGAACCGACGCCGCGTCTGCACCTGCGCTTTGTTGCCTTGTTCTCCCTCGCTGCGGCAGCGCCGGCCGTCCTCGCCGCGCTCTTTCTGGGGGCCGTCCTCAATCGCGGCGTCGACTATTGGTTCGGAGAGCGGATTGCGACGGTCGTCGACGGGACTGCCATCGTGGCGGGCGAAATCTATGAGCGCGAGGTCAACGCGGCCGGCAACCGGTTGAGCGCGATGGTGGAGGCGCTCAACCAGCCGGATGCGGTCGAGGCGTTCAGCTCGAGCCGGATCCAGTATGTCTGGGGACTGAGTGCTCTTGCGGCACAGCAGAATTTTTCCGCAGCCTATGTGGTCGACGGTCGGGGCAATCTGCTGGCGCGTACCCGCTTCCAGGAAAACGAGCCCTATGTGGTGCCATCGCCGCGGCTCTACGAACTGGCCAATGAAGGCGGGGGCGGGGTCGCCGTATCGACCCCGGAATTCACGCCTGTGGGCACGGATGTGGTTCGCCTCCTGACCCAACTCAGCGGCTATGAAGACGCCTTTCTCTACGCCTCGATCCCGATGAATGTGGACCTGTTCCGGCAAATGGAGGAGGCGCGGGTTGCCCTGCGTCGGGCGGACGAGCAGGAGACCTCGATCCGCCAGACTTTTTTCCTGCTCTATTTCGAGGTTGCGGCTCTGATCCTGATCGGCTCGGTCTGGCTGGGATTAAGCGCCGCGACACGGGTCGTCACACCGATTTCACGCCTCGTCGCCGCCGCGGAGCGGGTGCGGCGAGGGGATCTCGAAGCGCGTGTCCAGATGGGGCGCGATGATGACGAGATTGCGGCCCTGGCGCGCGCATTCAACCGGATGACCCGGCAATTGCGGAGCCAGCGTCGTGAGCTGATCGAGAGCCATGCGGAAAGCGAACAGCGCCGGGCCTTTATCGAAGCCATTCTGGCCGGGGTTCGCGCTGGCGTGATTGGCCTGGACAAGGATGACAAGGTCACCCTGATCAACCGCTCGGCCATCGGGATTCTGTCGGCGGGTTCGGATGATCAGATCGGCATGCAGCTTGATGATATCACGCCAGCCCTGAGTGACCTGGTCACGGAAGCGCGCCGCCGCCCCGGCGCCGTCGCCGAAGCCCAGATTGACCTGACTATGGCCGATGAACAGATCCGCCATATCACCGCGCGCGCCTCGATGGATGAGGAGGCTGGCCTCGTCATCACGTTCGACGATGTCACGCGCCTGGTCACTGCACAGCGCAATGCCGCCTGGCGTGAGGTTGCTCGCCGCATCGCCCATGAGATCAAGAATCCGCTCACACCCATCCAGCTCTCAGCCGAGCGGATCCGTCGCAAATACCGCAAGGAAATCGAAAGCGATCTGGAGACCTTTGATCGGTGTACCGAAACAATTATCCGACAGGTCAGTGATATCGGCCGGATGGTGGATGAATTCTCGTCCTTTGCCCGCATGCCCCAGCCCAAGGTCGAGGAAGTCGAGCTCGGCGAATTGACCAAATCGGCAGTGTTCGCGCGACGGGTGGCCTCGGCCGCGATGGAGGTCCGCTTCGACAAGCCGGATCAACCGGTCCTGGGTTTGTGTGACTCGCGGCTTGCAGGTCAGGCGCTCGCCAACATTCTCAAGAATGCCTCGGAAAGCGTTGAAGCGCGTATGGAAAAAGACGGTGAGGCGGGTGCGATCTCGGTCCAGTTGACCGAACGCGACGGGTTCGCGGTGATCGAGGTCAGCGACAACGGGCTGGGTTGGCCGACTCCCAATCGGGAGCGCTTGACCGAGCCCTATATGACGACCCGCGAGAAGGGTACCGGCCTTGGCCTCGCCATCGTTAAACGCGTGATGGAAGACCATAAGGGCCGGCTGGAGCTCGATGTGCCCCGCGAGGGAAGCGGCGCCGTCGTTCGGCTGATCTTCCCGCTCGCAGACCAGACAGAACAAGACATTCAAAGCATACAGGAGGCCTGATCCATGGCTCGCGACATTCTGATCGTGGATGATGAGGCAGATATCCGTGAATTGATCGGTGGGCTGCTGGAAGATGACGGGTATGAAACCCGCGAAGCGGCTCACGCAGATGGCGCCCTCGACGAGATCCGGGCCCGCAAGCCGTCCCTGGTCATTCTCGACGTCTGGCTGCAGGGCAGTCGACTGGACGGGATCGAATTGCTCGACGAGTTCCGGGCCATTGACCCGAACATGCCGGTCATCGTGATTTCCGGTCATGGCACGATCGAGACCGCCGTCGCGGCGATCCGGAAGGGTGCTTATGACTTTCTCGAAAAACCCTTCAAGAGCGACAAGCTTCTCTTGACCGTGACGCGCGCGCTGGAAACCAGCCGATTGCGTTCGGAGAATGCCGAACTGCGCGCTCGCAGTGAGGCGCAAAGCTCGTTGATCGGGGATTCCAGCGGAATTGTTCAGGTCCGCCAGCTGATTGATCGGGTCGCACCGACCAATAGCCGGGTGCTGATCCGTGGGCCGTCGGGCGCCGGCAAGGAATTGGTGGCGCGCCTGATTCACGAGAGCTCACCGCGCAATGAAGCCGATTTTGTTGCCGTGAGCGCTCCGGGCATGTCACCGGAGGGTGTGGAAGAAGAGCTTTTCGGCCGCGAGAATGAGGATGGCAGCGTCAAGCATGTGGGCCTGCTTGAGCGGGCGCATGGCGGGACGCTCTATCTCGATGAAATCGCTGACATGCCGAAGGATACGCAGAGCAAATTGCTGCGTCTTCTCGTCGAGCAGCGCTTCCGCCGGATTGGTGGCGCAGCAGATGTGCAGGTGAATGTCCGGGTGATCTCCTCGACAGCCCAGGACCTGGCCGGCCGCATCCAGGGCGGATTGTTTCGCGAGGATCTCTACCACCGTCTGGCGGTCGTTCCGGTACAGGTTCCGCCGCTCGCCGATCGCCGCGAAGACATTCCCGCACTGGTCACCCATTTCGTCGAACGCCTGACCAATTCGGCCGGCTTGCCGCGCCGACGGTTCGGCGATGATGTCATGGCGGCCTTGCAGGCCCATGGCTGGCCGGGCAATGTCCGTCAATTGCGCAATAATATCGAGCGCCTGCTGATCCTGGCGACCGGCGCGATGGAAGAACCGATCACCCTCGATTCGCTGCCATCAGAGGTCGTGACCCGGGAAAATCAGGATGTCGGTTTTGATTCCGAGAAGATGATTGCCCTGTCACTGCGCGAGGCCCGGGAGAATTTCGAGCGTGAATACCTCAAGGCCCAGATCGACCGTTTCGGTGGCAATATCTCGCGCACTGCGGCCTTCATTGGCATGGAGCGCTCGGCCTTGCACCGCAAGCTCAAATCTCTCGGGGTTGGCAGCCCGCAACGCGAAGGCGCGGCCTGACGCCGGCTGGAGGGAGCTGACATGAAAGCGATTGTCTGCGGAGCCGGACAGGTCGGTGTGGGTATCGCCCGCGCGCTCGCCCGCGAAGGAAATGCGGTCACGGTCGTCGACTGGTCGACCGAGCTGATCGACAATGTGGTCACCGACCTCGATGTCCAGGGCGTCGTCGGGCATGGCTCGCATCCGGACGTGCTGGAACGCGCAGGGGCCCGGCAGGCGGACCTGCTGGTCGCCGTCACGCATTCGGACGAAACCAATATGGTGGCCTGCCAGGTCGCCCATTCGCTCTTTCAGACGCCGATGCGGATCGCCCGTGTCCGCGCCCAGAACTATCTCGACCCGGCATGGGGCGATCTGTTCTCGACCGGGAATATGCCGGTTGATGTCGTGATCTCGCCGGAACTGGAAGTGGGTCTTGCCATACTCCAGCGGGTGGAGACGCCGGGCGCGTTCAACACGGCTGTCTTCTCCGGCGGCCGGGTCCAGTTGCTCGGACTGCGTCTCGACGAGAATTCACCGGTGGCGGGCTCGACCACCGAACAGGTCATGGAACTCTTCCCGGACCTGCGCCTGGCCGTCGTTGGGGTGCAGCGCGAGCAGACCCTTTTCATTCCCAAACTTCACGACCCGCTCCTGGCCGGGGATGATGTCTATATCGTCACCGAGAGTCGCCAGGTGCGCCGAATTCTCGATATTTTCGGACGCAATGCCGAGCAGATCCGGCGCGTTGTTGTCGTCGGCGCTGGCAATATTGGCGTCTATGTCGCCCGGGCGCTCGAGCGTGCCGGCGGCGTGAAGGTCCGCTTGATCGAGGCCAACAAGGCAAGGGCTGAAGCTGCCGCGGAGCGGTTGAAACGCACTGTCGTGCTGCACGGGGACGGGCTCGACGCTCGCCTGATGCATGAGGCCGGCGTCAGCGAGGCCGAGCTGGTCGTTTGTGTGACCAATGACGACAAGGTCAATATGCTTTCCGCCGTCATGGCCAAGCGGGAAGGGGCCGAGCGGGCGCTCTCCCTGATCAATGACCGGGCCTTTGAGAGCCTCCGTGACGCGCTGGATATCGACGTCCTGATCGACCCGCGCGCAACTACGGTCTCGACCATTCTCCAGCACATCCGTCGTGGCCGGATCACCGGGCTGCAGAGCCTGGGCGGCGGGCAGGCAGAGGCCGTGGAAGGCGTCGCGCTCTCGACCTCGCCCCTGGTCGGCAAGACCCTGGACGAGCTGGAATTGCCCGACGGTGTCGCCCTCGGCGCTGTGGTACGCGGCGACAAGGTCATCCTGCCTTGCGATGAAGGTCGCATCCGCGAGAATGATCGCGTCCTGCTATTTTGCAATACGGCGCTCATCCCCAAGGTCGAGCACCTCTTCCGCGTCAGTCTCGAATACTTCTAGGCCATGACGCCCGTCGCCTTTCTCCGGCCGCTTGGCGCGCTCTGGGTCCTGTTCGCGGGCGTGGCCCTGTTTGCGGCATTTGTGGCGGCAGCGGTGGGTGAACCGCATCTCGCGCCATTGTTCGGGACGACGGCCTTGATCGCCTTCGTTCCGGGCATTTTCATCCTGACCGCGACGCGCGGGCTGAAATCCAGGGCCAGCGCTCTCGATGCCCTCGGCCTCGCGCTGTTGTCGTGGATCACGGCACCGGCCATGGCGGCGCTGCCATTCTGGCTGACCGGGTATTTTGATCCGATCGATGCGGTCTTCGAAGCCTATTCGGCGGTGACCACGACCGGCGCGACGCTCCTGCCTGCGGATGATCTGCCACGCTCCCTCATCTTCTGGCGGGCCATTCTCGGCTGGCTCGGCGGCTATGCGACGCTCTTGCTGGCAATCGGTGTCTTTGCCGCGCTGGACAGGGATGTCCCGGCAATTCGCAAATCGGCCTTGCTAACCCTGCGCTCGGACAATGTGTTCTCGCATCTCCCGCTCGCCGCCAGACGCGTCGCGATCATCTATTCCGTGCTCACCTCGCTGGTCTGGCTGGGCCTGTTGTTTGCCGGCAATGGCCTGTTCAATGCCACCGTCCTGTCGATGAGCGCGATTTCGACCAGCGGCTATACACCGACGGATGGCGGGCTGCTGGAGAGTATCGGGCCGATCTCC
Organism: uncultured Maricaulis sp.; assembly: GCF_905480005.1. Lineage (GTDB taxonomy): Bacteria > Pseudomonadota > Alphaproteobacteria > Caulobacterales > Maricaulaceae > Maricaulis. The sequence continues at coordinate 34,712 of NZ_CAJQOO010000008.1, forward strand.
ACCGTCTGGGTCATGATGGGCTGTCTCGTCGGCGCACTGAACATCGCCCTGTTCTGGGATGTCCTCCGCGACCGGTCCGTCCTCCGCGATCCCGACATTCTGGGGATATTCGCGCTCATTGTCGGCCTCGGCGGCTTCTTCGTCCTTGCCCGACCAGGCACGCCGTTCTCGGATGTGCTGGATGCGACCTTCATCGTGACCACGAGCGGATTCTCTGCCGGTGGCGGGGTCATTCCGGCGCTGGCCGCATCAATCTTCGTGGCCCTTATCGGCGGCGCGGCGGCATCGACGACGGGCGGGATCAAGGTCTCGCGCATCCTCTTGCTCTGGAAACGAATGGGCGCCGAGCTGGCCGTCCTGTCCGACCCGCGCAGCGTTGTGCCCGTCAGCTTCCGCGGTCGTCGTGTTCAGGAAAGCGCTCTGGTTGGCATCTGGGCCTATGTCCTGGCTTTCGTGGCCGCGATCGGCGTCGGAACCATTGCCCTGGCCTCGGTCGGACTTGATTTCGAGACGGCCTTTCTTGCGATGACGGCGGCCCTTGCCAATATCGGTCCCATGCTGGATCAGTCGGATGCCTTGACCAGCTGGCGCCAGATACCCGACGAGGCCAAGCCGATCCTTATTTCAGCCATGATCCTCGGGCGTCTGGAAGTGTTGGCCGCGATCGCCGCCATCTGGGCCCTGTTCAAGAGGAAGTAACGAACGACCATGCGCTTTGCCTATGTAAATGGCCGGTTTCTCCCGCACGGCGAGGCCTCGATCCATGTCGAGGACCGTGGTTTCCAGTTTGCCGATGCCGTCTATGAAGTCTGGAGCGTCCGCGAGGGCAAATTGATGGACGCCGACGGACATTTTGACCGTCTTGAGCGCTCCCTGGGCGAGCTCCGGATACCGACGCCGAGGAGTCGGGCTGCGCTGGAACACATTATTGGTGAATTGCTGCGACGGAACCGGATTCGCAATGGTCTGGTCTATCTCCAGATTTCACGCGGTCAGGCGCGTCGGGACCATGCTTTCCCGAAACAGGCGGTTCAACCGACCATCGTGCTGACCTGCAAGCGGCTGGATCACGCCGCGGCGGAAGCCCGAGCCGAGCGCGGAATTGCCGTTGTCACGGTGCCGGATCAGCGCTGGGCGCGCTGTGACATCAAAACCGTGAACCTGTTGCCAAATGTCCTCGCCAAGCAGGCGGCCCACGAAGCAGGGGCTGTCGAGGCCTGGCAGGTCGATCGGGACGGGCGCATCACGGAAGGCAGCTCGACCAATGCCTGGATCGTCACCAAGGCCGGAAAACTGGTCACCCGGCAAGCGGATCACGGCATCCTGCATGGCATCACGCGAGCTCGAATTTTCAAATGCGCTCAAGATGTTGGACTGGAAATCGAGGAGAGGGGCTTTACCCCGCAAGAGGCCTATGAGGCGCGCGAGGCCTTTCTGACATCCGCCACATCCTTCGTGACCCCGGTTGTGTCGATAGACAACCATAGCATCGCCAATGGAGAGCCGGGCTTACTGACCCTGTCGCTGCGCGAGGCCTATCTGGGGGAGGCTTGAGCGCACGCTCCAGCTTCCCATGCAAAATGAAGTGGTTGCAGCCTCATGCAAGGCCTGTATACCCTTGATACGAATCGCTGATCAAAGCGACGCATGCGGAGCCAACATGTCGCACGATAAAAAACAAAATCTCCAGGATGTCTTCCTCAACTCTGTGCGTAAAACGAAGACGCCCCTGACCATCTTCCTCGTCAATGGTGTGAAGCTGCAGGGTGTCGTCACCTGGTTTGACAATTTCTGTGTCCTGCTTCGTCGGGACGGGCTTTCGCAGCTCGTCTACAAGCACGCCATTTCGACCATCATGCCGGCCGCGCCGGTATCCTTGTTCGAAGACGACAAGGCGGACGAGGATGCGGCGGAAGAGAGCGCCACGGATTGATTGAGCGCGAGGCGCCGGTTTCACGCGCCCTTGTCATTCATCCCGCCAGCCGAGACACGATGGGCCGCGCCGAGGCGCGCCTGGAAGAAGCCACCGGTCTGGCTGAAGCCCTCCACCTTGTCGTCGGGGACGCCTTCATTTTGCCCATCCGCAAGATCGATGCGGGTCGATATTTCGGACGCGGCAAGCTGGATGAATTGCGCGACTTGCTTGTCGAGCTTGAGGCCAATGTCGCGGTAATCGACGCGGCACTATCGCCGGTCCAGCAACGAAATCTCGAAACAGCCCTGAATGTGAAAGTGGTCGACCGGACCGGTCTGATCCTGGAAATCTTCGGTCAACGTGCCCGCACCAAGGAGGGCGTGCTTCAGGTCGAACTGGCCCGCCTGGCCTATGAACGCTCGCGCCTGGTCAGGACCTGGACGCATCTCGAGCGGCAGCGGGGCGGCGGCGGCTTCCTCGCCGGGCCGGGTGAAACGCAGATCGAGACTGACCGCCGCCTGCTGAGCGAGAAGATGTCGAAATTGCGCCGCCAACTTGAAGACGTCCGGCGGACGCGCTCCCTTCACCGGTCCAAACGCCAGGATGTACCGTTTCCCACGGTCGCGCTCGTCGGCTATACGAATGCCGGAAAGTCCACGCTTTTCAACAAGCTGACTGGCGCGGGCGTCTTTGCGCAGGATATGCCCTTCGCGACACTCGATCCGACGGTGAGGGCGGTTGACCTGCCCGGCGGCACTCGAATTCTCCTGTCTGATACGGTTGGATTCATTACCGATTTGCCGACAGAACTCATCGCGGCCTTCCGGGCCACGCTGGAAGAGGTTCGCGAGGCGGACCTTCTTGTCCATGTTATCGATTCCTCAGATCCGGACCGTGAGGGCCGTATCGAGGACGTGGAAGGCGTGCTCGACGCGATAGAGGCCGGCCCGGTCCACGAACAGGCCATGCTGGAAGCCTGGAACAAGGCGGACCAGTTGGATGAAGATGGTCGAGAGGATCTGGGGATTACCGTCCAGATGGCCAATCTCAAGGCAGGGCGGCCGATCAAGCTGGCCCTGTCGGCAGTGACGGGTGAAGGCGTCGAAATTCTCGTCGAAGCCATTGAACGCGCTCTGTCACAAGAGAATGAGCGCCTGGAAATCACCATTCCGCCGCAGGACGCGCGTGCGCTCGCCTGGCTCCACGCGCATGGTGATGTTCTGGCGAGCAAGATGGACACCAAGACAGGCGCCAGCACTCTTCAGGTCCGCTTGCACCCGGTCGAGGCAGGGCGGTTCCGGTCTCAATTCCCCGATCTGGCGATCCCCAAGGGGATTGGCGATGTCGAGGATGAGGATGATTTCTAGCCGTCGGACCTGCCCGGGATAGACAATCAGGCGGGGTCAACCACGCCCTTTTCAATCTTCTTGGCGTCGTCCCAGAGCGCTTCCATCTCGTCCAGTGTCGCGTCGGATGTTGTCCGACCCTGCGACTCAAGTGTTTGTTCTATATGCCGAAACCGGCGCTCGAATTTGGTGTTGGCGCTGCGCGTGGCCGCCTCGACATCGACCTTCATCTTGCGGCCCAGATTGGTGCAAACGAAGATCAGGTCGCCGATTTCCTCGGCCACCGCATCCGCATCGCCCGCCGCCATCGCTTCACGCACTTCGGCCAATTCCTCGTCGACCTTGTCCAGGACACGATCCGCTGTCGGCCAGTCAAAGCCGACCGTCGCCGCCCGCTTTTGCAGCTTTTGCGCACGCTTCAGCGCGGGCAGGGCGATGGGGACATCATCGAGCAGGCTCTCACCCTTGTCCGACGCCTTCCGTTCGGCCGCCTTGATAGCCTCCCATTCGGCGGTTTGGGTCACACTGTCCCGCGTGCTGGCATCGCCAAAGACATGCGGATGACGGCGCACCATCTTGTTATTGATCGCCTGTGCGACGTCATCAAATCCGAACAGGCCGGCTTCGCGCGCCATCTGACTGTGAAACACGACCTGGAGGAGGAGATCGCCAAGCTCGTCCTTCAGCTCGTCATGGCGTTTGCGCTCGATCGCATCCGCAACCTCATAAGCTTCCTCGATCGTATACGGCGCGATGCTCGCGAAATCCTGTTCCAGATCCCAGGGGCAGCCGCCATCCGGGTCGCGCAGCTTGGCCATGATTGCGAGGAGGCGGTCGATCGGGGGCAGGGTTTCAGACGGCGCGGACATGTCGGGCTCCGATTGCTGACGCGAAACTGGTTGAGCCGACCATAGTCCGATTTGCCGGAGTGTAAGCCCGCCGGAGATACTTAAAGCAGGATAGAAATTCCGACCTCTCATACCACGCGAACGAAAACTCTAATGAGATGACACATCCAATAGCCTCCAGAAACGATTGAAATAGTTCTGTTATGGTGAATTGCGGGAGGGTGGAGCTTTGGCGCATGGCCCGGTTGTATCGCATCAAAATCGCGCATAATAAATATTATGAGAAATAAAATGTGGCCAGATCACGAAGCCGCAGGACCGGCATTGCGCATCAATCGCGGATAAAAACAGCCCCGTTTCGGGATTCGATTGTGAGGCCGTCATGCGCTGGACGAATCCCGGCCGGCAATCGTGCGGCAAGCGCGGCGTGATCGAGCGTGATGTGGAGATTGGTCAGGACCGCCTGCGGGACGCCGATCCGTTTGATCGCGGAAAGCGCATCATCGACATTGAAATGTGTCGGGTGCGGTTCATCGCGCAAGGCATCGACGACCCAGCACTGGATACCATCAAGGATCGCAGCACTGTCATCGGGCAAAGCGTTGATGTCGGCCGAGTAAGCCAGGTCGCCAACCCGGAAGCCCAATGAGCGAATCCGACCATGTTCCTGGTCAAAAGGTATGATCGCAACCGCGCCGCCCGGGCCGTCGATTGTAACGGTCTCGCCGCAAGCCGGCATCGGTTTGAGGTCGAGGATGGGTGGATATCCCGAGCCCGGCGGTGCCTGGAAGGTGTAGCTGAAGCGGTTGGTGAGACTGTCAGCGGTCGGCTTGTCCATCCAGACCGGAATTCTCTGGCGCTGGAGATAGGCAAAGGCGCGCAGATCATCGATTCCATGCGTCTGGTCTGCATGATCATGGGTCATCACCACGCCATCGACCCGCCGGACGCCGGCAGACAGCATCTGTTCGCGGAAATCCGGTGAGGTATCGATGACAATCCGCGTGACCGCCTCTCCGTCCGCCAGCGCGGCTTCGGTGGCAGCCTGCTCGATCAGGGCTGCGCAGCGACGGCGGCGATTGCGCGGATTGTCCGGATCGCAATCACCCCAATCACCATTGGCCCGCGGCACGCCGCCTGACGAACCGGTTCCCAGCAGGGTCAAACGGGTAACGCCCGTCATGGTCTCGGGACCCGGTCAAACAGACGGAAAAAATTCTCGGTGGTGCGCTGTTCGCACACCTCGTCGGTCCAGCCCTTAACCTGGGCCAGGCCATGGGCGACATCCGGCAGGAAGGCCGGTTCGCAACGCCTGCCGCGGTGCGGGACCGGCGCGAGATAGGGACAATCGGTCTCGACGATCACCCGGTCATCGGCGACCTCATCGCGAAACACAGCGCGAACATCCTCGGCCTTCTTGAAGGTGATGATGCCGGACGCTGCGAAATAGGCGCCGAGTTTGGAGGCCCGATGGGCTAGTTCAGTCCCGCCGGTATAGCAGTGCAGCAAGGGGCGAAAGGCCCCCTTCCCCATTTCGTCTTCCAGCAGGTCCGCCATCGCCCGATCGGCTTCGCGGGTGTGGAGAATGAGCGGAAGATCGGTTCGGCGCGCGGCATCGATATGGGCTGTCAGGGACTGGAATTGCTCTTCCCTGGGTGAATATCCGTAATGGAAATCGAGCCCGGTCTCCCCGATTCCCACGACTTTGGGATGCCCTGCGATCTCGATCAGCTCGTCCGCGGTTATGTCCGGGCGATCCTTGGCATGGTGGGGATGCGCCCCGATCGTGCACCAGATATCCTCATGGGCTTCAGCAATCGCGGAAACGGCTTCAAAATCAGAGAGCTGGCAGCAAATCGTGATCATGCGGCCGACGCCAGCCGCGCGGGCGCGATCGATGACGGCATCGAGATCCTCGGCAAATTGCTCGCCGTGCAGATTGACGTGGCTGTCGATATACATGCTCAGGCGCCGGCCTTTTCCTTGCGCGCCACATTGCGGACCTGGCCGAGCGCGCTCAAGATGGTTTGTCTCGGGTCGAGATAGAGCGCGTTGGCATCGCGGACAAGCGCGTTGAGGTCTCGCCAACTGTCCAGCCAGGCTGTTGGGTCGCGACCGGCTTCAGCGCGTTCGCGGGCCTGGCCGCGAATGGCATTGGCAAGAACCTCGTAAAACAGGTCGCGCATCTCCTCCTGTCCTTTCAGGCTGAGACGTTCGGCAATCTTGCGAATATCGGCATCACTGGCGGTCGCGCCCCGGTCGACGAGGAGATTGACCTCGGCCGCCAGCGCCACGCCGCCGCCGGAAATCAGTGCCAGGGCTCGCCCCGGTGCGCCACCGGCAAGACGCGCTGCCGCAAGCGCTGCGCCGGCGTCCGGAGCCGCGCCTGTTTGCTCCAGCCAGCTGGCGGTCGTTTCGGCCGACGGTGCGCGCAGGCTCAAGCGACGGCAGCGAGAGCGGATCGTGGCCGGAAGCCGTCCCGGCGTATGGGTTACGAGAAACAGCACGCCACGATGCGGCGGCTCTTCCAGCGTTTTCAGCAAGGCGTTCGCGGCATTGTTATTCATGTCGTCAGCGCAATCCACGATACAGACGCGCCAGCCGCCGCCTCCGGAACTCATTTCGAAGAAATGCGGCGCACGTCGGGCTTCCTCGACCGTGATTTCGGCCCGCCAACGCTTGCGCTTGTCGTCCCAGGGGCGGCGCAGGAGCAGGAGATCCGGCGTGGCCTGGGACTCGATCAGTTTGCAGACCGGGTCCTGGGCGCTGGCGCCGAGCGGGCCCGCTTCCGGCATCGGCCGGGCGCCCAGCACACGCCGCGCTGCCCGCCAGGCGAGACTCGCTTTGCCGACGCCGCGTGGTCCGGTGATCATCCAGGCATGGTGCAGCCGCCCGCTCTCCCAGGCCGAGGCAAATGCCTGTTCTGCCGCGTCATGCCCGAACAAATCATAGCGCTCGCGCGGTGGCAGACAGCCCGGCTGAACGTCAGACCCGATATCGGGATCCGTGCTCATGCCGTTGCGAACAAACGGGTACGCACGGCGGCCAGGGCCGCGGTCAGGACGGCCTCGGACGGCTGGCTGCCATCGAGAACAACACAGCGCTCCGGCTCTTCCTCGGCAATATCCAGGAAGGCCTGGCGCAGGCGCTCGTGATACTCGGCGTCGAATTTCTCGAAGCGGGTGATCTTCTCGCCGCGCTTGATGGTGCGCTCAAGACCGATCGCCGGCTCAAGGTCGACGATCAGCGTCAGGTCAGCATGGAAATCGTTGAGCGCGAAATGCTGGAGTTCGGCCAGGTCCGCAGCTCCCAGACCACCGCCAACACCCTGATAGGCGCGTGTGGAATCGGCGAAACGGTCGCACAAGACCCAGGCGCCGCGATTCAGGGCCGGCTTGATGCAGCGTTCGACATGATCAACCCTGGCGGCATACATCAACAGCGCTTCGGTACGGGAGGACCAGCGCTCGACATCTCCATTCAGAAGCAGGTCTCGCAGGAGTTCTGCGCCGGGCGTTCCCCCGGGTTCGCGGGTCACAAGCGTAACAATGCCGAGATCGGCCAATGCGTGGGTCAGACCGCGAATGAGCGTGGTCTTGCCTGCGCCCTCACCGCCTTCCAGCGTGATGAATTTTCCCCTGGTCATGCGTCTCAGCCCCGCAGCATGTGGGCAATCGCCGCACCAATCCGTCCCATCAGACCCTTCTCGGACACACTCTCGGCGGCCAGGAGGTCGTATTCGCGAGCCTCATAGTCCGGGGCCTCGACGATCAATGTGCCGACCACATCACCTTCCTGGATCGGCGCAACCAGCGGTCCGTCATAACTGACCGTAACAGTCAGGTCGCGACGCGCACGACGGTGCAGGCCGGCGGTGACATCATCGGCGACCCGCAAGCTGACCGTGTCGCTGTCCCCCATGAAGACTTCGGCCCGGTGATCGACATCATCGCCGGCGGCAAAGAGGTGATAGAGACTATAATCGCTGAGCGCAGCGCGCATCATCCGCTCGGCTTCCGTCGCACGCGCCGCGTTCGAACCCATGCCATTGAAGACGATGATGCGGCGTTCGCCATCCCGTTCGGCTGACCCCACAAGGCCATAGCCGCTCTCCTCGGTGTGGCCGGTCTTGAGGCCATCGGCGCCGGAAAACACGCCCAGGAGCGGGTTGCGATTATACTGGCGGATACCGTTATAGGTGAATTCGCGCTCGGCCCAGATCCCGTAATACTCGGGATGGTCCTCGATCAGGATGCGCGCCAGCCGCGCCAGATCAATGGCACTGATACGATGGTCGGGATCCGGCCAGCCGGTGGCATTGGCGAAGCTCGCGGAGGTCAGACCGAGCTCGTGGGCGCGGTCGGTCATCATGTCGGCGAAGGCCGCTTCCGTCCCGCCAATGGCTTCCGCCAGAACAATGCAGGCATCATTGCCGGACTGGATGATCACGCCACGCAGCAAATCCTCGACGCGAGCACGCGAATTGACCTCCAGGAACATGGTCGAGGAGCCGGAGGCGGCGCCACCTGTGCGCCAGGCATGCTCGGAAACCGGCAATTCATCATCCAGAGACAAGGAGCCGGCCTCAAGTGCTTCAACCACCATCAGCACAGTCATCATCTTGCTCATGGATGCGGGCGGCATCGCCTCATCGCCATTGAGGGCGTAGAGGATTTCCCCGGTCTCCACATCCAGGATGGCCGCATGACTGGCCTCGGTCTGGTAAGTGTTCTGCGCCTGGAGGGGCGCCGTGATCACAAGCGAGAAGAAGAAGGCTAAAGCTGAAAATGCGCGCACGTCGAGACGCTCCCTGGCCGGAATCGGTAGTGGTTCGAGGCGAAGAAAGCATTGAAGCGCGGCAAGACGATGACGTCCAGCGTCGCGGTCACGACCGGGGCAGTCTTTCTGCTCAGTTCGTGGTCACGATGCGGGCGTCATAGACGCCCCAGTCCGCGAGCGTGCCCCGGGCCGCGTGGGCAGAATTGCGATCCGCCCATCGGCCGACGAAGACACGCCAGACACGACCGGCCTGGGAGGCACCGGGTTCAACCCAGACATCCCCGGCCCCGTCCAGGCGCCGTGCGAAATCCTGGGCATTGCCCTGATCGGAAAAGGCGCCAACCTGCAGGGAAAACTGCCCGCCCGGGCCGGAGCCTGGCTGCCATGCGGGCGTCGGTTCAATCGTTGCCGGCTCAGCGACCGCGACCCGGGCCGGCTGAGGCCGGACGGCGGGCGTTGGCGCCGCATTGGCCTGATAGACCCGCTCCGGCGGAGCGCCATGCTCGTGGGCCGGACCGAGATAACGGACCCGCACATGGGCCAGCCCCGCGCCGATGTAATCGAGTTCGGTCGCTGCCGCGCGGCTGAGATCGATCACTCGATTGGCCACAAAGGGACCGCGATCATTGATCCGCACGATGACGGAGCGGCCATTCTCGAGATTGGTGACCTCGGCGATCGAAGGAATCGGCAAGGTCGTGTGGGCCGCGGTCATCATATGTTGGTCAAAGACCTCACCATTGGCGGTCGGACGGCCGTGAAAATTCGGGCCATACCACGAGGCAATACCAGTTTCGTCATAATTATCATCCCGTTGAGGGCGATATGTCCGGCCGCCCACCGTGTAGGTTCTGCCAACTTTCTGGTGCTCGCTGGACGCGGCAATCAAGCCCCGTGCATCAACCGGACGCGCGGCACGCGTGGAATCGCCCGAGGCCGGCGCCCAGCCTCCCGAACGGCTCGGCGCAGGTCCGCTGCCGGAATAATGGCGCATCTGATCCGGGGTCGAGGAACAGGCCGCAACCAGGCTCAAAGCCAGTCCTGCCAGTAAAAGTCGCCAGTTCTGCACGCCGTTTCCACTCCTGTCCGGCCCCCCGACCTTCACCCTGTTTAGCGCAGAATGGTGAAAGGAGGGTAAGCTGCAAGTAGACAGTTGCGCAGACCGGTCATTGCCCGCTAAGTGAAGCGGACGGAGGGGTGGCAGAGTGGTCGATTGCGGCGGTCTTGAAAACCGTTGAGCCGCGAGGTTCCGGGGGTTCGAATCCCTCCCCCTCCGCCACCGGATCAAAGATTTCCAAATAAATTTCAATCTTTTGCCCTCTTAGAAAGAGTATCTACCCCATCAATTACCCCAACTTGGCGCGTTGCAGGTAACAACGGACAGGTTGCCCCTCCTCCCTAAATTCCGGCTAGGCGACACACCCCCCGAGGATCTGCTTGCCGGTTTCCAAGTTCTTTTTACAGAGGGTCGAAAAACAATCTTCGCCACGCTCCTGCAACCGCGTGCTCAGCGTCTCTGCCGTCATGCCGAATATGTTGCAGATCTCGTCTTGGGTACACTGGATCTTGACCATGCCGACAAGGCGGTCGAAGTCCTCGTCCGAAAGCTCTTTGCGCGGTCGCCCGCCCTTGTTCTTCGTGATGTCCGCCTCGCGATTCTGGAAGGAGCCTTGCCCCGTTCCACTAGACTTGCGCGTCTAGCGTGCGTACCCCTTGGCTATTGATCCATCAGGGGAACAAAATGAGATTGTTGATTGTGTGCGGCGCAGGCTTGGCACTTGCCGGGTGTGATATGGGCAGTCAGTCTGTAAACCTTGAGGGCTGCGCTCTGGACTCGCCAGGCGGGGCGCTTGAGCGCGTAGCCACGTCTGACCTAAGGCTTGAGGACGGGGCAATCACTGCCGTTGACGACGAAGGCCGGGAAACCCGCCATATATCCTACGGGGCCGGCGTTCTGGTGTGCGTTAAAACTCCCGAGGACTAGGCGTCGTCTCGACGGTTTGTGTCCGTGCCGTTGTCGAACTCGACTTCCAGATGAGCCGTGCCGTCTGCCTCGATCCACGCCGCAGCACCAATAGCACCGGGCGGCGGGCTCTATCGCTATCCGATCCCCTGACCGTCTGGTCTGTTAGCTCTGCTTGACCGAATGGGCTCTGCGACTCCGGCATATATACAATAGAACAAACAGGCGGCTCAGAGCGGATCCTCGCCAGAATCGGAGCGCCTTTAACCTATTAATACCTAAAGTATTTTTTGGGCTGACTCGGCGATTTGTACCCGAGGGCAGTTCAATTCGTCGGGCGTTCTGTGCCAAATTTCCGGGCGGCGAATTTAAGCGGCGGGATCCATCGCTCGTAGCGCCAAGCCTCTGCCGGCCTGTAAGGCGTCGGGAACTGGGACAGGGAGTATACGCCAGCGCCACAGCCAGACGCGGAATCCTGACAAAACCAGCCGACACGATCCAGTTCCGATAGAACTCGATAAGCGGTCACGCGACCGCAACCGGCCCGACTGACAACCGCTTTGGCGTCCAGCTTCCAAAGGTTCTCCCCGTCGTCATCATGCCTTGCGAGGGTGTCCACAAGCAACTTGGTCGCGGGAGGGCTGAGCAATCTCCATGCGGGCAGTGCCAGCCAATGCTCCGGGATTCGGCCGAACGGCATTCTCGAATATGGCGGAGCGAGGTGTCGGCCTGCTGGATAGGTCACAAGCTCGATCATACGGGTCCGGGCGCATCTTGGCCCTCGCAGACCGCCCTGACGATGTAGCGAGAGAAACCCAAGCCGCCTTAAGGTGTCTACGGACTTTGCAGCTGTATCGGAGTGCGCATTCACAACCCTGGCCGCATTGGCGTCGGTGAATGGGATCGTGCCCGGCGCCCCCGGCCGCCACCGTGCCAGCAGATGGACTAGCAACCTGACGGAGCGGCCGTCTAGGGCCTTCCACGCATCAGTTTTGAGCCAATGCCGGTAAACCCGGGCATGGGGGAGGTTTGGTGTCTGGCGCATGGCGAAATTGCGCTGGGGCAACGCTCAGTCGTATCGCACTCGGGATAGGCCACGCTTCGCGCGCGCGTGCGTACTGCTCCGAAAACGTCGCCCCAGCGATCCGGCTATCTAATCAGGCCGGTCGAACGCGCTTGATGCTCCGCATTGGAAACGGCTTCAAGCAGGGCGGGAAGGTGCTGCACTGAAAGCGTTAGCCCTTTCCTCGTGGGCTTCCAGCTTCCGTCTCCGGCCGCGTAGTAGGTTCGGGCTGAAAAAACCGGCGTGCCTTGGTAGATGTCCAGATGGACCCGCACACTTTCTTTTGCGTTCTTTGCCCAGTGCGCGATTTCTATCGGCAAGGCACAGCTACCGTTATTCGTCATTGGCGGCCTCGCAAGCTGCGTCGCGAACCACATGAACCTCAGCGTCGAGAATATACCGACCAACCCATGAACCATCAGAAGTGTGCTCCCGGCGCGTTACTATCGGGACGCCCAAAACTCGCAGACCTCGAATGTATTCGCTGGTCCGGCGCGCCCAACGGTAAACGGACGCCTCCCCGCTCGTGAAGCCACGCGCGCCGTGCAATATTAGAAGGCGCATAGTTTCCGCCGCACGTCCTCCGGGAATCGAAACCGGATCGCCATCCGGGAGCACCCGGATCGTGATTCCGGGTTTTACATTGCGCGCGGTGTGGCTATGTTCGTGAAGCGAGAGGGTTGTCAATTCTATCGTATCGGCCCGGGTTGGCGTTGCACCGCCACTCGGGCCATTTTCGTTACTGATGGTCATTAGTCGTGCCTTTCGTATTGGAGAGGTTGTCGAGAAGATTGGTGACTGCATCGCAGCGGATCAGCCGACGCGATCCAATCTTGAGCGAGGCCAGCTCGCCTTTCTGCATGAGCCGATAAACGGTCGCACGGCTTACGCCCAACTGGGACGCCGCAGCGACAACCGAGAACGCGGCGGGTTCAGACTTCACTTCCATGAGCACTCCTTTTGATACGCCCTGGCCTCCGCTGACGATTCAGCGGGCTTGCAGATACAAGGGATAGGCAAACGCGCGCGAAGCCAACCCAAAAGACTCAGGCCAAACGCATAGACCGGCACACCCATCAACGCCGATTCTTCCGGCACCATTTACGCCCTGAATTTGAATGGAAATTTCGACCAACAGACGTCTGGATATTTGAATCCATGCTACAGCTTTTTGACGGCCACGTTCCGGTTTTGTTCAAATATGCGCGCAACTGGACCCTCGATATTGCAGAAATCACAAATCGGCGAGCGTCGTTGCGATGGGATCGGGGGGTTATGGCGTAGCCCGATTGCCCGATTGGGACATTGGAATCACGTTCGAGTCACCGCTTCCGGTCAGGTATGCCCGCCAATGATCGACTAGGTGTCTCCGCCGGTCCAGCGCATCGCCGCGCCGATAGGCACGCTCGGTTTTGCTTCCCACGACGTGCGCCAGCGATATCTCGATGATTTCCCGGGAGTGCTTGGTCTCTTCAAACGCCCAGTCTCGAAAGGCCGACCGGAAACCATGAACAGTCGCCTTGGTATTGGGCACGGCCATTCGGCGCAGGACGGCGCTCAGGCTCGAATTTGAAAGCGGCCTACCCCTTTGCCCCGGAAAAACCAGATCTCCATCAGCGCCCCCTGATAGCGGCCGAATGACATTTAGAATTTCAAGGGCAGAGGTGCTGAGCGGGACGCGGTGAGGCTTACCGGTTTTCATGCGCTCGCCCGGGATGGACCAGACCTCCTTCTCAAAGTCTATTTCCTGCCAAGTCGCCCCCCTCACTTCTCCAGATCGCGCAGCGGTCAAAATCAGGAATGCCAAGGCCATCGCGGAGACGCCTTCCCGCTTCTTTAGGGCGTCGAAAAACTCTGGCACTTCTGCATAGGGCATGGCGGTAAAATGTGCGGTGTCTGGCCTGCTCGATTTGTCGAGGCGATGCTCAAGCCCGCCCTTCCAACGCGCCGGATTTGGTCCGGTGATAAATCCGAGCGCCAAGGCCCTATCCATAACGCGTTCGATCCGCCCACGCGTGCGTCTGGCGGTTTCGGGCTTCGTGGTCCAGATCGGCCGCAGCGTGTCTGCAACGTCCTCAATGGTGATGTCATCAACCCGCTTCTTTCCAAGGGCGCCGGCCACCTTGAGAAGCGTAGTGCGCCATTGTTGGCGGTGTTTCGAGTTCTTCCAGTCATCCTCATTGAGCGATAGAAAATCCTCCGCCAGCTTTTCAAATGTCGGGCGGGCGCGGAGCGCATTTCGAGCCGCAATAGGATCGACCTCGTTTTGAACCTGCGTGCGTGCGGCTTCTGCTTTCGTGCGGGCATCGCTTAAGCCAAGGCCGCCCCTATTGAGTTCGGACGCCCGCCCAAGTCCCATTTCCCGGGTTCGGCCATTCCAGCGGTAGAGGAGCACCCATCGGCGAGACGCGCCTGGCCCAACAACCAAGTACAAACCGCTCCCGTCGCTATGCCTGCCCGGTTTGGCATCCTCCCGAAGGAGCGCGGAGAATTGGCCGCTCGATATCTTGTGTTTTGGTCGGCTCGCCATCTTCTACCCCAAAAAATACCCTAAATTGTTGGTGAGATATTGGGGCACAAACGGAGACAGGTCTAGACACGAAACACCAGTCTGGACAGGGATTTTCGCCCCATCAGTACCGCCTGATACAGTAGAGTATGACGGTGGCGCGGCCTCCCCCTCCGCCATCAGTCTTCCGGATCACACATACTTCAGAGCCCCGGCGTCAGAGCCTCGGCTTCAGGGCCCCCGGGCTGGCTGGCGCCACCAGTTCGAACAAGTCTGGCAGACCTGACCGTATCTCCCGCAATCTCCTAATCCTGCTCAAGCGAGGGTCACGTCATCCCGCTATTTCATCACGAAAGCGTGGAAGGGGCAGACGTCCGTGAAAATTGCCCTAGGTTCTGTCCAGAGAAGGCACGGATATCGACACATGTTCATTCCCAAACAGCGCCCCTGGCAAAGTCCCGAAGCCGATGTGACCCCCAAGGGACTCTATCTCAACCGCCGCAAGATCATCGCCTCGGGCGGCGCGCTTGCCCTCACCGGCTTGAGTGCCTGCGAGGCGCAATCGGATCAGGACAGCGCCGCGTCGATGCCAACGGGATCGAGGCCAGCGAGTGGCGAACTCGCGCATCGCACGACAGACTATCAGGTCGCCGACCCTCTGACGCCTTATCCCGCTGTGACCGGCTATAATAATTTCTATGAATTCGGCATCGGCAAGGACGATCCGGCTCGCTATGCCAGCGCTCTTACAACTGACCCCTGGTCGATCGAAGTCGAAGGCCATGCGGCCCGGACAGGCCGGTTTGCGCTGGAAGATGTGGTCGATTTCTCCAACCTGGAAGAACGCATTTACCGTCTGCGGTGTGTCGAGGCCTGGTCGATGGTCATCCCGTGGATCGGCGTCTCGCTCGCATCCGTCCTGGCGAGCTTCGAGCCGACATCCGATGCCCGCTATGTGCAGTTTGTGACGGATCTGGACCGCGACGAGATGCGCGGCACCCGCTTCCCGGTGCTGAACTGGCCGTATGTTGAGGGATTGCGCATGGATGAGGCGATGAATGAGCTCGCCTTTCTCGCAGTCGGCCTCTATGGCGAGGTCCTGCCGAACCAGAACGGTGCCCCGATCCGCCTCGTCGTGCCGTGGAAATATGGCTACAAATCGATCAAGTCGATCGTAAAAATACGCTTTGTTTCCGAGGAACCCGAGACCAGCTGGAACCGCTCGGCCCCGCACGAGTACGGCTTCTACTCCAACGTCAATCCGAACCGCGCGCATCCCCGCTGGAGCCAGCGTTCGGAGCGGGTGATTGGCGGCAATGTCTTCGCGCGCCGGGATACCGAGATGTTCAATGGCTATTCCGAGCAGGTCGCGCACATGTATGCCGGCATGGATCTGATCGAAAACCACTAGCCGGCATCGAGCTCCAACCCATGGCCCGCAATCCGCTGCTGCGCACCGTCAGCCGTCATTTCCTGAAGCCGCTCACCTTCTGGCTCCTCGCCCTGCCGGGGCTCTGGCTCGGCTGGCAGTGGGCGATGCTGCTCAATGGACAGGCGCATGGACTTGGCTTCAATCCGATCGAGACCACGCATCGCTTTCTCGGCGACACCGCGATCCGGGTCCTGCTGATCTCATTGGCGGTGACGCCTGTCCGGGACCTGACCAAATGGGGGCCGATCATGATGGTCCGCAGGCGGATCGGTCTGGCGGCCTTCTGGTACGCCCTGCTGCACATCCTCGCCTATCTCGGGCTCGACCTCTTCATCGAGGCGGGCACAGTGACCGGCGCCCTAGCCGGCTTGTGGCGGGATGTCACCGACCGGATCTACATCACGCTGGGCATGAGCGCCTTTGTTCTGCTCATTCCGCTGGCGATCACCTCATTCAACCGGATGCAGCGCTGGCTGGGCGCGCGCCGCTGGCAGGGCCTTCATCGTATCGTCTACCCATTGGCAATCCTGGCTGTCCTCCATCATGGCTTCATGGTGAAAGGCTTCCAGCTTGCCCCCTGGATTCATGGCGCCATCCTCGCCGCGCTGTTGGCCTATCGGTTGGTCGGGATAAAGGCGCGGAAAACGCCACATCCAAGCGCCAGCAAGTCCTGACGCTTGATCACCAGCAAGATGACGCAGGACAGCCAGACCAGGCAGGCCGCGACGAAAAGGCCGCCGCCATCGGCATTGGGATCAATGCCCAACGGTGTGAAGAGATGGAAGCTTATCGCCCCGCTCATGATTGCGAGTCCGAGTGCGCTGCCGGCGACCTGAAAACGCCGGAAAGCAGGTATAAATCCGATCAATAGCAATGCGGAAGCAAGGAGTTCTGCTGATCCGATCACGTATTGGCTAAAGAGACCGCTATGGTCAAACAGGCCCGCCGCGCCAAAACTGGCCGCCCAGCCATCAAGCCTGCCAAAGATTTCCTGTGTCTCCGGTGCGTCCGTGAACTTGTATCGCAGGGAGTCGAGAAAGATTGCCGAGACAAAGAGCGGCAGTCCGAAGCGGATGATGCGCGATAGCCAGATCATCATGATGTGTATCTCCCGAGCTGACGCCCCGGGGCGTCATTCAACAATCCTCGACGCAGGTGCGCCATCGATTGGCCGTGCGATATGGTCTATCAGCTTCACACGCGAGTCACCCTTTAGCGATCAATGCGGAGCGCCTCATGCCACTTCACATCACCGACGCCTTCGACAGCGGCAATATCGCGGTTCTGGACGCAGCCGATCCGGGACGGGTCCGGCTGGAGATTCGCCGGGACAAGGACTCCGACTTCTATCAATGGTTCCATTTCCGGGTAACCGGCGCGATGGGCGAACAGCTCACCATGGCCATCGAGAATGCCGGCGGTGCAGCCTATCTGGAAGGCTGGCCCGGCTATCTGGCCTGCGCCTCTTATGACCGTGAGACCTGGTTCCGGATCGACACCGACTATGCCGAGGGCGTCCTCACCCTCCACCATATCCCCGAAACTGACACAGTCTGGTTTGCCTATTTCGCGCCCTTCTCCATGGAGCGTCATCAGGACCTGATCGCCTGGGCCCAGCTGCATCACGCTGTCGAACTGGAAGTCATTGGCGAGACGCTGGACGGCCAGAGCATGGACTTGCTGACGGTTGGCGAGGCCGACAGCGCGACGCGGACGATCTGGGTCACGGCGCGCCAGCACCCCGGCGAGACCATGGCGGAGTGGTGGATGGAGGGTTTTCTCGGTCGGCTCCTCGATGATGATGATCCCGTCGCCCGCAAGCTGCGCGAACACGCCGTCTTCCATATCGTGCCCAACATGAATCCCGACGGCTCCAAACGGGGTCATCTGCGGACCAATGCCAAGGGCGTCAATCTGAACCGGGAATGGGACAAGGCCTCGCTGGAGAATTCGCCCGAGGTCTTCCACGTCCTCAATCGCATGCGCGAGACCGGTATTGACCTGGCACTCGACGTCCATGGCGATGAGGCCCTGCCCTATAATTTCATCGCCGGCGGCGAAGGCGCGCCGAATTTCGATACACGCGGCCAGGAATTGCTGGACAGCTACAAGGACGCGCTCTGCCTCGCCAGCCCGGATTTCCAGACCGAGCATGGCTATGATGTTGATGCGCCGGGCACGGCGAACCTGTCTGTCTGCACCAACTACCTCGCCAATGAATTCAAATGCCTGGCGATGACGCTGGAAATGCCCTTCAAGGACAATGCCGATCTGCCCGATCCGGAATTCGGCTGGTCGCCGGAGCGGTGCCGCAAGCTGGGCGCCGCCAATCTGGATGCCATGCTGGCCCTGGTTCGCGAGCTTTAGATCATGACCATCTATGTCGATGCCGATGCCTGCCCGGTGAAGGATGAAATCATCCGTGTCGGTGAGCGCCACCGATGCGAAATGCTCTTTGTCTGTGATGGTGGACTGAGACGTCCCAATTCGCCGTGGGCGCGCCTGGTGATCGTCGAAGGCAAGCTCGATGCCGCCGATGACTGGATTGCCGAGCATATCGGGCCGGGCGATGTCTTTGTCACAGCGGACATCCCGCTGGCCGACCGTTGCATCAAGGCCGGCGCGATCGGCATTGATCCGCGCGGCAAGCTGTGGACAGAGGACAATATCGGGGCCTCGCTGGCGACCCGAAACCTGATGACCGATCTACGGGAGACCGGCGCCATGACCTCTGGTGCCAGACCCTTTGGCCCGAAAGACCGCTCTGCCTTCCTTGACGGAATGGAACGTGTCATGCGCGCGGCGGCAGCCCGATAGCCGACAAAGCCCCGTTATGCGCACACATTTGCGTGGGAACGTCTTGACGTGCACGGCAAGGCCCTCAGGATAGCAAACGATAGCCAATCCTGCCTTGAGCGGCAGATGGGGAGAAATGATCATGAAACGATTGATGGCAGGCGTCGCATCCGGCGCCGTTTTGGCCGTACTGGCCGGTTGCAGCGCGCCGACAGACACGCCGGCCGCTGGCGATGATAGCCAGGCTGCGAATACACCCGGTGAGACAGCCGTGACAGTGGCCGATGCAGGCCGCTTTCTGACCGATGCGGAAAGCGAGCTGCGGGAGTTCAGCGAATTCGGCGCCCGCACGGCCTGGGTGCAGAATAACTTCATCACCTATGACACCAACTGGCTGCTCGAGCGCATGTCGACCCAGGGCACGGAAATGGCTGTGCGCCTGGCCACCGAGACCGCGCGCTATAATGAGCTCGACCTGTCGACCGAGATGGCGCGCAAGATGAACGTCCTGCGGGCCGGCATCACCCTGCCCGCCCCGTCGGACAGCGCCGCTGCCGCCCGTCTGTCCGAACTGACAACGCGCATGGGCTCGGCCTATTCCACCGGCCTGATGGAGATCGACGGCGAGATGGTCGATCACAATGAGCTGGAAAACATCATGCGGACCAGCCGTGACCCTGAATTCCTGTCGCACGTCTGGGCTGGCTGGCGGGACAGCTATGCACCCGACCAGATGGCGACGGATTATGCCGAAATGGTTGATATCGCCAATGCCGGCGCCCGCGATCTGGGCTTCTCCGACCTCGCGGAAATGTGGCTCTCGAACTACGACATGCCGGCCGCCGAGATGGAAGCGGAAGTCGAGCGTCTCTGGGGACAGGTCGAACCGCTTTACGAGCAGCTTCACTGCTATGTCCGTGACGATCTCAGCGAGCTTTATGGCGAAGACGTCCAGTCGGCCGACGGCCCGATCCGGGCTGACCTGCTTGGTAATATGTGGGCCCAGTCCTGGGCGGCGCTCAGCGATGTCGCCTCGGTCAGCGATGCGGGTCCGGCCTATGACCTGACCCAGCTACTGGTCGATGCCGAATATGATCCCATCCGGATGACGGAAACCGCTGAGACCTTCTTCACGTCACTGGGGATGGCAGAGCTTCCGGACACGTTCTGGGACCGCTCCTTGATCACCCAGCCGCGCGATCGCCAGGTCGCCTGTCACGCCTCGGCCTGGAATCTGGACAGCGAGGAAGATCTCCGCATCAAGATGTGCACACGCGTGAATGCGGACGATTTCGTCACCGTGCACCACGAGCTGGGACACAATTTCTATCAACGTGCCTATAATGATCAGGACTTCCTGTTCCAGGGCGGTGCCCATGACGGTTTCCACGAAGCCATTGGTGATTTCATCGCCCTGTCGGTGACGCCGGATTATCTGGTTCAGATCGGTCTGCTTGAGGCCGCTGATGTCCCTGACGCTTCCGCCGATCTCGGCCTGCTGATGGATACGGCGCTCGACAAGATCGCCTTCCTGCCCTTCGCGGTGATGATGGATCAGTGGCGCTGGCGTGTGCTGCGCGGCGAGATCCAGCCGGAAAACTACAATGAAGCCTGGTGGGAATTGCGCGAAAGCTATCAGGGTATTGTCCCGCCGGTGGATCGTGGCGCCAATGCCTTCGACCCGGGGTCAAAATACCATATCGCGAATAACGTGCCCTATCTGCGCTACTTCCTGAGCTTCATCATGCAGTTCCAGTTCCACGAAGCGGCTTGTGAGATGGCTGGCTGGGAAGGGCCTCTGCACCGTTGCTCGATCTACGGCAATGAAGAAGTCGGCGCGCGCTTCAACGCAATGATGGAAATGGGCGCCAGCCAGCCCTGGCCGGACGCGCTGGAGGCCTTTACCGGTACCCGCGAGATGGATGGCTCTGCCATCATCGCCTACTTCCAGCCTCTGATGACGCATCTGGAAGAGCAGAACGCCACACGCGATTGCGGCTGGTAAGCGACTTCAATCGACACGCTGAAAAGGCGGCTCCTCCCGGGGCCGCCTTTTTGCGTGGGCTATCCGCCGAGGAAGACGCGTTCGATGCTCCACCACAGCGCCATCAGCGCAATCAGCCCGGAGGCGATCCGGACCAGCCATGGATACCAGGCGGCGTCGGCAAACCGGTGCAATGCCAGCCAGCACGCGGCGATGATTGTCAGTTGCCCGGCTTCGACTCCGACATTGAAGCTCAACAGCGAGGGCAGGATCTGGTCCTGCGGCAGGCCGTAATCGGTGAGGACACCGGCGAAGCCCAGACCATGGAAGAGACCGAAGCCGAAAACGATCGCCGGGCGCCAGCGAGGCATGTCCTTGAAGACCAGATTCTCGATCGCCACAAAGGCGATGGACAGGGCAATGATCGGCTCGACAATTGCGGCATCGAGACTGACATAACCGAGGACGGCAAGGCCCAGCGTGATCGTGTGCGCGAGGGTGAAGGCCGATATCTGCCAGATCAGCGGCCTGATGCGTGTCGAGGCAAAGAAGAGCGCGAGCACAAAAAGGATATGGTCCAGTCCGCGCGGCAGGATGTGGATATAGCCCTGCTGCAGATAGAGCCCGATGACATCCCACACTGTCTGTTCGCTTGCGGCTTCCATCGCCACCTCCCCGGAAGTTCCGCGGCAAGCTAGGCAAGCCCCGGGCCGGCTTCAAGCGTCGCGCGCGGTTGCCAGTACGCCGACTTAACCCCTACACCTTCGACAACGACGACGGTGCCGGCGAGTCGCTCAGGCTTGCGGCCGGAGAACGGGGAGTATCGGTATGAGCGAGACGTTTTCGTCCCGGGTGGACGTGTCCGGCGAGGACATTCACTGGGACTTCAAGGACGAGATGTCCTATGGCGGCTATCTCGCGCTCGACACCCTGCTCGCCGCGCAAAAACCGTTGACCGATGAGCATGACGAAATGCTGTTCGTGGTCATCCATCATGTCGCCGAGCTCTGGATGAAACTCGTTCTCCACGAGACCGAAGCCGCAATGGGCGATCTGTGCCGTGATGATGCCGGTCCAGCGCTCAAGAAATTCGCCCGCGTCAGCCGTATCCAGGAGCAGTTGATCCAGGCCTGGGATGTTCTCGCGACCATGACCCCGGCCGATTATCTGGCCTTCCGGGACAAGCTCGGCGCATCATCCGGCTTCCAGTCCTTCCAGTATCGAACGCTGGAATACCGTCTCGGCAACAAGAATGCCGCCCTTGCCCGCGTCCATGCCAGCAATCCGCCCGCGCGCACGATGGTGGAAGGCGCCCTGAACGCGCCGAGCCTGTGGGATGAAACCCTGCGCTGGCTCAGCCGCAAGGGCTATGACATCCCCGCCGACAAGCTCGAGCGTGACTGGTCCGAGCCCTATGAGGCGAGCGAGGCGGTCGAAGACATCTGGCGCACGATCTACCGCGATAGCGACACCCATTGGGAGGCCTATGAGCTGGGCGAAAAACTCGTCGATCTCGAGCATAAATTCCAGCAATGGCGTTTCAACCACATGAAAACCGTCGAGCGGATTATCGGCTATCGCCGCGGAACGGGCGGGACGGGCGGCGTGTCCTACCTGGTAAAGGCGCTCGATCTCCGCTTCTTCCCGGAAATCTGGACCGTCCGGACCTCGCTCTGATCGCCATGGCCAAGCTCTGGGACATCTCTCAAACCCTGCGCGCCGGTTTGCCCGTCTGGCCCGGCGACACCGCATTCGCCTGCGATGAAGTCTGGACTATCGGGCCTGATTGCCCGGTCCGGGTCTCGCGCCTGACCTTGTCGACCCACAGCGGTGCCCATGCCGATGCGCCCAGCCATTATGACCCCGCCGGGGATGACATGGCGGCGGCGGACATCGCCCTCTATGTCGGGCCCTGCCGCCTGATCACGGCGCAAGGCAATAGCGCCCATGTCCGTCCGGAGGATATTGATTGGGCGATTATCGGCCCGGCGGAGCGCGTACTGATCCGCACCTATTCGCATTTCCCCCATGAGACATGGGACAGTCGGTTTCGGGCCATTCACGCGGACACGATCACGGCACTGGCTGCCGCCGGATGCCGGCTCGTCGGATTGGACTCGGCCTCGCTGGACCCCGAAACCTCCAAGACAATGGACGCTCACCATGCAGTGAAGCGACATGGCATGCGGATATTGGAAGGGCTCGTCTTCGACGACGTTCCGGACGGTGCCTATGAATTGATCGCCCTGCCCCTGAAGATTGCCGGCGCCGATGCCGCGCCGGTCCGGGCTGTGCTGAGAGAGCTGACATGAAAACACGCGACGATATCAAGGCCCTCGATGCCGCCGATCCCCTGACGGGCTTCAAATCCCGTTTCGACCTGCCCGATGGTGTCATCTATCTGGACGGTAATTCGCTCGGCGCGCGACCCGCCAGTGTCCCGGCTCGCATGGAACAGGTCCTGCAGCAGGAATGGGGCGAGGACCTGATCCGGTCCTGGAATACGCATGACTGGATCAATGCCCCGCGCCGGCTGGGTGCCAAGATTGCCAGACTGATCGGTGCAGACGCCGATGAAGTGCTGGCTGGCGAATCGACCTCCGTGAATATTTTCAAAGCCTTGTGCGCCTGTCTTCAACTTGCACCGCAGCGATCCGTCATCCTTTCGGAAACCGGAAATTTCCCGACAGACGCCTATATGATGGAGGGGCTGGCGACACTTTCGGGCGGCCGCATCCGGCAGCGCCTGGTCGAGACATCCGAGCTCGCCAACGCGCTCGATGACGAGGTCGCGGCATTGCTCCTGACGCACACGAATTACAAGTCGGGACGCCTTCACGACATGAAGGCATTGACCGGCCTGGCCCAGGCCAGGGGCATTCCGGTGATCTGGGATCTCAGCCATTCAGCCGGCGCCCTTCCCGTTGAACTCAATACCTGCGGTGCCGATTTTGCCGTTGGCTGCGGCTATAAATACCTCAATGGCGGCCCGGGTGCGCCAGCCTTTCTCTTCGTGGCCAAACGCCATCAGGAAACGGTGTCGCCCGTCCTCTCAGGATGGCTGGGCCATGCCCGCCCCTTTGCGTTCGAAGAGCATTATGCGCCGGCGCCGGGCATTGACCGCTTCCAGTGCGGAACGCCGGCCATTCTCGGCATGGCAGCGCTGGAGTGCGGCCTCGACATCATGCTGGAAGCCGACATGGACGCGATCCGGGCCAAGTCACAGGCCTTGGGCGATCTATTCATTGAGCAGGTCGAAGGCAGGCTGGACGGGTTCGAGCTGCGCAGCCCGCGTGACCCGGCGCAGCGCGGTTCGCAGGTCTCCTTCGCCCATCCGGACGGCTATCCGATCATGCAGGCCCTGATCGCGCGCGGCGTGATCGGTGACTTCCGCGCGCCGGATATTCTGCGCTTCGGGTTCACGCCGCTTTATGTGGGCTATGAGGATGTTGCCCGGGCTGTGGATCATCTGGTCGAGGTCATGACCGCGCAGGAGTGGCGAGAGCCCCGCTTCAACCAGCGAGCCGCGGTCACTTGAGCCCAGCCGAATTTCGCACTGGCGAAGGCCCGTCGAGCCTGTCACACAGGCGCTTCAACCGGCCTCGACTTGCCGATACTGTCCCACCAGCCCTGCCGCTTTGATCGCGGCCGCTTGAGCCCGAGGAGTTTTCCATGCGCCAGTTCTACGTCTTCATCAAATGCGAGCTCGGCCACACCTATGACGTTGCGGCCAAACTGGTCGACAATCTCGACGAGGCCCCCATGGTCCACTCCATCTCCGGCGCATTCGACCTGCTGGCCCGCTTCACGCTCCAGGACGAGGCCGATATCGGTCGTTTCGTGAATCAGAAGGTGCAGACCATCGCGGGCATCAAGGATACGCAGACCATCATCTGCTTCAACGCCTTCACGCGCGATCAGGGTCTGGGAGACGACTAGTCGAGCGTCAACGACGCGTCCCTACCTTCATCATCGCAACTCAGCGAGTACCGCCATGCATTTCGGTGTTTTCGACCTTTTCAAGATCGGCGTCGGCCCATCCAGCTCGCACACCGTCGGGCCGATGAAGGCCGGCAAGGTCTTCGTCGAGCGCGTGATGGCGGAAGAGGCGCAGCGCCCGATCGCACGCCTGCAGACCGAACTCTACGGATCCCTGGCCCTGACCGGGCTGGGCCATGGCACAGACACGGCCGTCCTCCTGGGACTGGAAGGCCATGATCCGGCGCGGATCAATCCGGACACCATCCCGGACCGACTTGCGCGCATCCGCTCCGAACACACACTCCGCCTCAGCGATGGTCGGCAGATTGCGTTCGAGGAGCGCAAGGATCTCGATTTCCGCGGTGATATCCGCCTTCCCTTCCATTCCAATGCGCTCAAATTCCGGGCTCTCGATGACGCCGGCGAGATCATCCGCGAGGAGATCTGGTATTCGATCGGCGGCGGCTTCGTGATCGACGAACACGAGGCGGGGCGCAATTCCGCCGCTGATGTGAAGGAAGGCGAACCCTATCCTTTCAACTCGGCCGCAGAACTGCTGGAGATCGGCGAGCGCACGGGCCTGTCCATCTATCGCATCATGCTGGCCAATGAACGGACATTCCTGCCCGACGACACGATCCGCGCGGGTATTGAAGGCCTATGGCGAGCCATGGAGGACTGCATTGACCGCGGCCTCAAGCAGGATGGCGTCCTGCCTGGCGGCCTCAATGTAAAGCGTCGCGCGCCCAAGATGAATCGCGACCTGATTGCCGAGCCGGTCGATCCCAAGACGGACCCGCTCGCCGCCATGGACTGGATCAATCTGTGGGCCATGGCCGTGAACGAGGAGAACGCCGCCGGTGGACGTGTGGTGACGGCCCCCACCAATGGCGCCGCCGGGATCATTCCGGCCGTCGCGCGCTATTTCGACAAATATCACCGGGACCAGGATGATGAGGAGGCGCTGCAGCGTTTCTTCCTGACCGCCGCGGCGATCGGGTCCCTTTACAAGAAAAACGCCTCCATCTCCGGGGCTGAAGCAGGGTGTCAGGGGGAAGTTGGCGTCGCCTGCTCCATGGCCGCTGCCGCGCTCGCGGCTGCCATGGGGGCGAATAACGCCCAGATCGAGGACGCGGCTGAGATCGGCATGGAGCACAATCTCGGCCTGACCTGCGACCCGGTCGGCGGTCTCGTGCAAATTCCCTGTATTGAACGCAATGCCATTGGCGCCATCAAGGCCATCGACGCCGCGCGCCTTGCGCTTAGAGCGACCTCATCGGACATGAAGGTTTCGCTCGATCAAGTTATTGAAACGATGCGCCAGACCGGTGTCGACATGCAGGAAAAGTACAAGGAAACGAGCCAGGGCGGACTGGCCGTGAACGTGGTCGCGTGTTGATCAGGCGTCCTCGCCGAGCTCGCTGACCGTGCGCCCCTCGGCCAGGGTTTCCGCGCCGGAGACCACGACCCGCTGGCCAATCTCCACCTCGCCATCGATCGCGATAAAGCCATCTGTCCGAACGCCGGGCACGACCGCAATCTGGTGTGCGACATCCTCTTCATCGACGACAAAGACGAAATTCCCGTTTGCCCGCAGGATAACCGCATCATATGGCGCGGCGAGTTGTGTCCGGGGTGTCTCGGTGGGCAAGGCGACCCGCGCCGCCGATCCGATGATCCAGTCGGAGCCCTCCAGATCAATGCGAACCTCAAAAGTGCGCGAAACGGCATCGCCGACCGGGATGATTGCGCGGATCGGCGCCCGCACTGACGTGCTGTCCGACAAGGACAGCGTGACATCCATCCCGACCTGGAGATACGGCGCAACAGCCACCGGGACCTGCGCCACGGCTTCCTTGTGCTCGATATCCACCAGGCGAGCGATATCACGCCCCGGCGCCGATAATTCACCGACCTGGATCAGGCGCTCTGCCACCCGTCCGGCGAAGGGCGCACGGATCTGTGTACGCTCCAGAGCCAGTTCGGCGCGATCGAGGGCTGAACGCGACTCGCGCGCATCCTGGACCGCAAGATCACGGGCCAGCTCGACCTCACGCAAGCGCGTGGCCGGCACTGTGCCGTTTTCTGCCAATTGTTGATAACGCGACGCCTCGGCATTCTGATAGCTCGCATTGGCTGCGGCGCGGGTATGGCGCGCGCGGGCGGATTCAAGCTCGATACGCGCCTGGCGATCATCCATCTGGGCGATCAATCCCCCCTCTCCGACTTCATCACCGGGCTCGGCAATGAAGGTGATCCGGCCGGACGCCTCCGCGGCGATCTGGGCATCATTGCGCGACATCACGCTCGCCGGTGTGTTGATCGTCCGCGACATGTCGAGCGAGACGACTTCCGAGGTTCGAACGACGGCCGGTGGCGGCGCCTGTTGCGCCAGAGCAGCCGGGCTGGCCAGGGCCAGGGTCAGCGGCGCGAGCGCCAGGGTGAGAGTACGAGCCAGCATGGTGTGTCTCCGCAGATCAGCCTATTCGGCCGGTTGGATTTGGGGGTCAGCTTGTGTCAGGCGCGCTTTTGCACCCTCGCCAAGCCTGAGAAGGCAGGGGATCAGGATCAGGGTGAAAACGAGGCTGATACTCATCCCGCCCACAATGGCCGCGGCCAGACCGCGATAGATCGCACTGCCGACACCGGGAACAAGCAAGAGCGGGAGCATTCCCAGCAAGCTCGTCATGGTCGACATGAAGATCGGCCGCAAACGCATGCGCAGCGCGGCCTCGACCGCGTCGCGGCGTCCAAGCCCGTCCCGTTCGCCCTGGCGTGTCTGATCGACCAGGAGAATGGCATTATTGATCACCAGACCAAGCAGGATCACGAAGCCCATCATGGTCAGGAGGTCGAGCGGCTGGGTGACGAAGAGGTTGAGAATCTGCAGCATTGCAATCCCGCCCACCCCGGCCAGCGGGATCGAGACCAGGACGAGCACAGCGTCCCGCAAGGAACGGAACATGCCGGCGAGGATCAGGAAGAGGATCACCATCGCCATGCCCATATTCATCAGCATGGTGTTGATCGCGCGGTCGAGACTGTCGGCACTGCCGCCGTAAACGACAGACCCGTCTGCCGGCAGTTCGGCACGAATGGCCGGTTCGACCTCTTCCTGGACAACGGTCAGGATTTCCTCGAGCGAGACGCCGTCCGGCTGATTGATATTGATGGTCACCGTCCGGCGGCGATTGAGACGCTGAATGCCCCCGACACCCACCTCCTCGCGGATCTGAACCAGATCGCCCAGCGGCACGACCGCTCCGGTCGGCGTCGCGATCGGCAAGCCGGCCAGCTGATCCGGCGTGTCCCAGCCCTCCGAGCGGAGGATGATATTCATCCGGCTCTCACCGTCGAAATACTCGCCAATGAACTGGCCATCCCCGAGCATGGAGATCATGCCGGCCACATTGCGCCGGGCCCAGCCGGCTTCCTGGATCCGACGATCATCGGGCACCAGGGTCAGGCGTGGCTGGGTTGATTGCGGCGGCGGATTGGCATTGATGTTCACGCCGGGGAAGCGCTCCCGCAGCATTTGCAGGCCGACCTGGGTCGCCCGGGCACGGGCCCCCTCATCCGATGACTGGATATTGACCTGGATATTGCCACCCTGGGCGAAGCCGCCAAAGAGATTGCCCTGCTGGGCAAAGCCGATGACATCCGGGATTCCGGTGATGATTTCCTCGCGGACAATGCGTTCCAGTTCGCCCACACGTGACTGGTCCTGCACACGAATACCCGCAGTCGCCCCGCCGCCGCCCGGGAAAGTGCCGAAATAATAGTTCCGCAAGGCTGGTTCGCGCTCGCCCGTCATATAGGGCTCAAGCCGTTCAATGACCGTCGCAGCGACTTCCTCCTCGACCCAGTCGAGATTGGAACCGGGCGGGAACATGAAGAAGGCATCGACCGCATCACGGCGAACCGGCGGGAGATAATCCATGTCCGGACGCTGGAACCAGCTGAACACCATCGGCAGGACGATCAGTGCAGTGACTATGCCGATCCGGCGACGCGGACTATCGCTGACCATAAGCACAAAATCGGCAACCCGATTGAGAACGGGCTGGGCTGTAGCCGTCTTGCGGTCCCTCACCCAATGCTTCACCGCAACCGGCAGGACCGTCACCGCCACAACCATCGAGATGGCGACACCCACCGCAATGGTGACCGCGAGATCCGCGAAGATCTGCCCCTCCGCGCTGCGCGTGAAGATGATGGGCAGGAAAATGGCCACGGTCGTCGTCGTTGACGCAAGCAAGGCACCCCAGACTTGTCTGGCACCCTTGTCGGAGGCGGTATCGGGATCCTCGCCCGCCTCCCTTCGCCGGATTATGTTTTCCAGCACGATGATCGCGGCATCCATGACCATGCCGGTGGCAAAGGCGAGCCCGGCCAGTGAAATCACATTGAGCGAACGACCAAGGAGGAAGAGGACGATCAGGGTTGAAAGCAGGGAGACCGGGATGGCGAGCGAGATGATCAGCGTCGCCCGTGCCCGACGCAGGAAGAGCCAGAGACCGAAGATAGCCAGCACCACGCCCAGGAGCAGATTGGTCCGCAAGAGATCGATCGCGCGCATGATGAAGACGGAGGCATCAAAGGATGGCGCCATGACCAGCTGGCGCTCGGCCAGCAGGGTTTCGTTGATCTCGGCGACTTCCGCCTTCACGGCATCGAGCGCGGAAAGCACATTCGCGCCGGGTTGCCGACGCACTTCAATCCCCATGGCCGGATTGCCGTTCTGGTAGGTGAAATTATTGCGCTCGCCGTAATTGACCTCGACGGTCGCCACATCGCCGAGCCGGACCGGAGTCCCGTCGCGCCAGACAATGACGAGCTCATCGAGTTCTTCCGGTTCGAACTCGCCTTCAAAACGCATCTGGTAAGAGCGCCGGCCGATCTCGGCATTGCCGCCCGAGACGTCGGAATTATTGACGATGGCGCCTGAGATCTGCGGCAGGGTCACACCCAGCGCGGCGGCGCGGTAGGGATCGATTGTGACCTGTAATTCCTCGGGACGCTGGCCCCAGCCAATCTGCACGCTGGCCACGCCGGGAATGGCTTCCAGGCGCGGAATGACGGTGTCCTCGACGAAGGCGGAATAGTCGTGAATCTCGTTCGGATTGCCTGGCAGGGCCTGCATGAAGAACCAGATCAGGCTCTGCTGCGCATCGCCACCGAAGCCGCCGATATTGGGGCCCACCGCATCGCGCGGCAGGGGCGGCAATTGCGACAGGCGGTTCGAGATATCGATCGCCGTCTGCGTCATGTCGGTTTCGAGCGCGAAGGTCAGATTGATGAAGGCGGAGCCTTCACCCACAAAAACACGCATTTCCTCGAGCCCGGGCAGACCGGTGAGCAATTGCTCCTGCGGCTCGATGATCTCGCTTTCCATCTCCAGCGGCGAGGCCGAGCGCCAGAACGTCGCAATATTGACCTGCGGTCGCTCCGTGTCCGGGAAGAGCTGGATCGGCAGTCTGGTGAAGGCGACCACGCCCATGAGCGCGATCAGCGCGATACCGACAAAAACGGCGGCCGGATTATTCAGCGACAAGCGTGTTAGTGGCATGTGAGTCTCCCTCGCATGCCGGTCCTAACCGACCCGACCTGTCCACCATCATGAAACCCGGATTAAACAATGCTAAGGCGGCTCACGCATTGGTGAACCGCCTCAGAAATTCTCAACAATCAGGCGGCTGCCCGCCTCACCTTGTCGACTGAATCAAGCCGCTTCGTGCGCGACAAGATTGTCGGCGACGGAATACTTCGCCTCGGTCTGCTCGGCGACGAGCTCCAGCGTAGCACCCGGTGCGAGCTCGAGCAGTTTGAGACCATCCTCGACAACATCGAAAACACCCAATGTGGTGAT
This sequence comes from uncultured Maricaulis sp., assembly GCF_905480005.1. Classification (GTDB taxonomy): domain Bacteria; phylum Pseudomonadota; class Alphaproteobacteria; order Caulobacterales; family Maricaulaceae; genus Maricaulis. Next base: position 65,197 of record NZ_CAJQOO010000008.1, read on the forward strand.
GATGCGGTGGACACAGGCCTGGCCGGTCAAAGGCAGCGAGCAGGCCTTCAGCAGCTTGGGTTCACCCTTCTTGTTGGCGTGATCCATGATCACCACGACGCGTTTGACGCCGGCAACAAGATCCATCGCCCCGCCCATGCCCTTGACCAACTTGCCCGGAATCATCCAGTTGGCGATATCGCCACTCTCGGAGATCTCCATGGCGCCCAGGATGGACAGGTCGATATGGCCGCCGCGGATCATGGCGAAGCTGTCGGCCGAGGAGAAATAGCTCGTCCGGCGCAGCTCGGTGATCGTCTGCTTGCCGGCATTGATCAGGTCTGCGTCAACATCATCGTCATAGGGAAAGGGCCCCATACCCAGCATGCCGTTTTCCGACTGCAGGGTGACGTCGATATCATCGGCAATATGATTGGCGACCAGAGTCGGAATGCCGATGCCCAGATTGACGTAGAAGCCGTCCTCGAGTTCCCGGGCAGCGCGGGCTGCCATTTCATCACGTGTCCAGGCCATTATGCGACCTCCCTTTCACGAATGGTGCGCTGTTCAATGCGCTTCTCGAAACTGCCGACAAACAGGCGCTGGACGAAAATGCCCGGTGTGTGGATCTCGTCCGGATTGAGCGCCCCGAGTTCGACGATTTCCTCGACTTCGGCCACGGTGACCTTGCCGGCAGTCGCCATCATCGGATTGAAATTGCGCGCAGTCTTGCGGAAGACGAGATTGCCCTGCGGGTCGGCCTTCCAAGCCTTGACGATGGAGACATCCGCCTTCAGGCCGGTCTCCATGATATAGGTTTCGCCGTCAAATTCGCGATGTTCCTTGCCCTCGGCGATCAGGGTGCCGACCCCGGTCTTGGTGAAGAAGCCCGGAATGCCGGCGCCACCCGCGCGAATGCGCTCGGCCAGCGTGCCTTGCGGATTGAATTCCAGCTCAAGCTCGCCGGACAGGAATTGGCGCTCGAACTCCTTGTTCTCTCCGACATAGGAGGAGACCATTTTCTTGATCTGCTTGGCATCAAGCAGAACGCCAAGGCCGAATCCGTCGACGCCGCAATTGTTGGAAATCACGGTCAGGTCCTTGACGCCGGCCTTGTGCAAGGCGGCGATGGAATTTTCCGGGATGCCGCACAGGCCGAACCCGCCAGCCATCAGCGTCATCCCGTCGAAGACCAGGCCATCCAGTGCGGCCTGGGCGTCGGCAAATACCTTTTTCATGCGAACCCCGTCTCGAAGTTGATATTCGGTTCATGTTTATATCGCGCGCGCAGCAAATAGCTAGCCCGCGTCTGAAGTCCCCTCACCGTCATCGCGCGCGGCACGCACTCGATTGTCGATCTCGATGGCAAGTGCGCCACCGAAGAAGACGGCATAGGCAGACCAATAAATCCACAGAAGGAAGACGACAAGTGCACCAAGCGAGCCATAGACGCTAAAATCTATCACTTCACCGACATAGGTTGAAAATACCTTCGACAAACCCAACCAGAGCGCTGTGGCGACCAGGGCGGCCACGGTCGACGCGCGCCAGCTGACGGCCCGGGTCCGCTTGCGCATGGTCACCCGGTATAGCAGCTCAAGCGCCACGAACATGAAGGCCGCGGCCACGCTCCATTCATTGATCAGCGAATCGAGATCGAGCGCATCCAGACCGAGCGCGTGAAACAGGCGCGCCAGCAAGACCGGAATCAGGAGGACGGCGAGATTGGCCGCTGTCAGCAGCGCGCCACCGACCAGAACACTCATCATGGCCAGGATGTTGAACTGCAGGATATTGCGGATATCCCGGTCCTCGGCGAGATGATTGAGCCCGGCGATCATTGCCTTGGCCCCGCGCGAGGCAGCGAACAGGGCAATCACCAGGGCGATGAAACCATTAAGCGACAGGGCGGCAATCGGCGCGTCGGCGAGACGGCCCATCTGCCCAAGCACAAAATCCTGGGCGCCGGCCGGCATGATCTCGGCGAAACGGGCAATCTGCTGTTCGGCATCGGAGGCGGAAAAGATCAGTCCGTAGACCGACATGGCCAGCGCGATTGCCGGAAACAGGGCCAGCATGCCGAAAAAGGAGGCCCCTCCCGCAAACAACATCACATCCCGCGCCATCGAGCGTGAGATGGCGGCGATGATGACACCGATGATCCGCAAGAGCGGATGGCGGTGCGGCGGGTCCGGCTTGAGTGCGTCGTCCATGTCCTGTCGAATGCAATTCACGCGCCGCTGAGTCTATCAGATCGGGAGCGGTCGCGGCGAAGGAATTCAGGAAAGAGCCATGTCCTTTTCGAAAGCGGTCGACCTTCTTCGCCTGGCCCGGCTCGCCAGTAATTATGGCGGCGTCTCGCTGGCCGAGATCGAGCGCGAGTTCGAATGTGTCCGTCGAACCGCGCAGCGTATGACCCAGGCGCTCGAGCAGGTCTTCCCGGACACCGAGGATTACGTCGATGGTGATGGCATCAAGCGATGGCGGGTTCCGCGTCGGCGTGTCGGGGAATTCTTCGCGCCGCAAGCCGATGAAGTGGCGGCGCTGGAACTCGCGGTCTCGACGCTTGAGCGCGAGGGCCTGAAACGCGAAGTCAGCCAGTTGCGCAGCTTGCGTCAGACCATTGATCTGCTTATGCCGGACAAGCGGCGGGCCGGGCTGGAAGCCGATGAGGAAGCCCTCCTTGAAGCGATGGGTCATGCAGCGCGACCCGGACCGCAACCCGCGTCGGATCCCACCGTCGATGCCGCAATAGCGCAAGCGCTCAAAGGTCCCTTCGTCCTGAAAATCCGGTATCGCGGTCGCCGGGACGAGGCTTCCCGCGAGCGCTGGATTGAGCCCTATGGGCTGCTGCTGGGCGCGCGCCGCTATCTGGTCGGACGTGACCGCGATCGCGAAGACGGGCATATGCGCCATTTCCGCGTGGAGGATATCGAGGCGGCGGAAACCACCGAGGACTGGTTCGCACGCGCTCCGGGCTTCGATTTCGACGACTATGCCAATCGCGCATTCGGTGTGTTTCAGAATGACCGGGAGTTCGGCGAGGTCGTCTGGCGCTTTACGGCAGACGCCGCCCCCCACGCCGCGCGCTACCGCTTCCATCCCGGTCAGACCAGCGAAACCGGTCGCGATGGCAGCCTGACCATTCGCTTCGAGGCTTGCGGCTGGCTGGAAATGTGCTGGCATCTCTATGCCTGGGGTGACCAGGTTGAGGTCCTGGCTCCCGCCGAACTGGCCGAGATGGTCCGCGATCACCGCCGCAGCGATTTTCCGGGCCTGCCCTGATCTCTCAGCGAATGGCGATGCGGACGCTTTCAGGCTTCTGCCAGGACGGCATGGAATGGCCGTCCGCCGTGCTCATGGCCAGCTGATATCCCTTGTTGAGATAACGACAGACCGAGCGCAGATCCTCGACATGGAGGCAGTCGATCTCGTCGCCGGGACGTTGCATCCGGTAAAAGCCGTCCCGAAAACGGTGAGGCACCACATTGCGCAGGCCGCTGACACCGTCGACATAAGCATTGATTGCAATCGCCATTCTGATCTCTCCATCGCGTATCGCTTCGTTGAGGATCACAATGACGGGCTGGCAGGACAAAACCTGTCACCCCCAGGCAGGCGAACCTGAGACGCAAAAAGAAACGCCGGTCATTGGGGGTGACCGGCGTTTCGGGGGCTATCTTTACGATATTGAGTCCAGCGTACGAGCGAGGGACTGAGAAGGTTGTCCGCTGACCTCGAGATTGAAGATGCGGTATACGCCCTGAACCCGACATGAACGCTTTCCTGAACGGCCTCCGCTCGTCTATTCTGTACCGAATTCACCCAGTAATCCTCTATTCCGAACCGGTCCGCACTTGTCTCAAACTGCCCCGTCCCCGATCGATCAATCTGCGCTTGATCGCATTTGCGACGCGCACCGTCGCCTGCTTGAAGGCAAGGATGGCGGGCATCTGGCCAACCTGGCCGGTGCCGATCTGTCAGGCCTGAGCCTGACCGAACGCGATTTGCGTGACGCCAATCTCAGTGAGGCCCGCCTCGATGCGTGTGATCTGACCGATGCCGACCTGCGGGGGGCGCGTTTGTCCGGCGCATCGCTGACCGGCGCGACCCTGGTCCGATGCCAGCTTGATGGCGCGGACCTTCGCGGCTGCGACCTCACGGATGCGGACATGAGCGCCGCCCGATGCGCGGGCGCGGACTTCCGGGAATACGCCCTGCCCGCACCATCGGGGAGCCGCGGCAGCGCCGCGTCGAAAATCACTCGCCTGGACAAGGCCAGCCTTGCCGGATCTGTCCTCGACCGAGCGCGGCTCGCTGGCGTCAGCGCCCGCGGTGCCCGGTTTGACGAGACCAGCCTGTCCGCCGCCCGATTCAACCGGGCCGATCTCGAGGGCGCGGTTTTCGTCAACGCGATCTTCAGCGGCACCGGATTTGGCAGTGCGAATCTGACCGATGCCGACTTCCGCAATTGCGACGAACAGGCCGCGGACATCACGATGGCCACGACAAAGGGACTGCTGACCGGGATCCTGCCGGACGAGACCGACCTGCCAGCCCTGGGGCCCGACACGGATCCACGCACGCCGCAGCAGCGCCTGGACGATCATGCGAAACGGGTCAGGACCGGTGGCAAGGAGGGCAAGCCGGCACGGCTGGACGGGCTCGACCTTCGCGGCGTTGAACCACTCACAGGCGCTGCACTGACCGCGCTTCAGGCCGTGCGCGCCAATTTTGCCGGGCTCAACATGCGCGAAGCCGAATTGCAGGGCGCCCGCCTGACCGGCGCCGATCTGCGTCGATGCGATCTGAGGGGTGCAGATTTGCGCGGAGCCGACCTGACGGGCGCCAATCTCGCCCATGCCGACCTGCGAGGCGCCATTCTCGGGCCGCTCAGCCTGGGTGCGGATCGCCAGATCCCGGTCAATCTCGCCGGCGCACGATTGCGCTATGCTGATCTCCGCGATTGCGACCTCTCGACGGCAAGAACGGACGGGCTCGACACAGAGCATGCCCGACGCTGAAACGACGCGTCAGGTCTCGCTCAGCCAGTCGCTCAGAACTGCATCCTGATCGGCTCCCGGCACCGCGGCGGGGCCCTGAATCGCACCCGGAGTGACCGAGAATCTGGGAGCAGGCGCAGGTTGTCGAACGCCATCCAGTTCGGCATGCACCGCACGCTCGACCATGTGGGGATGCCGCGCCGCTTCTTCATAGTCCAGCACCGGTGCGAAACAGGCATCCGACCCTTCCAGCAGCGCGCACCAATGGTCGCGAGACTGGCTCTTGAACATGTCCGCCATGGCAGCCTTGGCGTTCGGCCACCCCTTGCCGCTCCAGTCGGCTGGCCAGGTCTGGCCGTCAAAACCGGTCTTCTCGCACAGAAGCGCGTAGAACTCCGGTTCGAGCGGCCCCACGGAAATGAAGCCGCCATCGGCGCACTCATAGACGCTGTAAAAATGTGCCGCGCCGTCGAGCAGATTCCTACCCCGCTCGGGCGACCAAAGGCCGAACGCGGCAAGCTGAAACTGCGATGCCATCAGGGAGGTCGCGCCGTCGACAATGGCCGCGTCCACAACCTGGCCTTCACCGCTGGCCCGGGCATGATGAAGCGCCGCCAGGACACCGAAGCCGAGATACATGGCCCCACCCCCGAAATCACCCACGAGATTGAGGGGGATGGCCGGTTTTTCGCGATCACCGATTGCGCTCAAAGCCCCGGTCAAGGCTATATAATTGAGGTCATGGCCGGCGGCGTGGGCGAGCGGGCCATACTGCCCCCAACCGGTCATGCGGCCATAAACGAGCGCCGGGTTGCGCGTCAGCGCGATATCCGGCCCCAGGCCCAGACGCTCCATGACACCCGGGCGATAGCCCTCCAGCAAGATGTTTGCGCTCGCGATCAGGCGGCGCGCCGTTTCCAGGTCCGCCTCATCCTTCAGATTGAGAGCGATGGACCGCCGGCCCCGCGCGAGGACATCGGCCGCGCCGCCACCATGCGCACCGGGGCGGTCGATACGGACGACATCTGCGCCCATATCAGACAGCATCATGCCGCAGAATGGCGCGGGTCCCAGGCCAACAAACTCGAGCACTTTAACGCCTTTTAGAGGACCTTGGGCTTTCATGGGGGATCACCTCGCGAATCAATCTTCGTGAAAGCGTGGCACTTGTGGCAATCTCACGGAATACCGGAGGACCGGCGACGATGACTGGGGGACGAATGGGACGCGAACTCGACGTGCTGGTATTTGGCTTGTCCGAACGCGTGGACTCCCTGAGCGAACAGCTCGGAAACCTGTCATTGAAGTCCCGTCTCGTCCGCGCGGACAGCCCGCCAGCCCGTCGCCATCACGACTGGGCGGTTGGCATCATCCTCGCCGAATGTGACCGCGATGTCGAAGATGGCATAAAGGCTTTTCACCGCTTCGCGCCCGGCGAACGGCCCCTGCTCGTCGTGGGTCCCGACAATGTTGGCTCGCCCAGCCAGGTCGACGCATGGATCCGCGAGCCCGCGCCGGCGGTCCAGATCGCGGCCCGGATACGCGCCCTGTTCCGCCTCCACACAATGGAAATCATTGCCCGTCGCCGAACCGAGGTCAGCGCGCTCTACGGCCAGAAACCCGGTCTGGTGGAACGTCAGGACCAGCCGGCCTGCGTGCTCTATGTCGGCGACGCTTCGCCTCGCTTCATGGCCCTGCAACACACGCTGGCGTCGGTCGGTGCCGATATTGTTGCGGCCTTTTCGTCCTATTCCGCCTTCGACTACCTGCACGAGCGCCCCTTTGACGCCGTCGTACTGAACGCAGCCGACAAGCGCGATATCGCCTTCACGATTTCCTCGGCCATGCGCCGCAATGCCCGGCTCTATCACACGCCGGTATTGCTCCTGACCGATGATGTCGACTCGACGGCGGCCGAGGAGGCCTTCGCACGCGGGGTCTCCGATCTGCTGCCGCCCGGTACCGATGATGACGAACTGCGCGAACGTGTCCTGACGCTGACAGACGAACGTCGCCGTCGCCGTGAAGCGAAGGCAATCCTGGAATCCTGCCGCGATACGCGGTCGCTGGACATCGAAACCGGGCTCTTTCATGCGGCCTATCTCACAGCCCATGTCGAGGACCTGCTCCAGGCGAGCGCGCGCGACGAGCTGAGTTTCTCGATGATTGCCCTACAGGTCATGCTGCCCGAGGGCAGTGAGCGCCCTGACGACGTCTCGGCCGAGAAGGCCCGTCGGCAATTTGCCGCCATGCTGCGCCATCTCCTGCGTACCGAAGATGCAGCCGCCCGTTTCGATGCGGACGTCTTTCTCGGAGTCCTCCCGTTCACCAATGCGGTCGGGATCGATTGCGTGGCCGCCCGCGTGGCGGCCATAGCAGAATGCACCGCCTTCGAGAGCGACGACCCGCTTCGCCCCTTCCGTCTGAGCGTACGGGCTGCGCCGGTTCAGACACGACCGGGAGAAACGGCCGATGCGCTCATCGAGCGCGCACGCCGCTGCCTGATACGGCCCACACCGGTGATTGCCAGCGCCTGACCGGCACCTCTTTCGGCTTACATTCCGCAAAATTCCATTCGCCTACAAGGCTAAGATGCTTGGCTAAGCCGTTGTCTGGTTTACTGATTTTGCCTTCATGGACAGGTCGGCCAGGGGCGCCATGGCGCGTTCGATGGCGCGCAAGCGATCTTCCGGTTCATCCCATTCCGCACGCAGAACCAGCTTGTGATCCGGACGCACCTTGAACAGGGCCGGATTGGCGGAGATGTGCGCTATCAAGCCAGGTGGGTCCGCGAACCTGTCATTGCGGAAGTGGATGACGGCCCCTTTGGGACCTGCATCCACTTTTTCGACACCGGCGCGTTTGCACAGCGCCTTGACCGCGACCACACGAAGCAGTGTCTCCACTTCGCTCGGGAGCGGACCGAAACGGTCGATCAGTTCGGCAGCATACGCTTCGCGCTCTGTCTTGCTGTCCAGCGATGAAAGGCGACGATAGAGCTGCAGGCGGACATCCAGATCCGGGACGTAATGGTCGGGGATCAGCACCGCACCGCCGGCATTGATCTGCGGCGACCATTCGCCTTCGTCTTCCTCGCTGCCCCCGGAGCGCAGGGACGCGACCGCTTCTTCCAGCATGGACTGGTAAAGCTCGACGCCGACATCCTTGATATGGCCGGATTGTTCTTCGCCAAGCAGATTACCGCCGCCACGCAGGTCCAGGTCATGGGAGGCCAGGGTGAAACCGGCTCCCAGGGAATCCAGCGACTGCATGACCTTCAGGCGCTTTTCCGCACTGTCCGTGATCGTCTGCCGAATGGGCGTGGTGAGATAGGCATATGCGCGTGTCTTCGAACGACCGACCCGGCCACGCAACTGATACAGCTGGGACAGGCCGAAACGATCGGCGCGGTGCACGATGAGCGTGTTCGCGGTGGGGATGTCGATCCCGGACTCAACGATGGTGGTCGACAGGAGCACATCATATCGACCTTCATAGAAGGCCGTCATGATGTCTTCGAGTTGTGACGCCGCCATCTGGCCATGCGCCGAAACGAAGGTCACTTCCGGCACGCTCTCCCGCAGGAAGGAGACGGTTTCTTCCAGGTCCGAGATCCGGGGCACGACGAAGAAAGCCTGCCCGCCGCGATATTTCTCTCGCAGCAAAGCCTCCCGGACACTGACAGGGTCGAAGGGGGCGACATAGGTGCGGACGGCCAGGCGGTCGACTGGCGGCGTCGCGATGATGGAGAGGTCCCGGATACCCGTCAGCGCCAGCTGGAGCGTCCGCGGGATCGGTGTCGCCGTGAGGGTCAGCACATGCACGTCCGACCGCAGCTCCTTCAGACGCTCTTTGTGCTTCACCCCGAAATGCTGCTCCTCATCGACCACAAGCAGGCCGAGATCCGAGAATTTGACGGTCTTGGCCAAAAGCGCGTGGGTGCCCACCACGATTTCGACCTTGCCGTCAGCAAGCTCGTCCCGGGTCGCCTTGGCTTCCTTCGCAGAAACGAGACGGGACAAAAGCCGGACCTTGACCGGCCAGCCTCTGAAACGGTCCGTGAACGTCTTGTAGTGCTGACGCGCCAGCAAAGTCGTCGGCGCGACAATCGCCACCTGCTGGCCACTCATCGCGACCACAAAGGCCGAACGCAGCGCGACTTCAGTCTTGCCGAAACCGACATCACCGCAGATCAGGCGGTCCATCGGCCGGCCCTTGGCGAGGTCGGAGAAGACATCATCGATCGCGTTCAGCTGGTCATCGGTTTCCGGATAGGGAAAGGCGGAGCAGAATTCGTCATAAATCCCGCTCGACGCTTCAATCGGGTCCGCCTTGCGCGCCAGGCGCTCGGCCGCAATCTTGATCAACTGGTCCGCCATATCGCGCAAGCGCTTCTTGGCCTTGGCCTTGCGCGCCTGCCAGGCCACGCCGCCCAGCTTGTCGAGCTGCGCGGTCTCGGACTCAGCGCCATAGCGTGACAGCAGCTCGATATTCTCGACCGGCAAGTAGAGCTTGGCCTGACCGGCATATTCCAGCTCGATACAGTCGTGCGGCGCATCCTGGACGGGCAACGTTTTCAGCCCGATGAATCGACCCAGGCCATGATCGGCATGAATGACCAGATCGCCTGGCGAAAGCGAACCGGCCTCGACGATGATGTCGGCGGATCGACGCTTCTTGCGGGGACGGGCGAGCCGGTCGCCCAATATGTCCTGCTCGGACAGCACCGCCAGAGTCTCGGTTTCGAACCCGCGCTCGAGCGGCAGAATTGCGCGGCAAATGCCGCCCTTCCCGTCTGCCGGTACCGACGTCCAGCTGTCCATCAGGGGAATGCCGTTCAAACCGTGCTCACCGAGAACACTCGCCAGACGATCCGAGGCGCCGCCGGTCCAGGAGGCCAGCATGACTGTCTTGCCTGAACGGGTCAGCGCCTTGATATGGCTGGCAACCGCATCGAAGACATTGGTGTTCTCGGCCATGCGTTCCGCCGCAAAGCCGCGCCCCTGCTTGCCCCCGATATCAATCGTTTGCGGGCCTGGTTCGCGGAAGGCGGTAAAGCGGCGAACCGGGCGATCAGCCAGCGCGCCTGTCCAGTTCGCCTCGGTGAAGTAAAGCGCATCGGCTGGCAGGGCGCGATAGGTTGGCGCCGACAGCGCGGATTCGTGACGCGCCTCGCCCGCCACGATCCGGGCCTCATAATAGTCTGCAACCTGACTCAGCCGCTCGTCCAGCGCTTCATCGGCGAGATGATCGATCGCGACCAGCGCTCCGGCGGGCAAATAGTCGAAGGGCGTGTCCAGCTGCTCGTAGAAAAGCGGCATCCAGTGTTCGACACCGGCCGGACGGGCACCGGCGCTGACAGCTTCATAGACCGGGTCTCCGCCCTGTACGGCCCCGAAGGTTTTCACGAAACCAGAACGGAAGCGCGAGATACTCGCCTCGTCGAGCAGGACTTCACTCACCGGCGTGAACTCGATCGCCTTGAGCTGACGCAGGGAACGCTGGGTCTCCGGGTCAAAGGCCCGGATGGATTCAAGCGTGTCACCAAAGAAGTCGAGGCGAACCGGCTCCTCAGCGCCAGGCGGATAGACATCAACCACACCGCCACGAACGGCGAAATCGCCTGGCTCCATCACGGTGGCCGTACGGGCATAACCATTGACCGTGAAATGTTGGATGAGGTCATCCAGATCGACGCTTCGGCCGGACTTGACGGCAATGCCGGCGCTTTCGAGAACCGCGCGCGGCGGGCAGCGCTGCGCCATCGCGTTTATGGTGGTGACGACCAGTGTCGCGGTGCCAAGATCTCCCGAAGACAGTCTTGCCAGCGTCGCTGCCCGGCGCGCAGCCACACGCGGGCTGGGCGAAATTCTGTCATAGGGCTGGCAATCCCAAGCCGGCAGACGCAGGAGTTCGATATCGGGCGCGAAGAATTGCAGCGCCGAAACGAAGGCCGCCGCGCGCGAATCATCGCGGGCAATGAAGACATTCACACCGCCGCGCAGGCGGGCCGTGTCGGCAAAGACGAGCGCATCAAGCCCTTCCGGCGCCCCACAGACAGTCGCCTGACCGTGCACTGCCGCAATCATTTCGGTCTCAGACACGCCGGTCGTCGTCGCTGCCACAGGGACTGTCCTTGCGCTTATTGCTTGGGGCCGTCGCCGAACGCGGCATCCGCATCCACGCGGAAGCCCTTCAGGGCGGTCATGACGGAGGTGTCGAACTGGGGCGGTGTCGGCTGCTTGCCAATGATCCAGGCATAGATATCCGCGTCCGGCTCATCCAGCAGACGCTCAAAATCATTCAGCGCCTGCGGACCGAGCTCGGCCAGATGAGAGTCGGCAAACCGGCCCAGGATCAGATCGGCTTCCTTGAAGCCGCGGCGCCAGGCACGAATGCGCAGTTTCTTGCGCTGTGTTTCAATGTCATCACTCATAACCCGGGCATATAGTCCTCCCTATCGCCGCCGTCGACCGGTGGCAGCCGCACAACTTGCCGATAAGGTGCAGATCATGCGCCCAGAGATTCTCTTTCCGCTCTTCCAGGACGTCACCAAACTGCCCGGAATCGGTCCGAGGCTCGCGACCCTGGTCGAGAAAGTTTGCGGCAGTCGGATCCGTGATGTCCTTTTCACACCGCCAACGGGGCTGGTCGACCGGACCCGGCGGGTCCCGATCATGGACGCGCCGACCGGTGAAATCGTCACGCTGACCGTGATCGTGGAAACCCATATCCCGGCCCAGCGCCAGGGCCAGCCCTACAAGGTGCGATGCCGCGATGAGACCGGTTTCCTCCACCTGATTTTCTTTCACGCGCGACGTGACTACCTGTCCAAGCTCCTGCCCGAGGGCGAGACGCGGGTGATTTCCGGCAAGGCAGAGCGTTTCGGGTCGGAAATCCAGATCGTGCACCCGGATCTGGTGGTCACGGAAGAGGCCGCGGGAGAGATGGCGCTCATCGAGCCGGTCTATCCGCTCACCGCGGGGCTGACCGCCAAGGTCATGCGGCGTGCCATCGATGGCGCGCTCACACTCCTGCCCACGCTTCCCGAGTGGATCCCGACGGATGTCTACGACCAGCACGCCTGGCCAGCCTTCAAACCGGCCCTGAAAGCCCTGCACGCGCCGGAATCGGCACGCTCACTCGAGGCGGACGCCCCGGAACGTGAACGCCTCGCCTTTGATGAGATCTTTGCCCGCCAGCTGGCCCTGCAAATTGTCCGGGCAAGCCGACGTGCCCAATCCGGTCGCGCGTTGGCGGGGTCATCGGAGGCCGTCGACAAACTCCTTGCCACGGCGCCGTTCAAACCGACCGGCGCCCAGATGCGGGCCTTCGAGGACATCCGTCGCGACATGGTCTCCGACGCCCGCATGACGCGCCTCCTCCATGGTGATGTCGGAGCGGGCAAGACATTCGTTGCCGCCCTCGCCGCAGCCCAGGCCGCGGGCGCCGGAGTGCAGACCGCGATCATGGCACCCACTGAAATCCTCGCGCGCCAGCATGCCAGAACCCTGACCGAGATGCTGGAGCCGGCAGGGCTCTCCGTCATCGCGCTGACCGGGCGCGACAAGGGAAAAACACGTGCCGCCCTGCTCGAGCGCATGTCGCAGGGCCATGTGGATATTGTCTGCGGCACGCATGCCCTCTTCCAGGACGGGATCGAGTTCGCGGATCTCGGCCTTGTCGTGATCGACGAGCAGCACCGCTTCGGCGTCTCTGATCGCCTGCGACTGACATCCAAGGGGCAACGCCCCGACACGCTTGTCATGACTGCGACGCCAATCCCGCGCACGCTTTCGCTCGCGGTATATGGCGACCTGGATGTCTCCCGGCTGGATGAAAAGCCGGCCGGCCGCATCCCGCCAGAAACGCGCCTGGCATCAATGGACCGGCTGGATGAAGTCGTCGAAGGCGTACGCCGGGCAATCGGTCGCGGAGATCGGGTTTACTGGGTCTGCCCGCTGGTTGAGGAAAGCGAGATGTCGGAGCTGTCTGCGGCCGAGGATCGCTGGCGGCATTTGCGCGCCGCCCTCGGCGATGACCGGGTCGGCCTGCTGCATGGCCGCATGAAGCCCGCCGAGAAAGAAGCCGTCGCAACCGCCTTCAGGGCTGGCAAAATGGATATCCTGGTCGCCACCACGGTCATTGAAGTGGGCGTCGATGCGCCGGATGCCACAGTCATGATCATCGAGCATGCCGAGCGTTTCGGGCTCGCCCAGCTGCATCAGTTGCGCGGTCGGGTCGGGCGGGGTGAAAAGCCCTCATCCTGCCTTCTGCTCTACAAGGGGCCCCTCGGCGATACAGCCCGGGCCCGTCTTGAGATGATGCGCGAGACGGATGACGGTTTCCGGATCGCAGAAGAGGACTGGCGCTTGCGCGGGGCCGGCGACCCGCTTGGTTTGCGTCAAAGCGGGCTACCGGAGTTCAGGCTTGCCGATATCGAGCAACATGCGGCCCTGATCGAGATTGCCAATGATCATGCCCGCCTGATCGTTCACCAGGATCCCGAACTCAAGGGTGAAAGGGGCGATGCGCTGCGCACCCTCCTTTACCTGTTCGATCATGACCAGGGCGTTCGCTTCCTTCGCTCGGGCTAGTGCGGTTTGGTGATTTCGTCCGGCAACTTCGCCCGGACCTCATCGGGCAGCTTGTCAGGCGTGACCATTCCAAAGGAAATGATCAGCTTGGCCGCTTCCTCCACCGTCATGTCGACATGGATCGTATTGGCTCGCGGCGTATAGAGCAGGAAGCCCGATGTCGGATTGGGTGTGGTCGGGACGAAAAGTGCCACCACGTCATCGGAAATCTTGTGCTTGAGATCGCCCTGCCCTTCGGCCGACACGAAAGCCACGACATAAAGACCTTTCATCGGGTATTCGATCAGCACCACTTCCTTGAAGGAATTGGCCTTTCCGGAGAACACCGTTTCCATGATCTGTTTCAGCGCGCCATAGACATTCCGGACCAGCGGAACACCATTGAGAATGCGGTCGCCAATCCCGATCAGGGTTCGGCCGAAGATATTCGCCGCCAGTGCGCCAAGGGCCGTCAGCAGGATGACCGCGATCAGAACCCCAAGTCCGGGAATGGTGAAATCCGCCGGCAGATAGGTTTCCGGATTATAGCGGGCCGGGATCAGGGGCTTGACCACATTGTCGACGAAGCCGACGAATGACACGATGAGATAGAAGGTCACGCCCAGTGGCGTGGCGATCACAATACCGGTGAGGAAACTGTTGCGAAGCCAGCGAAACATGGCGCTCCCGTCCAGATGACGCCGGATCGGCGTAAACACTACCCCCCGGCAGCCGTGTCAGCATAGGGTAAGCCAAATCGGTCGCCAATCGCCGCTGCACGATCTTCACACACAGTTCGCGTTACAAGGAAAAGCCTCGACATGCTCGCCAATCCGATCTCGATCGCGCGCTGGATGGTCGTCGCCGGGAGTCTCGGCCTCTTGGTCGTTGCAGCTCTCGCTGGCTGGTTGCTGCGCGACCAGATTTTCCAGACATTCCAGGACCCCGGCGAACCGTTCCAGACCTATAGCCCGCCCCCGCCGGCAGACTACGCCGCAGCGGACGCCTGGTTCGCGCGGGGCGATTTCAGCGATCCTGAGGAAGCCGCCGTCTTCTTCGTCCATCCGACCACCTATTCCGGCGGTGCCAACTGGAATGGCGCGCTCGACAAGGAAAGCGCAAATCGCCAGGTCATCGACATCGCCCTGCCCAATTACGCGGCCCCCTTCGCGCGTTCCGGCGTCCTGTTCGCGCCACGCTACCGGCAGGCCGCGCTCTATGCCTTCATGAATAACCGGGAGGACAGCGTCCAGGCCCGCCTGTTTGCCCATGAGGATGTCGCGCGGGCCTTCGACGCTTTTCTGGAAGACATCGGTCCTGATCGTCCAATCATTCTCTCTGGCGTCGGTCAGGGCGGGTTTCACGCGCTCGGCTTGTTGATCGACCGCTTTGCGCAGGACGAAACGCTCCGCAGTCGATTGGTGGCGGCCTATATCATTGACGCACCCGTCCCGCTCGACTTGTTCTCCGATGCGCTTGCCGACATCCCGCCTTGTGAAACGGCGGAGGATGTTCGCTGCGTCTTTGCCTATTCCTATGCACAGACAGAGGAATCTGACCGGATCCGCATTCTTACCGAACGCACGATGAGCTGGACCCCGGATCGCAATCTCGCCTTTGTGGAAGGACGGGGCCTGTTGTGCATCAATCCGGTCCTGGGCACCCGGACCAGTGAATATGCCTCGGCGCGTCAGCATCGCGGCGGTGTGGCCGCTGAAGGCTTGCCGCCGGATACGACGCCCGCGCCGATCCCCGGACAGACAGGCGCCCAGTGCGCCGACGGGATACTATTTGTCGACGAGCCCCGTCACCGCGACCTGCAAAGGCCGAATCGCCTGGCCGAGGACTTCAGGGAGCCGCCCTTCAACCTCTTCTACGAGGACCTGCGCCTGGATGCGGCGCAACGCGCCTTTACGCTGATCAGTATCCTGCAGGAAGAACGTCGCTGGGCGCCGCCTCTCGAGATTGTCGAGGATGTCGAGGATGCGCCGGTTGTTCCGATCCCGGACCGACGCGAGTTCTGAGCCGGCTGGCTACAGCCCTTTCGCGAGGGCGTCGAATTCCAGCAGGCGCTTCACCAGAGCCTCGAACTGATCAAGCGGCACCATATTCGGTCCGTCGGATGGCGCATTGTCGGGATCCGGATGCGTTTCCATGAACACAGCCGCGACACCGATCGACACCGCTGCGCGGGCCAGGGTGGGGACAAATTCGCGCTGGCCGCCCGAAGACGCGCCTTGACCGCCGGGCTGCTGGACCGAGTGGGTCGCATCGAAGACCACCGGTGCGCCGAACTGCGCCATGATCGGCAGCGAGCGCATGTCCGATACCAGCGTGTTATAGCCAAAGCTGGCGCCGCGCTCACACGCCATGATGTTGGGATTGCCCGCTGCCGCGATCTTCTCGATCACATTTTTCATGTCCCAGGGTGCCAGGAATTGGCCCTTCTTGACGTTGATCGGCTTGCCGGTCTCGGCCGCCGCAATCAAGAGGTCGGTCTGACGGCAGAGGAAGGCCGGGATCTGGAGAATGTCGACTGCCTGCGCGGCGATACGCGCCTGCTCTTCGGAATGCACATCCGTCAGCACTGGCAGTCCGCTCGTCTCGCGGATCTCTGCAAAGACCGGGAGTGAAGCCTCAAGGCCGAGGCCGCGTTGCGCCTTGATACTGGTGCGGTTCGCCTTGTCGAAGGAGGTCTTGTAGATCAGGCCGACATCCAGACGATCGGCGATCTCACGCAATTGGGCCGAAACTTCCAGCCCATGCTGGCGGCTTTCGAGCTGGCACGGGCCCGCAATCATCGTGAGTTTGCGGTCATTGCCGATCTCGATCGGATTGCGACCGGGACGCGGGATGGAAATGACGGAATTGACCTGGCTCACGCGGGCTCTCCTTGTGGACGCGAATGCTGTCGCTCGACTGATCCGATATCGGATCGATGACGTAGCGAGACAAGGCCCTTATTGAGCGACAGGACAAGAATGGCAAGTTCCAGCGCCACCGATACCGCCCTCGTCTGGTTTCGGCGAGACCTTCGGGTCCTTGATAATCCGGCGCTTCATGCCGCAGTTCGCAGCGGGCACAAGCTTGTCTGCGTTTTCATCCATGAAACCGGGGGCGAGACTGCAACAGCCCCGGGCGCCGCGGCACGCTGGTGGCTGCACCACTCCCTCGAACGCCTCGCCGAGGACTTGTCGGCCCGCGGCGCGCGCCTGGTCCTGCGCAGCGGTGACCCGGCCGAGATCTTGCCGGCCCTGGCTCGCGAAGCATCATGCGGCGAGATCTACTGGAACCGCGCCGACCGGCCCGAGATTGATGCGCGCGACAGACGCTTCGCCCGCCAGCTTGAGCGTTCGGGGATCAGGCCCCGCACATTTCGGGGCAGCACACTCATCGACCCGGCTTCCCATCTCAATGGATCGGACAAGCCCTATCGCGTTTTCACGCCGTTCTGGAAGGCGGCGCTGCGGAACCTTGATCCGCGCGCGCCCTTGCCGGCCCCCACGCAGCTGATCAACGGTAAAAAGGTCGCAAGCGAGGTCCTGGAGGATTGGAGTCTGTTGCCGAGCCGCCCCAATTGGGCGAGTGGCTTTGACCAGGACTGGACACCTGGCGAGGCCGGCGCCCACGCGAAACTCGACGCCTTCCTCTGCGGCCCCATGGCCGCCTACCCTACCGACCGCGATCGCCCCGACCGCGAAGGCACGTCACGCCTTTCGCCGCATTTTGCCTGGGGTGAAATTTCGCCGAGAACCGTGTGGCACCGTGCCCGTGATCACGCCGAGCGCGGCGGCGCGTTCCAACCGATGGAGAAATTCCTCTCGGAAGTGGGTTGGCGCGACTTCGCCATCTATCTCGCATTCCATTTCGGCGATTTGAGAGAGGCGAACTTCAACAGCCAGTTCGATCATTTTCCCTGGCGCAAGAATAATAACGGGCTGGAGGCGTGGAAGCGCGGCCAGACCGGCGTGCCCATCGTCGATGCGGCGATGCGCCAGCTCTGGCAAACGGGCTGGATGCACAACCGCACGCGCATGATCGTCGCGTCTTACCTGATCAAGCATCTCGGCGTTCACTGGCGCGACGGCATGATCTGGTTCGAGGATACCCTGGTCGATGCCGACCTCAATGTGAATGCCGCGAGTTGGCAATGGGTTGCCGGATCCGGCGCCGATGCGGCCCCCTACTTTCGGGTATTCAATCCGGTAAGCCAGGGCGTGAAATTCGACCCGAACGGGGTGTATGTGCGGCGGTGGGTTCCGGAGCTGGCCAAGCTCGACAGCAAAGCGATCCATGCGCCCTGGGACCAGCCGGATGGTATCCTCGCCATGGCCGGTGTCACGCTTGGCAAGACCTATCCGCGCCCGGTCGTCGACCTGAAGCAGGGGCGTGAGAGCGCTCTCGCCGCTTATCAGCACATGAAGGAATGTGCCTCGAGCGCGGCAGCCGAGGCGGACGCGACCAGCTGAACTCAGTTATCGCGAAGGCGGTAGACGATATTCTGGTCGCGGATAGAGAAGGCGCAACCGACCCAGCGGCCCTCTGCATCATACCAAAGGTCGACCGTGACAGAGCCGGTCATCCGGTAGCGGCGGGCGTCGATCAGACCACTTCCGGTCTCGACCCGGTCCATCCCCAGATCCTCGATCGTGACGTCCATTGGCTCACCGGTCTCGGTGTTGAGTACCGCCGGAAGGCCCGCCATATAGCCGGACCAGTGACTGGACGGGACCAGGTCCTCGATCCAGCCGTCTTGCGAGATCAGGCGCCCCGCTTCATCGCGAGACAGCGCGTAGCGGGTGCGGTCACCATCCTTCAGCGTCGAGGCCGTCAGCGAAACCAGCTCGCCTCCGTCCCAGACCTCCTCGGACTCATGCTCGTAGCGAAATACGGTCACCGGTCCGAAACCGACCCGCAGACCGATTTCGATCTCGACTTCCATCCGCCCATCGGGTCGCTCGGAGAATTCCACCCGGTGTTCGCCAAAGGGCGAACCGTTCCGGAATACATCGAAAGTGACATCATCTGGCGTGTCAGCGAGCGCGCCAGGCGTCGCAAAGCTGAGCGTGGCAAGGGCGAGCGGGATGGCTTGAATCATGGGAGTATGGCGGGTCATGATTGGACTACGCTTTGAAGCACGATCCGGATTGCAGGCCTTGCCATTTTCTTTTCCATCCGCGACACCAACTGACACTGGTCAGCCCCAGCCTAGGAGACTTGCCCGTGCAACCTGCCCGCAGCGTTATTGACCTGATCGGCCACACCCCGCTGATACGATTGAACGCCGCCTCGAAAGCCACGGGATGCGAAATCCTCGGCAAGGCGGAGTTTCTCAATCCGGGCGGATCCATCAAGGATCGCGCAGCTCTGGGGATTATCCGAGCTGCGGAAGCCAGTGGTGCGCTGCGCCCTGGCGGCACGATTGTGGAAGGCACGGCCGGCAATACCGGGATCGGTCTCGCCCTGGTTGGTGCCGCCCTCGGCTATCGAGTGGTGATTGTCTTTCCACGCACCCAGTCCAAGGAGAAGAAGGATGCCATTCGATTGCTCGGGGCCGAGTTGATCGAAGTGGATGCCGTGCCCTACGCCAATCCCAATCACTATGCTCGCTATTCCGGGACGCTGGCAGCGGAGCTGAGTGAGAGCGAACCCAATGGGGCTATCTGGGCCAACCAGTTCGACAATACCGCCAATCGCGATTTCCACGCTGCCACCACGGCGCAAGAAATCTGGGACCAGACCGACGGCAAGCTGGATGGCTTCATCTGCGCCGTTGGATCGGGAGGCACGCTCGCCGGTCTGTCCCGCGGCCTGAAGGCCAGGCGGGAGAATGTCCAGATCGGAATCGCCGACCCGGGCGGCGCGGCGCTCTACGGGTTTTTCAAGGATGGTGAGCTCAAGGCCGAAGGCACGTCGATCACGGAAGGGATCGGCCAGAGCCGGGTGACGGCCAATCTCGAGGGCATCCAGGTCGACCGCGCTTATCGTATTCGCGATGAAGAGGCCCTGCCGATCATTTTCGACCTGACCCAGAAGGAAGGCCTGTGTCTGGGCGGGTCTTCCGGGATCAATATCGCCGGCGCCATGCACATGGCACGCGATCTGGGGCCGGGCCATACGATCGTGACCATCCTTTGTGATCACGGCGCCCGCTATCAATCCAAACTCTACAATCCGGATTTCCTGCGCGAAAAAGGCCTGCCCGTGCCGGCCTGGCTGGCCTGATGGGCACAAGCCTGATCCACGCGGGCGCCGCGATTTCGCGGCTGTCCGACCCTGACACCATTTTCCTGGATGCCAGCTGGACCTTCCCAGCCGGGCCGCAGGATGGCGCCGAAGGCTATATACCCGGCGCGCGTCCATTCGATATTGATACCGTCAAGGACACCGCCAACCCGCTGCCGCACATGTTGCCGTCCGCCCCGGATTTTACCCGACACGCCCGCGGGCTTGGCATCAATGGCGCCAGCAGGCTGATCGTCTATGACCGTTTCGGCTTGTTCAGCGCCGCCCGTGTCTGGTGGATGTTCCGGGCCATGGGACATGAAGGTGTCGCGGTTCTTGACGGCGGTCTGCCGGCCTGGATAGCCGCATCGGGGCCGGTCGCAGACCGGCCAGCATCGCGTTGGACGAAGGGTGATTTCGAGGCGGCCTTGATTCCGGCCCGCCTCGCAGACCGGGACAGTGTGGCAGCGGCGGTCAAATCCGGGCGGAGCCAGATTCTGGATTCCCGCGGCAAGGCTCGTTTTGCGGCGCGTATCCCCGAACCGCGCCCGGACATGCGCGGTGGCCACATGCTCGGCGCGCGAAACCTGCCCTACACGACCTTGCTGACAACGGAGGGCAAGCTCCGGATCGACGAAACGCTCTTCACGCGAGCCGGATTTGATCCGGACCGGCCGACCATCACGAGCTGCGGCTCTGGGGTCACGGCTTGCATTGTTTCGCTGGCACTGGATTGTCTGGGATACGATTCCGCCGTCTATGACGGATCCTGGAGCGAATGGGGCAGCTGTCCCGACACCGAAATCGAAACGGGACGCGCCGCGCCATGAAAGACGATACCCGCCTCACCCGCCTGGGCCGACCGCATGATGAGCGCGGACAGGTCAATCCTTCCGTAGCGCGCGGATCGACCATGCTGGCGCCGTCGGCCGCCGCACTCTACGACTTTCCGCCAAGCCGCAAGCATTATGGCCGGGTGGGTCTGGAGACCCATGACGCCCTGCGCACCGCCCTCACCGAGTTGCAGGGGGGAGCGGGTTCGGCCCTCACCTCATCCGGCCTGATGGCCAATACGCTGTCCATCCTTGCCGCGACCGAGGCTGGCGGGGAAATCTTGGCTGCCGACTGTATCTACGGGCCGGTCCGCAATTTCCTGCTGACCCAATTGTCGCGCTATGGAATCACGACCCGTTTCTTCGCGCCGCGCATGGGCGCCGAGATCGCGGACCTGATCACCGACAAGACCCAGGCTATCCTGCTGGAGAGCCCGGGCTCCCTGACGATGGAAATGCAGGACGTCCCGGCGATCGCAAGAATTGCCCGGGACAAGGGTGTCACCACAATTATCGACGATACCTGGAGCGCCGGGCTGACTTTCAAGCCGCTTCAGCTTGGCGTCGATTACGCGGTCCAGGCACTGACCAAATATGTGGGCGGGCATTCCGACCTGCTCATGGGCGCTGTCGTCGCGCGCGATGAGGCGCTGTTCCAGAGACTGCAAACCACAGAGCGCGCCTTCGGTTTCCATACCGGGCCGGACGATGCCTATCTCGCCTTGCGCGGCCTGCGGTCGATGGCGGTCCGCATGGAGCGGAGCGCTGCCAGCAGCCTGGCCATCGCCGACTGGCTCGCCGCCCGATCAGAGGTCGGGGCCATTCGACACCCGGCCCGCCCGGATCATCCCGACCATGCCATTTTCCAGCGCGATTTCACCGGTGCCTGCGGGCTCTTCGCCTTTGAGGTCCCGGGCTGGGATGTGGCGATGTCCGAGCGTTTCCTGGACGCGCTGGAAGTCTTTGGCATGGGCTTTTCCTGGGGCGGCTATGAAAGCCTCGCCATCCATTGCGATCCGCAATTGAAGCGCACGAAGACCGACCACAGCCATGACGGCGCCTTGATCCGTCTCTCTATCGGTCTCGAAGCCCCCGAAGACCTGGTCGCCGATCTGGAGCGCGGTTTCGCAGCTGTCGCGGCCATACGCTGAACCGGGCGAGCCCGCCCCCTCGGGACGGGACCGCGGAGTGAGTTGTCGTGCGCAGGAAAGCTGGCGCTTCCGGCAGGACTCGAACCTGCAACCATCCGCTTAGAAGGCGGGCGCTCTATCCGGTTGAGCTACGGAAGCTGAAAACTGTCAGGCGAGGCGCCTAGTGCGACCAGGGCTGTTTGCGATCGGCCGAGAAATTATCGGCATAGGATTTCGCGTAACGCTTTGGTTCATGCGGCTCGACGACCTGGAACGGAATACCCTGACGCTTGGCATAGGCCACCGCATCTTCCTGGGTGTCAAAGGTCAGCTTGATCTGGCCACGCATGTCGGAGGACGAGGTCCAGCCCATCAGCGGGTCGGGGCGCTTGGCCATCTCGGGCGAGAATTCGAGCACCCATCTTTTGGTCTTGCCGCGACCGGATTGCATCGCATTGCGTGCGGGACGATAGATCTTTGCGAACATGCGTCTCTCCCAATCATATCACGACATTGCCGGGCGGGACCCTGCGAAGGCCCGGCAAATGGTCGGGGCGGCAAGATTCGAACTTGCGACCCTTCGCTCCCAAAGCGAATGCGCTACCAGACTGCGCCACGCCCCGACTGAGTGCCCTTATGTAAGCGCGTTCCGATTAAGGCAAGCCTACTGCGCCTCGACAGGGCTTTCCTCTGCAGCATCATCATCGTCCGCGACCGCTGCCGGCTCGCCATCATTACCGAAAATGGCGTGGTGAACACTATCACCCGGGCGCAGTCCCAGCTCGATCGCCTGCCCCGCGCCCAGCTCCAGGACGCCGGAAACACTGGCTTCCGCGGCAAGGCTGCGCAGCGATTCGGCCTGGGCATAGGCAATGATCTTCACAATCCTGCCCTCCGGATCGATGAAAACAATATCCAGATCGACCAGCGTGTTCCGCATCCACATGGAGGCTGATTCCGGCGGCGCATACTCGAACAGCATGCCCGTGCCCGGCTCGATGCTCTCGCGCCACATCAACCCGCGCTGTTTTTGGTCAAGCGTCGTTGCGATCTCCGCCATGATGACATGACTGGCGCCACTCGCCGTGTCGATCCGGACGACATCGGGACCACCGAATATGATCGGCGCATCCTGTGCAGTCGGGTCAAGAGCAGGTTGAGGAGTGGCGGGCTGGGCCGAAACGGCGCCGGCCAGACCAAGAGCCAGAAGGCTGGAGAGGATCAGGTTTCGCATGGCCGCAAGCTAACCGCGCACCCGTGGGCGCGCAACGGTCAAACGCAAGGGAAAGCGGCGGGCGACGCAGGTCACCCGCCCTTGATAGTCAGGCCGCGCCGGCAGGCTTGATTTCCGCGGCCAGCGCGCCCTTGGGGCCCTCGACACAGCGAACCTCGAGGCGATCACCGGGCTGGATATCGTCCAGCCCCGCGCGCCGCAGAGTGGCTGCGTGCAGGAAGACGTCACCCTCGACCTCGTCGCAGGTGACAAATCCGTATCCACGCAGCGCGTCGAACCATTTCACCACCGCCTCGCTGAAAGGCGCGTTTGTAACGGCATAAGGATGGAAACGTCGTGGTCGGGTCTCGGCTTCGGCATCGCCGCCCACCATCTCAACCAGTTCGACCGCCTGTCGGCCCTTGTCGCCCTGAACCGCTTTGCACAGCACTTTCGCATTGGGAAGCGCCGGACCTTGCCCGAACCGCCTGAGGCAGCTCGCATGAAGCAGGATGTCCCCCTGCCCGTCACTTGCATCGATAAACCCATAGCCCCGAGCCGGATCGTACCACTTCACCCGGCCTTCGAGCTCAAGCATCTCCGTGTCTTCAAACACTTCGTGAGCCAAAACCATAATGTCACTCGCTTAAACAACCCTCGAGCGAAAGGTTGTTACACAAACTGATAGGTTAAGAGAAGATGAATTCGGCTTTGGGCCGTATTGGCTCTGACCTAAATATTGATAGTGCGAGCCATTCTCACCCCTTCAACTACTATATCTTGTGGTTTTGTAGAATTCTCCACGCTACTTGATGCGCTTAGCATGACAGTTCGGTAATGTGCATTTTTTCCCGTATCAGGCGAATTTTTTATGCACCTTGATCCGGCCATAGGCTCGGAAATGCTCCGTGAACACATCAAAACACGTGAATTTGACTGGAAAATTGAGCCGGATAACCGCTGAGTCTCAATCTTCGGTCAGCGAGACCTGCAAACGCTCGGTCTGGGCGAGACGCTCAACCGCTGCAGCGGAACGATAGATCGCCGAATTCGAGGCATGCTCAGAACATTCCACCGACTCGACCCAGCAGCGGCCACCCGTCGCCGTGGCCACGATCTCGGACGCCTTGTGAAAGGCCATCTCGGCCATACGCTCACAGCTCGTACCCTCGACAAGACGAATCTTGGCCAGGCCGCACTCGCCGAGCGCTTCAAGCATCGGCCGCTCGGGATCATCGCGCGCGACCAGGAGTGAGTGGTCGAACATGTCGTGCAGCCACTCCTTGATCGGCCCGAAACCATCCTTGCCGAAATCCAGCACCCAGCCCCGCTTGTCGAGCTGTTCCGCGGCGAACACGAAGTTGAAGCCGAAGGAATAGCCGTGCAGAAGCGCGCAATGGCTGTCCGCAGCCCATTGCCGAGAGCAACAGGACAGACCGCGCTCATTGCCATAGGATTTGGTCGACAGATGGGCCATGCCCGTACGCTCCGCTTTCGGTTTCGGTGTGGGCCTATAGCCCGCGCCCCGCGCAGAGGCAAACCCGGACTGCCCGCGCAATGGGCATGGCGACCGGCTGATCTCGCATCATCATCTGTATGGGGAGGACATCGTGGCAGTCCCTAGGGGAATCGAACCCCTCTTTCCAGGTTGAAAACCTGGCGTCCTAACCGATAGACGAAGGGACCGCAGCGATGTGAGGGCCGTCGTATAGAAAAGCCTGAGCATCCTTGCAAGCGGGATTTCTGCAAAAAATCATTCCGCTGCAGTTGCGAGGTCTTCCAGGTGGAGCTGCACGCGTTCCCGGCCCTGCCAGCTGTCCAGTTTAAGGCGTCCGAAAGCGTGGAACAAGTCCGGGCCCGCCGCCAGCAGGGCCTCGCCAATTGGCGTATCGGCGCAGCGAAAGCAAATACCATCGACCCGGCGGCTGTCGATATCGGTGAGCGTGAAACGCACATGATCCGTGCCTACACGCTTGGCGAAGCTGACCCGCATCCTTGGCAGGACAAAGCACGGTTCCGCATTGCCCTGACCGTAAGGACCCGCCTGTTCCAGCGTGCGTGCGAGGTCGAGCGTGAGCCCGGAGGCGGACAAGACACCATCGGCCTTCAGCGCCATGGCATCGGCTGCGGCTGCGAGTTCGGGCGCCAGACGTGTGTCGAGATCGGCGACGAGCTCTGTTATCCGGTCCGGATCGACGCTGAGCCCACCGGCCATGGCGTGACCGCCGCCGGAGAGCAACAGGCCGGCCTCGCGGGCCGCCGCGATCGCGCCGCCCAGATTTACGCCGGGTACGGAGCGACCGGACCCCTTGCCGACGGGCGGTGTCGCTTCGCGATCAATCCCGATAACGATGACGGGCTTGTCGAAACGTTCCTTCAGCCGGCCGGCCACAACGCCGATCACGCCAGGGTGCCAGCCTTCGCCGGCGGCAATCAGGATCGCCCGGTCCGATGCCTGGCCTTCTAGCTGGGCGCTGGCAGCGTCCAGCACGTCCGCCTCGATGGCGCGACGCTCGGCGTTGAGCCGGTCGAGTTGATCGGAAATCCGCAGCGCCACGGCCTCATCCTCGGTGGTCAGCAGGGTCGCGCCGAGATCCGATTTGCCGACCCGGCCGCCGGCATTGATACGCGGCCCGATCAGGAAACCGGCATGATAGGTCGTCGCCTCACCTTCCACGCCCGACTTTTCGGCCAGGCTTCGCAGACCGAGATTGCGCCAGCCGGTCATCGCCTTCAGGCCCTGGGCGGTGATCGCTCGATTAATGCCGGTGAGCGGAACGACATCACAGATCGTGCCGAGGGCGGCGAGGTCGATCCAGTCGAGCAGATTGGGCTCATTGTCAGGCGTGATGGTCCCGCGCCGCCGGCCTTCGCGATTGAGTGCCGCGAGGAATACAAAGGTTACCCCGGCAGCCGCGAGATGACCGCAACCGGATTTGTCGTCGGCCCGGTTGGGATTGACCAGCGCCGCGGCGGGCGGCATCGCCGCATCCATCAAATGGTGGTCGATGACGATGACGTCGAGATCGATGGTCGCCGCATGCTCCAGAGCCGCGTGGGCAGCAGCGCCGCAATCCACCGTGATGACGAGCTCCGCGCCGCGCGCTTTCAGCGTGTCGAACGCCTCGCCCGACGGGCCATACCCCTCCTCGACACGGTCAGGCACGTAAATCTCCGCATCATGGTCGAAATGCCGGAAATACCGGATGAGTTGAGCGGCCGAGGTCGCACCGTCGACATCGTAATCGGCGAATACCGCCATCGGGCGTGCCGTCTCGATCGCCTCCCATACGAGGCGGGCGGCCTTGTCCATATCGGCGAAATCGGCGGGATCGGGAAAACTGTCACGCAAGCGCGGCGCGAGATAGCCCGCTGCGCCTTGCGCGGTGATACCCCTCGCCGCCATGACCCGCGCGAGCGCGTCGGGCACGCCCTGCTGGCGGGCGATGGTGACAATCTCGCCCTCATCCGCCTCGCGCAGCCTCCAGCGTTTGCCGGATAGCGAACGGCTCACCCCCAGGAGTGGAGATGAGCCGCCGGATTGTGTCGGATTGTCGTCGAGCATCACACCATCGATCAGGCCGCCGGTCGGGCTGACCGGATACGGCGGACGGAATGATCGGCTGAGTCGAGCAAAAGCGTATGCGTGTGGACCAGATCGCCCTCCTTGCGCACACCATCGACCAGATCACCATCGGTGACGCCGGCGGCGACGAAAAGGCAATGGCTCGCCGCCAGTTCGGCGACGTCATACTTGCGATCGAGATCCGTCACCCCGGTCCGGGCCGCACGCACACGTTCATCATCATTGCGGAAGACGAGACGCGCCTGCATCTGGCCACCGATACAGCGCAGGGCCGAAGCGAGCAGCACACCTTCAGGGGCGCCGCCCTGGCCGATATAGAGGTCGACACCGGCACCGAGGCCCGCCGTCCCCATCCCGCCGGCGACATCGCCATCGGGGATCAGGCGAATGCGGCCACCGACCGATTTCACACCATCCATGATGGGCTGGTGACGCTCGCGTTCGAGGATACAGACGGTGATCTCGGATGGGTCGACACCCTTGGCCTTGGCCAGATTGCGGACATTATCCGCGGGCGAGGCATCGAGATCGATCACGCCAGCGGGCAGACCCGGGCCGACAGCAATCTTGTCCATATAGGTATCCGGCGCATGCAGCAGACCGCCGCGGAGCGCGAAGGAGACCAGGACCAGCGCATTGGGTTGCCCTTTTGCGGTCAGCGTCGTGCCTTCGAGCGGATCCAGTGCGATGTCGATCTCGGGGCCTTCGCCCGTCCCGACTTCCTCACCAATGAAGAGCATTGGCGCTTCGTCACGCTCGCCCTCGCCAATCACGATCCGCCCCTTCATGGGCATGGCGTTCAAGCCCGTGCGCAGAGCGTCAACTGCGGCCTGGTCCGCCAATTCCTTTTCACCACGCCCGATCCAGCCATAGGCTGCCACGGCTGCGTGCTCAGCCGCACGAACGGCCTGAAAGGCCAGATTGGTCAGGGCTTGCGTGTCGCTCATTTCGTCTTCCTCATCATCCCGTCCGGGTGCGGAACGGGCGGCTTTACGCCGATCCTATTGCTGGGGAGGCTGGGTTCGGGCCTGCCCGTCACTCACAAAATCACTGGCGTCCCCACGCCGGTTTTCCTCTTCGCGGCGTAAGGCCTCGGCCTGCATGGCGGCGCGCTCATCGAGCAGGCGCTGCGTGGCAGCATCCATGGCCCCCGCTTCGCTCTGTGGAAGGGATGTTACCGGTACCACGGGCGGTGCTTCTCGTCTATCCCCGGCTCGGGCGAGACGTTCATCAACCCAGCTCGGATTGGCATCATCGGACGCCGGCATGTCGATC
This sequence comes from uncultured Maricaulis sp., assembly GCF_905480005.1. GTDB lineage: Bacteria > Pseudomonadota > Alphaproteobacteria > Caulobacterales > Maricaulaceae > Maricaulis. The sequence continues at coordinate 93,017 of NZ_CAJQOO010000008.1, forward strand.
ACGGCGCAGCCGCCAGCACCGAGCGTCACACACAGGACGAACAGGACATGTTTCATGGGCTCTCCTCGCGCTGGACGCGCGTCGCGCTTTCTATACGCTGATAAGGGTCTGAGTCACCTGTTGATCACAAGGGATTGCCATGAGCGACACGTCGGGAAATGACAAGAATAAGGATCCCGGCAAGCCTGATGACAAGGCCGACACGCCTGGTTGGGCCGGGTTCTCCGAAAAGGAATTCGACGCCCTCGACAAGGTATCGCGCAATCTGATGCAGGCCTCATTGAAGTCGCAGCACCTGATGTCAGACGTCATGCGCAAGGCGATTGAGGGCGATCCGGTCCTGCCCAATGCCGACCCCTTTCATTCGGCGCCGGAATTCCAGGAAGTCTGGGCTAAGATTGCCGAACAGCCCGACCTCATGATGCAAGCCCAGGCCGATCTCATGAAGGGCTATATCGATCTCTGGTCGAACACGACCAAGCGGATGATGACCAGTGATTCGCCGACGACGCCGGCCATCAGTCCCGAACCCGGTGACAAGCGCTGGCGCTCGGCTGACTGGTCGGAAAACCCGGTTTTCGACGCGATCAAGCAATCCTATCTGCTCAACCAGCATTTCATGATGGGTCTGGTCGGCAGCGTTGACGGCATCGATGAGCGGACCAAGCGCAAAGTCGAGTTTCTCACCAAACAGATGACGGATGCGCTGTCGCCCACGAATTTTGCCCTGACCAACCCCGACGTACTCCGCGCAACCATGGAAAGCCAGGGAGAGAACCTGACCAGGGGATTGCAGAACCTGCTCGATGATCTCGCAGCCGGCGACGGGCGACTGGCGCTCACCCAGACGGATACGGACGGGTTCAAGGTCGGCCGCGACATGGCGACAACGCCGGGCAAGGTCGTCTTCCAGAACGATCTGATGGAATTGATCCAGTACGCGCCGACAACAGAGAGCGTGAAGGCGCGTCCACTGCTGATAGCGCCGCCCTGGATCAACAAATTCTACATCATGGATCTGCGCGAAAAGAATTCCATGATCCGCTGGCTGGTCGATCAGGGCTTCACCGTCTTCCTGATTTCCTGGGTCAATCCGGGCCCGGAGCTCAAGGACAAGACCTTCGAGGATTACATGCATGAGGGGCTGTTTGCAGCCCTGCACGCGATCGAGGCTGCCACCGGCGAAACCTCTGTCAATGCAGTCGGCTATTGCGTGGCGGGTACGCTCCTTTCCTCGGCCATGGCCTGGCTTGAGGCGGAAGGCCAGTCAGAACGAATTGCCTCGGCAACCTTCTTCGCGGCCCAGTCGGATTTCGAAAAGGCCGGTGATCTGCTCATCTTCATTGATGATGTCTGGCTGAAGGAAATCGAGCGCATCATGGACAGCCAGGGCGGTGTTCTGGACGGACGCTCGATGGCGGACACATTCAATCTCCTGCGCTCGAACGATCTTGTCTGGTCCTTCGTGGTCAATAACTACCTGCTCGGCCGCCAGCCTCAAGCCTTCGACCTCCTGTTCTGGAATGCCGACCAGACGCGCATGCCCAAGGCCCTGCACCTCTGGTATCTCGACAATTTCTACAAGAATAACCGATTGGCGAAGGGCGAGCTCGAGCTCGGCGGCCACACGCTGGATCTCGGTGCCGTCAAGACACCGGTCTATATCCAGGCATCCCGCGAGGACCATATCGCGCCCTACCCGTCCGTGTATCGCGCCGCCCGCCTGTTTGGCGGCCCGGCCCGCTTCATGATGGCGGGCTCCGGACATATTGCCGGCGTGATCAATCACCCCGACGCCAAGAAATACCAGTACTGGACCAATGACGCCCTACCCGAGACCGTCGAAGACTGGATCGGCGGCGCATCGGAGCATCCCGGCTCCTGGTGGGGCGATTGGCGCGCCTGGCTGTTTGACCGCTCGGGCGACGATGTCCCGCCGCGCACGCCCGGTGATGGCAAGCTGAAGGCGATCCGCAAGGCGCCCGGCCGCAACGTCCTTGTGCGAAGCGACGCCAAGCCGTCGAAATCGGCAAAACCGGAACCGGCAGCCTAGGCGTCGACCTGACCGAATTGCAGCTCGACATATCGGGCGTAGAGACCGCCGCGCTGAAGCAGGTCGTCATGGCGACCGGTGTCGACCACTTGCCCGTTCTCCAGAACGATAATCCGGTCTGCCGAACGCACGGTCGCCAGCCTGTGGGCGATCACCAGGGTTGTTCGTCCCTCGGACAGGGTCTCCACGGCGGCCTGGATCAGTTGCTCACTCTCTGAGTCGAGAGCGCTGGTCGCCTCGTCAAGCAGCAGGACCGGGGCATCGCGCAAAATGGCGCGGGCGATGGCGAGGCGTTGGCGCTGCCCGCCGGACAGGCTGGCGGCCCGCTCGCCAAGCGATGTGTCATAGCCCTCTGGCAAGGCCTGGATGAAGGCGTCGGCATTGGCGGCCCGAGCCGCGGCCTGGACCTCGGCATCACTCGCTTCGGGGCGTCCAAAGCGGATATTGTCGGCCACGCTTCCCGAGAAGAGCGGCGCGTTTTGCTGCACGATGGCCAGCTTTTCGCGCAAGGCTTGCGGATCGAGCTGTTTGATATCGCGTCCATCCAGACAGATCCGCCCGCCAAGGGGATCATGCAGGCGCAGCAGAAGCTGGAACAGTGTCGTCTTGCCAGCCCCGGACGGCCCGACAATGGCGACCGTCTCGCCGGGTCTGGCCTCGAAGCTGACCGCCCGCAGAGCCGGTTCGGCCTCCCGGCCCGGATAGGCGAAACGGACAGCCTCGAACGCAATCGCGCCTTCAACGGGCTCGGCCAGCTCCTCGACCGGCGACGCGATGGGCAGTGAGGTGCGCGCGACCAGCAATTCCATCAGACGCTCGGTGGCACCGGCCGCCCGCATCATCTCGGTGTAGGTTTCGGTGAGCATGCCCACGCCGCTCACGGCGACAAAGGCATACATCACGAACTGGGTCATCGCGCCGGGCGTGATGGCGCCAGCCTGCACCTGAACAGCACCAAACCACAGCACCGCGATCAATCCGGTCAGAATGACCGAGAAGATCAAGGCGGTCATGAAGGAGCGGACATTGATCCGCCGCATCGCCGAGACAAAGGTCATTTCCACCGCCTTGCCAAAGCGGTGGGATTCCTCGCGCTCGCGGGTGAAGGCCTGCACTGTCTGGATTGCCTGCAGGGTCTCGCCGGCCCGCGCCGAGGCATCGGCCAGATTATCCTGGCTGACGCGCGACAGACGCTGGATCCGGCGGCCGAACAACATGATCGGTCCCAGCATCAAAGGGCCGAGCGCCAGCACGAGCAGGGCCAGCTGCCAGCTCACGACGACCATCAGGATCAAGGCTCCGGTCGTGGTCGCCACGGTCCGCAACGCCACCGAGATCGAGGACCCGACGACCGTCTGTATCAAGGTTGTATCGGTGGTCAGGCGCGAGAGCACCTCGCCGGTCCGCGTCCCTGCATAAAAACGCGCATCGAGCGACAGCAGATGGGAAAATACATCCTGGCGCAGATCCGCCACGACACGTTCACCCAGCCGACTGATGAAATAGAATCGGAAAGCGCTGGCGAGGCCCAGCAGGACCGCCACACCCATCCCGGCCAGAAAATAGATTCCGAGCCCCGAGCTGTCCCCCAGGCCGGCACAGGCATCAGACTGGGTCGCGCCTGCAAAACCGCAATCGACCACGAGACGGAAGGCTGCGGGCAGGAGCAACGTCAGACCAGACGCCAGGAAGAGAAAAACCGAGAAGGCCGCCAACAAGCCCGGATAGCGCAATATATAGGGCATCAGTCGGCGCAAGGGCTGCACCGATTTGGCCTTTTCCCGGTGGGCCTGGTCGCGCTCGAGCTCGGCGGCAAATCCTGAACCGCGGGCTTCGTCCACGGCAGCATCTCGCGCGGTCTGGGTTTCGGTCATGCAATCACTCTCTGCTCGGTCGAGGCTCAGGCCGGTTTGCGGGCGATGACGAACAGTGCCGCGCCGGGTTTTGGGCGCCAGTCATAGGTTATTTCGAACCCGGCTTCGACAATCTCTTGCTTGAGCGTCCGCGTACCGAAGGCCTTGACCGGCGGAAAGGCACCGAAAAACTGCCCGATCGGCAGGATCGGCACCATGAACCAATAACCATCCAGCAAACAGGCTGTGCTGGTGATGAAGTGGCCGCCGGGCCGAAGCAGTTTCATCGCCTTGGCGATCGCCGCCTGGCGATCTTCCAGCAGGTGCAGGATGCTCATGCCGAGAACGACGTCGAAACTGCCCTCCGGCGCATCCAGATCGACGAAATCGGCGCGCTGATAGCTGATATTGTCGATTGCCGCCTCGGCACCGCGCGTCTCGGCAATCGCCAGCATCTCGCCGGAGAGGTCCGTCGCCAGGATGGAGCCGGCAGCATCCGCGAGGCGGCGGGCCGTTCCGCCTGTGCCGCAACCGAATTCCACCAGGCGCGTATCCGACGTCAGTGTTTCACGGATTTTCGAGAGCTTGAACTCCCACGACTCGACGTCCGCAATCGGTTGGTTCGAGTATTTTTCCGCGATCTTGTCCCACCAGCGTTGTGCTTGACCCATGACTTTGTCTCCACTGCGAGTTCGCGCCGTACGAACCACCAAGGCCCCGGTTTTGACATACGTTGAGCGAATATAAATTGCCGCCATCCGGACATCTGATATACGCATTTAGATGAATTGGAACGCCATCGCCTTCGACTGGAATCAGATCCGCGCCCTCCTCGCCACGATCGAGGAAGGCTCATTCTCCGCCGCAGCACGCGCGTTGGGCCAGACCCAGCCAACCCTCAGTCGCCAGATTGCGGCGCTGGAAGCGGATTTGGGGGTCACCCTTTTCGAGCGCAATCGCCGCGCCACCCAGCCAACCCGCGCGGCGCTGGAACTGGTCGAGCATGTCCGCTCCATGGGCGAGGCCGCCCAACGCATCTCGTTGACCGCTTCGGGCCAATCCAGCGCGGTCGAGGGCCTGGTGACCATCACCGCGACCAATATCATGGCGTCTTTCTATCTCCCGCCCATCATCAGACGGATCCGTGAGGAAGCACCGGGTATCCGCCTCGAGATCATTGCCTCGAATGAATTGCAGGATCTGCAGAAGCGAGAGGCCGACATCGCCATCCGGCATGCCCGCCCGGAACAACCGGACCTGATTGCCCGCCTGGTCAGCGAGACCACAGGCCATCTCTATGCGCATCCGGACTATCTCGACCGCGTCGGTCGCCCAACCAACCTGGACGATGTCAACCGGCTCGATTTCATCGGCTTCGAACAGAATGAACGCGTGATCGAGCATCTCAATGCAATCGGGCTGAACCTGACGCCGGATAACTTCCGTATCAGCAGCGGCAGCTCGACCGTGCATCACGCCCTGGCCATGCAGGGCCTCGGCGTGACCCCGATGACCCGCGACTGGATCGACCAGCACTCCATCCTGGAGCAAGTCTGGCCGGCCCTGCCCCCGATCCCGGTCCAGACCTGGCTGGTCACCCATCGCGAGCTCAATACCAGCCGCCGTATCCGCCTGGTCTTCGACGCCATCGCCGACGGTCTGGCCGACCAGGCACGAGCCCGGCCACGCCCGCGGCTGTGAGATAGCCAAAACGAAAACGGGCGGTGCCAGTGGCACCGCCCGTCTTGCATTCGGCGTGTTCTGTAAAGCTTAGCGCTTGGAGAACTGGAAGGAACGACGGGCCTTGGCCTTGCCGTACTTCTTACGCTCGACGACGCGGCTGTCGCGGGTCAGGAAGCCACCGGCTTTCAGGACCGGGCGCAGACCCGGTTCAAACAGCTGGAGGGCCTTGGAGATGCCGTGACGCACAGCACCGGCCTGGCCGGACAGGCCTCCACCGACGACGGTAGCGACAATGTCGAACTCATCGACACGTTCGGCTGCCTGCAGCGGCTGCTGGAGCAGCATGCGCAGGACCGGACGTGCGAAATAGACTTCCTGGTCACGGCCATTGACCGTGATCTTGCCATTGCCGCGCTTGATCCAGACGCGGGCGACCGCGTTCTTGCGCTTGCCAGTGGCATAGGAACGGCCGTGCTCATCGATTTTGGGCTCAGCCGGAACGGACTCGTCAGCCACCACGGTGCCGGCATCGGCTTCCTTGATGACGTCTTTGAGGTCTTCGAGCGAGCGGGCTTCTTCTGACATATCAGCCTCGCGTATTCTTGGAGTTCATGGACTTGAAATCGACCACATCCGGCTGTTGAGCCTCGTGCTTGTGATCGGGACCGGCGTAAACGCGCAGGTTCGAGAATTGCTGACGGGCCAGCGGGCTGTCTTTCGGCAGCATGCGCTGAACAGCTTTCTCGACCACACGCTCAGGGAAACGACCGTCCAGAATCTTGGCCGGGCTGGTTTCCTTGATGCCACCAGGGTGGCCGGTGTGGTGATAGTAGCGCTTGTCGTCACGCTTGTTGCCGGTGAAGACAATCTTCTCGGCATTCACGATGATGACATTGTCGCCCATGTCGACATGGGGAGTATAGTCCGGACGGTGCTTGCCGCGGAGGCGGGTGGCGACGAACGCGGCGAGACGGCCAACAACGGCGCCTTCCGCATCGATCACGATCCACTTCTTCTCGACATCCGCCGGTTTAACGGAGATGGTTTTCATATTGATCCTGCCTCAGGCCTGCTTGGCTCGGGTTGAATTCGAGCGCGCCGTTTAGAGGGCATTTTCGGCTTGGTCAAGCAGGTGGCTGATTTTGGCTGTAATTTTATACACCTAACGATACGGTTAAATGATACCGCACACTGCATAACCGTCATGCCTCCGTCGTGAATCTAACGTAATTACAGCGTGTTCCCGACGTCCCCGGAGTTGCCGATGTCCCTGTCCCGCCGCCATTTCTTGCGCAGCAGCGCCGCCACCACCCTCGCCTTTTCAGGCCTCGCCGCCCTGGCCGGCTGCCAGCGCCCCTATCCGGCTGAGCAAGGCTATTTCAATGAGGTCAGCGGGCTGGGTCCCCTGCGTGTTGATCCGGACATGCTCATCGATCTACCGCGCCGCTTCACCTATCAGGTGATCTCCTCGGCCGGCCAGCCGATGAGCGACGGCCTGACCGTGCCCGGTGATTTTGACGGCATGGCCTGTTTCCAGAAAGCCGATGGACGCCTTGTTCTGGTCCGCAATCACGAGCTGCGCCTTGGCGATGCCGAAAAATCGCCCTTCGTGCCCGGCAATAGCGGTCTTGAGCGAATTGATCGCGCCCTCGTCCATGACTGGGACGAAGAGGGCAATCCGCATATTGGCGGCACAAGCCATGTCATCCTGAACCCGGAGACCCTGGCCGTCGAGGACGAGTATCTCTCCCTCGTCGGGACAATAAATAATTGCGCTGGCGGTCCGACGCCCTGGGGGACCTGGCTGACCTGTGAGGAAACGGATCTCAATCCCGGCCCCCAGGCCGGTGTCGAACATGGCTATATCTTCGAGGTTCCGGCCGAAGCCGAAGGACTGGTTGAGCCCGTGCCGCTCAAGGCCATGGGCCGATTCCGCCACGAAGCGATTGCCGTCGACCCCCGCACGGGCATCGTCTACGAGACCGAGGACGAATATGAACGCGCCGCCTTCTATCGCTTCCTGCCGAATGTTCCGGAACAGCTGATCGAAGGCGGACGCCTCCAGGGCCTTGCGATCCGCGGGCGCCCGGGCTTCGACACACGAAATTGGGACAGCGAGACAATCCAGCCCGGCGAATGGCTGGATGTGGACTGGGTGGACCTCGACAATGTCGAAGCGCCTGACGCTGATCTTGCCATTCGCGCCATCGGCGGCGGCGCCGCGCAATTCACCCGCGGTGAAGGTATCTGGTGGGGCGAGAATGAGTGTTACTTCGCCTGTACCGATGGCGGCCCGGACCGGCTTGGCCAGATCTGGCGCTACCAGCCAAGCCCGAATGAAGGCGAGCCCGGCGAATCCGCGTCGCCCGGCCGGCTTCAACTTTTCTATCAGAGCCATGACGCCGCAGTGATGGAGCGTTGCGACAATCTCTGCGTTGCCCCCTGGGGCGACCTCATCGTTGTTGAGGACGGACCTGAAGACCAGTACATCCGCGGCGTGACGCCCCAAGGAGAGGTGTATACGATTGCCCGCAATGCGGCCTCCGGGCCGGAAGGTCAAAAAAGCGAGATTTGCGGTCCATGTTTCAGTCCCGACGGTTCGACTCTGTTTTTCAACGTACAGCGCTATCCCGGCCGCACCTTCGCGGTTCGCGGTCCCTGGCCCGAGCCTTCGCGCTAGGCGCTTGCCTGCTGGCGCTCAGCGCTTGCGGCCCGGACACGCAGGAAACAGCCGAGAACTCCAGCCCGCTGGATGAGGGCGGACCGGTCGAATTGACGGTGACGGCCGCCTTCACGCCTGTGAACGGTGGTGGGGGCGGCATGGTCGGCTTCCTGCCTGACCCGCTCGCCCCTTCGCTCGGCTTTGTCCTGTCAGCGCCGCGCGATGGCGGTATTGATATCTTCGACCTGGATGGTTTGCTGAAAACGCGACATGCCGGTGAGCGCCTGACGGGACTCGCCACAGCCCCCAATTTCGAACTGCGCGGCGAAAGCCTCCCGCTGATCTTCGGCGCAGCGGCTGATTCCAATTCGGTTCGCGGATATGCCGTCATTCGCGATGGCGCGCAGGTCCTTGATCTGCCACTGGGCGAAATTGAGCCGATCAACGGTGTCACGGGCCTCTGCCTGCTGCGCGAAGGCGCCGGTTTTGTTGAAATCGTCGTGCTGGGAACCGGTGCACGCGCCGAGATCTGGCGGATCCGGGATGCCGGCGACGACGTCCTCGGCGTCGAGCGAATCCGCGATTTCCCTCTGCCCGATCCGGCTCGCCAGTGCGCGACCTTTGATGGGGACATCTACACCGCCAGCCCGGCCGGTGGCCTGGCCCGCCTCAGCAGTGACGGGACACTGCTGGCCGGCACCGCTTATCCAGCGGCCAATCTGACTGTTGGCGAGTTCAACGGGACGCGTCTCGTGCTCGCCACCAATGGCAGCGGCGATACTGTCGAGACCTTTGATGCGGCTACATTGGAAGCCGGCATTTCCCTCGACATCGTCGATGGCCTCTCCACGCCGGGCGTCGGCATTCCGGCGGGCCTTGCCGTCACGGATGCTGACTTTGGTTACACAGCCTACTCCAACGGCCTCATGGCCGTCTTTGACGCCGACGCCGGTCGACTGAAAGTCATCTCGCGGGACGTTTTGACCCGCGCGGTGTTTTCCAACGAATAGCGACCCTCGACCGGCGACACTGATGGAGACCGAATGAGCCGCGCAAGCGGCTCATTTCACGTCGCTTGCGTCCAACCCTTCGACCCGCTCGGTCAATGGCCGCGTCCGGAGCGCCGCAACGGCCTCCACAGCCTTGCCAGCCAGATCACAGCCGATCTCGTCGAAGAGGGCATCCATCGCCGCACGGATTTTCTCGAGCACAGCCATCATCAATCGATACTGATCCTCGCCGCGCGCCGTCAGGACCAGGACCTTGCGCCGGCTGTCCGTGGCATGCGGGCGTTTTGTGACGAGATCCAGCTTGATCAGGGCCGCAATACGCTGGGTCGCGACCTGGTGAGGTTGATCGAGCGATGTCGCGATATCGGCAGCCGTCACATCCGCGATCTCACCGATCATAAGAACCGTCGAGATCGCTCTTGGCGGCACATCAATGCCCGCTGACGACAACAGCGCCTGTCCCTGATCGGCAATCATTTCCACCAGTCTCAGCAGTTTGTTGGACACGAATGCGCCGCTCAGCCGGTGAGTGTCCATGATGTTGCTGTCACGCATGGCTTGCCTTTCATACAATCAATTGTACAATTTGATGCATAAAATACACCCTTCGACCTCAGGCGTAAAGGAAGGTCAGCCACCATGAATGACGCTCAAACTGACAAACGCACGACGGTCCTCACCTTGCTGACCTTCCTCGTGATTCTCTCGATAACGAGCGCAATCGCCCATTTCGCGATCGTCGAGCTTGTGCCGACCTCCCTCTATGTCGGCACGCTCATGATGATGCCCACAGTGTCAGCTTTCCTGACGCTCAAACTCCGCGGTCGAAAGATTTCCGACCTGCCCTGGCGCTGGGGAAGCCATGGCGCCAACTGGGCCGGATACCTGATCCCGGTGCTTTATGTCGCAATTGGTTACGGGATCATCTGGATGACCGGGCTGGGTGGCTTCGGAAATCTGGAAACAATCAGCGCGTGGAGCCAGCAACTTGGCCTTCCCGATGCGCCGGCCTTCCTGGTGATCGCACTGATGGTTGTCTTGATGGCCATCGTGCAATTTGCGAAGTCACTGGGCACGATCGCGGGCGAGGAAATCGGCTGGCGCGGCTTCTTTGCGTGGGAGTTGCGCAAGCTTGTCTCATTCAATGCCACCTGCCTGATCAGCGGTGGTATCTGGGCAATCTGGCACTATCCGATCATCATCGCCTATGGCGGCGGTAACACCGTGTTTCAGCTGATCTGTTTCACCGTGATGATCATCGCCATGACCGTGATCATGACCTATTACACTTTTCGGAGCCGATCCGTGTGGCCCGCCATCATGTTTCACGGCGCCCACAATATCTACATCCAGAAAATCTTCACGCCTTTGACCGTCGAGACCTCCTCCACCGCCCTGTGGGCGGATGAATACGGTCTCATGATACCAATCGTGGTGAGCCTGATCGCGTTGGTGTACTGGCAGCGGGCCCGCAAGGCCGGCCTCTAGCGCGAAGCGCCCCGCCTATACCGCGCGGCGGGCGGTCCAGGCCGCGCCGACCATGGCAATGAAAAGCAGGACCGCACCCGCCTGGTGGGCCAGGGAGAGCGAGAGCGGCACGACCGCCAGCAACGCAGCAATGCCGAGTGCGATCTGACCGATCACGAGAGCTGGCAGGATGATCATGAAAGGCTTCAGAGAAACCCGTGGCTCCCGCCAGATCAAGCCGGCGTAGACAAAGACGGCCAGAGCAACGAGATAGCCGGTCCACCGGTGATGCAACTGCACCGCTGCATGGCTCTCGAATATGGCCGGGAAAAAGCCCATCCCGGCGAGATAGCCCTCGGGGATGAGATCACCATTCATCAAGGGCCAGGTATTGTAGATTCGACCGGCATCAAGGCCCGCGACGAAAGCCCCCAGGATGATTTGCAGGAAGACCAGGCCAAGAAGCCCGGCCGAAAGGCCGGCAAGTCGCCCTCGCCGCAAAGGTGGCGGCCCATAGCGCGCTTCCAGCGACAGCCAGATCGATGCACCCAGGATAATGAACGCCATGCCCAGATGCGTGGCCAGACGATATTGGCTGACGTCCAGCCGGTCGGACAGGCCGCTGGCGACCATCCACCAGCCGATCGCGCCCTGGGCACCGCCAAGCAGGAAAAGCCCGAACAGGCGCGGTTTGAGACGCGCGCTGAGCTCGCCCCGCAGCCAGAAGAAGACGAACGGGACAAAAAAGACCAGGCCGATCAGTCGACCCAGCTGCCGATGCCCCCACTCCCACCAGAAAATGAACTCGAACTCTTCCAGCGTCATGCTGGCGTTTTGAACCTGGAATTCGGTGGTCTGCTGATAGAGCGAAAACTCACGCGCCCAATCTTCTTGAGAAAGGGGCGGAATGGCGCCGGAGATCGGCTTCCACTCGGTGATGGACAGGCCGCTATCCGTCAGCCGCGTCGTACCGCCGACAATGATCATCGCGCAGACGAATGCGGCGACAACGAGCAGCCAGATCGAAACGGCGCGGCTGGTGGTGCTGGTGTGGTACGACATACAATCTCCCGGGCGGCTAGTTAGCCCATCCACAGCGGCAGACAAGCCTCGGACTTCACTCCATCGGGGTCACCTGCTGATAATGCACTCGCAGGACAGGAGCGGACGCGCCATCATGTCGCAACCGACAAGAGTGTCAGGGAGAGACAGGCGTGGCGAATACCAGTGAGACAGTCATCATTCTGGGCGCCGGGCAGGCAGGCGGCCAATGCGCGGCCTCCTTGCGTCGCGGCGGGTTTGAGGGCCGCATTGTCCTGGTCGGCGATGAGCCACACCCGCCCTATCAGCGCCCCCCCCTGTCCAAGACCTATTTGTCCGGCGAGATCGATGAAAGCCGTCTCTGGCTGCAACCGCCGGAAACCTGGGCCGAGCAAGCGGTGGAATTGCGCCTGTCGAGCCGGGCCAAAAGGATCGACCCGGACCGGAATCTCGTCATCTTCTCCAACGGGCGCGAGGAATCCTACACGCATCTTGTGATCGCAACCGGCTCCCGCGTGCGGCCCCTGCCCGTCCCCGGCGCCGAGCTCGATGGCGTTCGGTATCTGCGCTCCATTGCCGACGTCGATGCGTTGAAGACGGACGTCCAGCCCGGCAAACGGATCGCCATTATCGGTGGTGGCTATATCGGGCTGGAAGCGGCCTCGGTGGCCTCCAAGCTCGGTGCGACACCGGTTGTGATTGAAGCGATGGATCGCCTCCTGGCGCGCGTCGCGGTTCCCGAAGTGTCGCAATTCTATCGGGACGCCCATGAGACCCGCGGCATTACCATTCGTCTGGACGCCCAGGTCGCGGCGCTGAAGCCCAGGTCCGGATTCTTTTCGCGTGGCACGCGTGCCGACCGGGTCGAGTTGAAGACCGGCGAGAAGATTGCCTGCGATAGCGTCCTCGTCGGCATTGGCGTCATGCCCAATCAGGAAATCGCAGCCGCATGCGGTCTGGAGACGGGCAATGGGATCAGGGTCGACGATCAGTGCCGCACCAGTAATCCCGATATCTACGCCATTGGCGATTGCGCCGAACAGCACAATTGGCTCACCGACACCCGCCTGCGTCTGGAGAGCGTGCCCAATGCCCTTGACCAGGCCAAGCGTGCCGCCGCCGCCATCTGCGGCGCCCCGGCACCCAAGCCGGAAGTGCCCTGGTTCTGGTCCGACCAGTTCGACCTCAAACTCCAGACAGCCGGCCTGATCGGGACCCAGGACACCACCATCACCCGCGGCGGCGACGCCGAAACACCCCGCAGCTTCTTCCATCTCGCCGACGGGGTGCTGATCGCCGCCGACTGCATCAATGACCCGCAAAGCTTCATGGCGGCCAAGATGATGATCCAGAAGCGTGCCCGGCCCGAGCTGGCAGCCTTGGCCAATCCGGCGATCGCGATGAAGGATGTGATGAAGGCCGCATTGGCCGGAGCGTAAGGGCCGGATCAAATTGCAAGGATGGTCGGAGCGGCGAGATTCGAACTCGCGACCCCCGGTCCCCCAGACCGGTGCGCTAACCGGGCTGCGCCACGCTCCGACACTCACTTGCTGGACAGGCAGGCCCGTCCAATGGGGAAGTCGCTTATAGGGTGAGCTTTCCGGCTCCGCAACAGGCGTGTCAGCGCGGTGTGCGGTGGACCGGACAATGGTCGCGCCATCACGGTTCCAGGGCGGCTTTCAGCTTGGCCTGGGCGTTTTCCAGATCGGCGAGGATGTCATCGAGCTGGCGCTGGGCGCCATCGGCCGGGCGCGGACGCGCCGGAGCTGTCACGGCCGGCGTCTCGCGGTCGGCGGCATCAATTGCGAGCGCATCGCTCAGCGGGCCGGCCGCGCCCTCACCCATCGCCATCACGGCCGCAATGCCATGATCCTTGAAATATTTCCGGGCGCCCTTGATCGTGTAGCCATCCTCATAAAGGAGCCGCTTCACGCCGCGCAGCAATTGCAAGTCCTGGGGACGGTAGAAACGCCGGCCTCCGGCACGTTTGAGCGGGCTGATCTGGGCGAATTTGCTTTCCCAGAAACGCAGGACATGCGCCGGGATATCCAGTTCATCAGCGGCCTCGCTGATGGTCCGAAATGCGTCTGCAGACTTCTTGGTGACCGACATGCGCCCTTCGCGTCAGCCTGCGGGCCTGTCCTAATCCTTGGACAGAGCCGAGTCGACGCGCTCCTTGAGAACTTGCGACGGTTTGAACACCAGGACGCGGCGGGCCTCAATCGGCACCTCCACTCCGGTCTTCGGATTACGCCCTACGCGTCCACGCTTGTCCCGCAGAAGGAACGAGCCGAATGAGGAGAGTTTGACCGACTCACCCTTGGCCAGCGTGTCCGACACCATGCCCAGCGCGGACTGAACAAGATCGGCTGATTCCTGACGTGAAAGGCCAACCTCTCGGTAGACCGATTCCGCCAGATCTGCTCGCGTCAAGGTTTTGTCTGACATAGCTATCCCCACAAAGACGATAGGAGGCTACGCCTCCAAAGCGGGTCAGGTCAACGCCAAGGTCTTGGTTAAGTGCAAGAAACCGGCGAATAAAAGATCAATACCGCGCGAGCGCGGCGCCCCAGGTGAAGCCACCACCCAGCGCTTCCATCAAAACCAGGTCGCCCCGCTTGATGCGCCCGTCCTGGACCGCCCGATCGAAGGCAAGAGGAACCGAAGCCGCCGAGGTATTCCCGTGGTCGGCAACAGTGGATATGACTTTTTCCGTTGGAATTGAAAGCCTTCGCGCAACACCTTCAAGTATCCGCTGATTGGCCTGGTGGGGCACAAACCAGTCCACCTCCTCGATCGTGACGCCGGAACGCTTGGCAATCGTGGTCATGGATTCGGCGATATTGGTGATGGCATGACGGAAGACCTGATTGCCCACCATGCGCAAATGACCCACCGTTCCGGTCGAGGACGGACCGCCATCAACATGGAGCAAATCCTTGAATCGGCCATCCGAGCGCAGATAAGTGCCCAGAATTCCCGAACGGTCGGCACCCTCATCCGTGTCAGCCGCCTGCAAGACCATCGCACCGGCGCCATCCCCGAAGAGCACGCAGGTCGAGCGGTCGGTCCAGTCGAGAATGCGCGACATGGTCTCGGCACCGACGACCAGAGCCGTCTTCGCCTGACCGCGCGCCAGCATATTGTCCGCCATGGCAATGGCGTAGACAAAGCCGGTGCAGACGGCCTGGACATCAAACGCCGCCCCCCGGGTCGCGCCGAGGCGGGCCTGCAGCATGGTACCGACCGAGGGAAAGGTGAAATCCGGAGTCGTTGTGGCGACTACGATCAGGTCAAGATCGTCCGCCTCCAGCCCGGCATCTTCGAGCGCGCGGCGCGCAGCCCGCTCCGCCAGGTCACAGGTCGTGATGCCCTCACCGGCGATATGACGCTGACGGATACCCGTCCGCTCTCGGATCCAGGTGTCACTGGTATCGACCATGGCGGAGATTTCGTCATTGGTCAGGATCCGCTCGGGCAGATAGGAGCCGATACCGGCGATACGCGTACTCAACTCGGTCATGACGCTGCCACGACTTCCTGTTCTTCTTCAAAACTGGCGAATTTGTCGAGATTGGCGCGAATCTGGGCCATGAAATCGCTCTTCGCCATGACATAGGCCAAGCCGAGCGCCGAGGCGAAGCCCTCACCATCGGCGCCGCCATGCGACTTCACGACGATCCCCTTGAGGCCCAGCAGAACACCGCCATTGATGTAGCGAGGATCCATCCTCTGACGCAGGCGTTCGAGCGCGCCCAGCGAGAGCAGACCGGCCGCGAGCTTGGCCAGCAGCGAGCTGGTCAGCGCCTCACGCACCCAGCCGGCAACAAGACGGGCCGTGCCTTCAGCCGTCTTCAACGCAATATTCCCGGTGAAACCATCAGTGACCACGACATCGATGCCGCCGGCCGAGATGTCATTGCCCTCGATGAAACCCTGATAGGCAATGTCGAGGCCCGATTTGCGGATCAGCTGATCCGCCTCGCGCACCGTGTCATTTCCCTTGAGTTCTTCCTGGCCGACATTCAGCAGACCGACAGACGGCGAGTCGCCGCCAAAGACCGCGCTGTGATAGGCCTCGCCCATGATTGCGAACTCAACCAGCTGGGTCGCACCGCACTGAACATTGGCGCCCACATCGAGCACAACCGTATGCCCTTTGGGCGTAGGCCAGTTCGCAGAAATCGCCGGACGGTGAACGCCCTTTTTCATGCGCAGGATGACCTTGCCGATCGCCATCAAGGCGCCGGTATTGCCCGAGGAGACGATCGCACCGGCCTCACCGGCCTTCACGCTCTGGATGGCATTCCACATCGAGGAGCCGCGCGCGCGCCGGACGGCTTCGCTCGGCTTGTCTGTCATCTGGACCAGCGTCTCCGTGTGTCGCAACTCGCATACGGCGGCGACTTTCGGATGCTTTTCCAGAAGCGGCGCGAGCAGCGCCTCATCACCGTGAAGCAGATAGTGCGCCTTGCGGTCCGGCCAGCGCTTGAGCGCATGGCCGATACCCTCGACGACCGCCTCGGGTCCGAGATCTCCGCCCATGGCGTCGACCGAAATCGTGGGGATAGCTGTCATGAGTAGCGGTGCAATGTCCCTCGCAAAGGCGCGCTGCGCCGAAAGCCCGCGGAACTTAGCCCATGACTCTGGCAATGCAAGGCAGCAAGACGGCGATCAGATCGCCGGAAAGGCTGGCGACGCCCCGGCGATCAACGCTGCCCCACCCTGTGCCCGCAGGGCTTCAAGTGCCGAGTTGACGTATAGGGCAAGGGCTGGCGCGCGCGCATCATCCGCCTCAGCGCTGAAAACATTGCGCGACAGCACAGCCTGCAATTCATCTGCCTGGTCCTGGCTGGCCGCTTCGCGCAGTGCTTCGGCCCGACCATAAAAGCCCTCCGCCATGAAGCGGATCTTCTTGCCAACGCCTGAGTCGCCCACACCCATTTCGCGCATCGCAGCATCAAAATCATCGAACATGGTGTCAAAGAGCGCCTGGCTGAGACGCGCTGAATCATCACCGTCCTGCGTTTTCAGGGCCAGCACCACCAGGGCGCAATGCAGGATGATCATCTCGAAACGGCCTTCAACCGTGTCCGGAACTCCCAGCCTGGCATAGAAATCCGGCGTGCGGGCAGCCGTCACGACATCGCGATAAAGCGCTTCGGCGCGTAGTTTTTCCGGCTTTCGGCCGAAAAGACGGTTCAACATGCGATCCGCTCTCCCAAGAATTGGCGCTTGAAGCTAAGCTCGCCCTTGGTTAGGTCAAGACAGCGCCGCACGCGTCATCACGTCGCGCGTGGCAGACCCATCTCGCAGGAGTTCCTGATGAAGCGTCGCGTTAGCCTTACAGTCCTGATTGCCGCTTGCGCGATCGGCGCATCGGCCTGCAATCCGGTCCTTCGATCGCACGGCTATCGCTACACCACACAGGACGTGCCCGAAATCCTGGTCGCCGAAGACACCGAATCTTCTGTGTTGTCGCGCCTCGGCAATCCGTCAACACGTGGAACGTTCGAGGATAATACCTGGTATTATATCTCCGCGACCCGCGAGAGCCTGGCCTATCTCCGGCCGGCGACACGTGACCGCCGCATCATCGCCGTCACCTTCGACGATAATGGCGTGGTCTCCGAAGTCTCCGAATACGGGCTGGAAGACGGCCGCGTGGTTGCCTATGCCGACCGCGAAACACCGACACGGGGTCGCGAACTGACCTTCCTTGAACAGCTTCTCGGCAATGTCGGGCGCCTGCCCTCCGAACAATTCGGTGGCGAGCAGAACCTGCCCGGCGGCGCTGGCGGTCCACGCCGCGACCAGTAGAGGCGACCAGTATCGCAAAACCCAAAGAGCCCTGGTTCACGGACCGGGGCTTTTTTGTGCGCGGCGCTCGCTGTGGGCCAACAAAGCGCGCCCACTCCGCCACGGCCCGCCCGACCTTTTCCTCCGGGAGACGATGCCCTGAAGGGCTGTGTGAGGGGGATTGTTTCCGCGCTCGTGGGCAGTTGCCGGCCGCCTTGACCCACGACAAGGCGGCGGGCCGGGCGGCCACCGCAAACCCGTCGTACAAGGATCGATCGCGCGGCGCAGAGCGGACAAAAAAAAGAGCCCCGGCCAAAGGCCGGAGCTCTTCCAGGATCAGGTGTGATCCTGCCTAGTGGGCCAGGACGGCCAACAGAAGCAGGGCCACGATATTCGTGATCTTGATCATCGGGTTCACGGCGGGTCCGGCAGTGTCCTTGTAGGGATCACCAACCGTATCGCCGGTCACGGAAGCCTTGTGAGCTTCCGAGCCCTTGCCGCCATGATGGCCGTCTTCGATATACTTCTTGGCATTGTCCCAGGCACCGCCACCGACGGTCATGGAAACGGCCACGAAGAGACCATTGACGATCACGCCCAGCAGCATCGCACCAACCGCAGCCAGGGCTTCCGCCTGACCGGCGATCGCATTGATCGCAAAGTAGAGCACGATCGGAGACAGGACGGGCAGAAGCGATGGCACGATCATTTCGCGGATCGCCGCCTTGGTCAGGATGTCCACGGCGCGGCCATAATCCGGCTTCGCCTTATACTCCATGATACCCGGGATCTCCTTGAACTGACGCCGCACTTCGGCAACCACGGCGGTGGCCGCACGGCCCACGGCCATCATGGACATGCCGCCGAAGAGATATGGCAGCAGACCACCGAAGAGCAGGCCGACGATCACATACGGGTTCTCGAGCGAGAAGTTCGGCTCAATCCCCAGCAGGTGTTCGACATCCGTCGTGTAGGCCGCAAACAGGACCAGGGCGCCAAGACCGGCCGAACCGATCGCATAGCCCTTGGTGACCGCCTTGGTGGTGTTGCCCACCGCATCAAGCGTGTCGGTCGTATTGCGGACGCTCTCGTCGAGACCCGCCATTTCAGCAATGCCACCCGCATTGTCCGTCACCGGACCGAAGGCATCGAGGGCCACGATCAAACCGGCCAGGGCCAGCATGGTCGTCACCGAGATGGCAATCCCGAACAGGCCTGCCAGGGCATAGGTACCCAGAATGCCACCAATGATGATCAGGGCTGGCAGCGCTGTCGATTCCAGCGAGACCGCGAGACCCTGGATGACATTCGTGCCATGCCCGGACTCCGAGGCCAGAGCCACCGACTTCACCGGGCGATAGGCCGTCCCGGTATAGTATTCGGTGACCCAGATGATCGCTGCCGTGACGATCAGGCCGATCAGGCCGGACCAGAACAGGTTCATCCCGGTGATCATCTTGCCGTTCACTTCGGCGATATCACCCATGCCGATGGTGTAATCGGTCACGAAGTAGAGCGCACCGATCGACAGGACACCGGCAACGATGAGGCCCTTGTAGAGCGCGCCCATCACATTGGTGCCCTTGCCCAGGCTCACGAAGAAGGTGCCGATGATCGAGGTCACGATACAGGCCGAGGCGATCATGAGCGGATAGAGCACCATCGTGGTCGCCAGACCGCCGGAGAAGAAGATCGCCGCCAGCACCATGGTCGCAACCACAGTCACGGCATAGGTCTCGAACAGGTCAGCCGCCATGCCGGCACAATCACCGACATTGTCGCCGACATTGTCAGCGATGGTGGCCGGATTGCGCGGATCATCCTCGGGAATGCCGGCTTCGATCTTGCCGACCATGTCGCCGCCGACATCCGCACCCTTGGTGAAGATACCGCCGCCGAGACGGGCGAAAATCGAGATCAGGGAGGCACCGAAGCCCAGAGCGACCAGGGAATCGATGATGATCCGCCCGGTGTCTTCGCTTCCGAGGACCAGGCCCATCGGACCGGTCAGTACCCAGTAGTAACCCGCCACACCCAGCAGGGCGAGACCGGCAACCAGCATCCCGGTGATGGCACCCGACCGGAAAGCCACGGCCAGGCCGGCCCCTAGGCTCGTACTGGCAGCCTGGGTCGTGCGCACATTGGCGCGGACCGAGATCAGCATGCCGATAAATCCGGCCGCGCCGGACAGAATGGCACCGATGGCAAAGCCGAGCGCGACCTGCCAGCCGAGGAAGACGGCGATCAGGATACAGACGACGACGCCGACGATGGCGATGGTGGTATATTGACGTTTAAGGTAGGCGTTTGCGCCTTCCTGAATGGCCGATGCGATCTCTTGCATCTTCTCCGTGCCTGCGCTCGCACCCATCAGACGTTGGGTCTGAACGACCCCGTAGATGATGGCGAGAACAGCTGCCGCAATGGCCAAAAAAAGCATGTTCATGGCTTCCAGCCCCGTTTGTTCACTTCGTTGTGGTCTCGGAAGGAATACGGGAAAGCATGCGCGTGTGACCACGCCGACCTTAGACAACTCCCCCGCTTTTATTCTTATTGTTGGGGAGACTATGCCCAAAGCATTGGGGCGGTGCAATACGCACTCTTTACCAAGTCAAAACATTGACTTGCTGCACTGCAATATAGTTTTATCGACGAAAGAGCCGGGTATCAGCCTGGCGAATCTCGATGCGCTCGATGGCACTCGGTCCATAGTGCTCGCCAAGCGCTGCCTGCCAGACTTCCACGGCACGCTCGGTATCGAGCGCAGAGCCTTCCTCATTCGACACCGACGTGCGGAAAGCCGCCCTCACCGCAGCGTCGAGTGCGTAGTGGGCATCCTCGCGAATATCCCAGACATTGTGTCCGGTCGCCACGCGAACGCGGATTTGCACATAGGCATAACCCGTCAGATGGCCTTGGGTCGACAAGGGCGCGACCACGGTCGGCATGGTGAAGCTGCGCGGATCGTCTTCTTCATCCTCGGCTTCTTCCTCATCATCCTCATCCGACCCGGCGAGATTGAAGATGGTCAGGAAGCGATTGCCGCGACCGCCCGCATCACCCGATCCATCGCCCGACTCCGCCGGCGGTGCCATCAGGGCATGGGCGGGCATCGGGATCAGCGATACCAGAAAGATTGCAGCCACTCGGGCGAAGACATTACGCATGAAAGCCTCTCAGTCATTGCAGAGACTGACAGCTTTGCCTCAAAAATGCGTAAACCCGGCCCGCTGCGGCGCCAGCGACGCGCCGCTCGCGTCGCGCAGACATATCCCGGCATCCCCGGTAACCGAACCAATGCGGGTCAGGGCGAGACCGAGCATGTCACTGATCGCGCCGATCCGGTCCCGCGCGCCGACCGGAGCCGTGAAGGCCAACTCGTAATCATCGCCCCCTGCGAGCAGGCGATGGACATCGCCGTCCGGCGATGCGCGCCAGGCCTTGCCAGCCCTCGACAAGGGTACCGCTTCGATCTCGATTTCGAGCCCGCAATCGCTCGCCCGGGCAATATGGCCAAGATCGGCGACCAGACCGTCAGAGATATCTATCGCGCTGCTGGCCAGTCCGCGAAGCGCCTCACCCAGCGCCAGGCGCGGCTCCGGTGCGGTATAGCGCATCAGGCAATCCGCTAGGGCTGGTGCCCCCGATTGCGCCGCCATGAGACCAAGATATCCGTCGCCGATCTGTCCGGAGACCCAGACATCCTCGCCGACCTCCGCGCCTGTGCGGGTCACGGCCTGGCCGACCGGGACAGCGCCGACAAGCGTCAGGCTGATCGTGAGCGGCCCGGGCGTCACCGTGGTGTCACCGCCGACAAGCGTCAGACCGAAGCGGGCCTGGTCGCGCTGCAGGGCAGCCAGGAAGGCTTCTCGCCACGCGGCGGCGAGCGAGCCTGGCCAGGACAGGGCCGCCAGATAGTGGCGCGGCGACGCCCCCATTGCCGCCAGATCGGAGAGATTGCTCCGCAAGGCACGCCGGGCGACGGTTTCCGGCTTGTCACTGTCGCGAAAATGCACGCCCGTGATCAGGGTATCGCAGGCGAGCACGAGGCTCTCTCCCGGATTCGGGTCCAGCAGGGCCGCATCATCGGCGAGGCCGAGGGCGACGGGATCGCCTTCACTCAGCGGCAGGAGATGCCGCCGGATGAAGTCGAATTCGCCGTCACCGGCCATGGCTCAGAATTCGTCCGGGCGGGCGTCGCGGGCGGCGCGATCGAAAGCCGCATTGATGAATTTCGGCTCGGACCCTTCGAAGAAGGCATTGGCGATCTCGATGTATTCATCGATCACCACACGCGCCGGCACATCCTTGCGATGCATCAGCTCGAATCCCCCGACGCGGAGGATGGCGCGCACGGTCGAGTCGAGGCGTTCCAGCCGCCAGCCTTCAGCCAGCAATGCGTCCATCGCCGGGTCGACCCGGGCCTGCATCTCGACAACACCGCTCACCAGGCTTTCGAAGAAATCCTCGTCGGCCTCGACATAATCAGGCGCTTCGTGATCGCCACCGAAACGATGATCGCGGAATTCCCGGATAACCGCCGCCGCGCCCTGCCCGCTGATCTCCATCTGATAGAGCGCCTGAACGGCAGAGAGGCGTGCAGCCCGACGGAGACGGGCCCGGTTTTCCGATGTGGATTCCTTGCTGGCTGCAGCCATGATCATGCGCTCCTGAAGCGGTTGCGCAGCTCGATCAGCATCATCGCCGCATTGGCTGCATCCGCGCCTTTATTATTGTCGATGGCGCGCTTCAAGGCCTGGGCGCGGTTCTCCACGGTCAGAATACCATTGCCGACAGGGATGGCCCGAAGGTTCAAATCCATGATTCCACGCGCCGATTCACCGCAGACATAGTCATAGTGCGAGGTCTCGCCACGAATGACACAACCCAGCGCGACATAGCCGTCATAGCCGGCTCCGGCCTTTTCGGCCTGGGCAATCGTGCCGGGGATTTCCAGCGCACCGGGGACTTCCACAATGTCAAAGGCAAAGCCCTTGGCCTCGATGGCTTCGCGCGCCCCCTTGATCAGGGCGTCAGCGATGTCGCGGTAGAATGTCCCCGCAATGATCAGGTATTTCGGCGCGCTCATGCGTCACCCTCCGGAAAATGCCGCTCTTCGCGGATAGACAGACCATAGCCCTCAAGGCCGACAATTGTCTGCGGCTTGGTGGTCAGAAGAATCATGTCGCGCACGCCGAGGTCCAGCAGGATCTGCGCGCCGACGCCATACTCGCGCAGGCGGCGGGCCTCGCGCTCGTCCTGAGGCAGGCAGGGATGGGCACCAAGGCGCTCAATGATCGCGGTATGCGAGGTTTCCCGGATAAAGACCATGACGGCCGGGCCGTCGGCCTCGGAAATCGCTCGGATCCCGGCTTCGACCTTCTCGCCACGCGGACCGCTTTCATGGAGGACATCATCAACAAAGCTGACCTTGTGCATGCGCACAGTGGTCGCTTCACCGGCATTGGGCTCACCCTTCACCAAGGCGACATGCTCGGAACCATCCAGCGTATTGCGGAACACGACCAGTTTGAACGGACCGCCCAATTGGGACGTAAACTCGCTCTCGAGACGCCGTTCGATGAAGCGGTCATTCTTGCGACGATAGGCGATCAGGTCGGCAATCGTGCCGATCTTCAACCCGTGCAGCTGGGCAAAGGCGACCAGGTCAGGCAGGCGCGCCATTGACCCGTCTTCATTCATGATCTCGCAGATCACGCCGGACGAACCGGCGCCGGCCAGGCGGGCCACATCGACAGAGGCCTCGGTATGACCGGCCCGGACCAGCACGCCGCCATCGCGGGCGACAAGCGGAAAGACATGGCCCGGTGTGGCAATGTCTTCAGCGCCCTTGGACGGATCCGTCGCCACTTCGATCGTGCGGGCCCGGTCATGGGCTGAAATGCCGGTGGTGACACCCTCGCGCGCCTCGATCGAGGTCGTGAACGCGGTCTGGTGACGCGAGCGGTTATCGCTCGCCATCAGTTTCAGATCGAGCTGGGTGACGCGTTCCTGGCTCATCGCCAGGCAAATCAGGCCGCGCCCGTGCTTGGCCATGAAATTGACCGCATCGGGGGTGGCGAACTTGGCCGGGATGACCAGGTCGCCTTCATTCTCGCGGTCCTCGGCGTCGACAAGGATGAACATGCGCCCATTGCGCGCATCCTCGATAACGTCCTCGATGGGGGAAAGTGGGATGTCGCTCACGCGCGTCTCCAAATATCAGGTCGGCGAAAATTCGCTCAGGCGGGCGGCGTAGCGTGCCATGAGGTCAACCTCAAGATTGACGTGCCCGCCAACTTGCAGCGCGCCCAGTGTGGTGACCTCCGCCGTGTGCGGAATAATCATCAGATCAAAACTGTCGCGGGTCACCGCATTGACGGTTAGGGAGACGCCGTCGACAGTGATCGAGCCCTTCCGCGCAATGAAGCGATTGAGGTCGGAGGGGGGACGCACGGACAGAACCAGCCACTCGCCCTCCTCGCGCAGATCGATCAGCTCACCGAGACCATCGACATGTCCGGTGACCAGATGGCCGCCAAGTTCCTCGCCAATCGCCAGGGCGCGTTCGAGATTGACCGGATCGCCGACCTGCCAGCTTCCCAGCGTGGTCAGGCGCAAGGTCTCCGGCGACACTTCAACAGCGAACCAGCAGCCCTCGGGCATCGCGACGACTTCAACCACCGTCAGGCAAGCTCCGGCATGGGCAATCGATGCACCCAGCGCGATCGTGTCAGCTTCGTAGGGCGCCTCGATCTCGAAGCGGCGCACGCCGTCGCCGCTGATCGCGCGAATGCGGCCTTTCGCCGTGACTATTCCGGTAAACATCAGACTGTCCGTTCGTAGGTTTCCTGCAGGTCAGCGCCGCGTTCCACGACGCCTGTCCGCCTGAAAATGGGGGCGGCGTCGAGGGTCTCAAGGCCCAGAGCTGCGAGAACCGGCAATCCGTCGCCTCCCAGCAGCATTGGCGCCCGGAACCATTCGATACGATCCACCAGCCCGTCACGCACCGCCGAGGCTGCAATCGCGGCGCCCGCCTCGATCATGACGCGCTCATGCCCGGCCATCGCCCGGCCCAGGTCACGATGGGGAATCAGGGTCACGGATCGGTCCCCCCCGTTGAACACGCGGGCCTTCCCGGGCGTGCGTCCCTGACTGTCCATGATGATGATATCGGGCTGGCGCTCGCACCCGCCCTCGGGCCGGGCCGTCAAGTGCGGGTCGTCCGCGAGGATGGTGCCGATACCGGTGAGGATGGCGTCATGAGCCGCGCGCATGCGATGCACAACCGCGCGGCTTTCCGGACCGGTGATCCATTGCGATGCGCCATTGGCCAGCGCGATCCGCCCGTCGAGCGAGGTCGCCAGCTTCAACGTGACACGCGGACGCGCCGCGGCGGTCATTCCTTGTCGTCTTCGCTTGTGCCGAAATGCGCGCTGAGCGCTTCGTCGGTGATGAATTCGCGGAAATCCTCGACCTTGTGGAAATCCTTGTAGACCGAGGCATAGCGAACATAGGCCACGGCATCGAGATTCTTGAGGCCTTCCATGACCAGCTCACCGACCCGGTCTGACGTCACATCGGTCTCGCCCGTCGACTCCAGGCGCCGGACAATACCGGAAATCATCTGATCGATGCGATCCGGCTCGATATTGCGCTTTTGCATGGCCAGCTGGATGGAACGATTCAGCTTGTCACGGTCAAACGGCACCCGCCGCCCCGACTTCTTCATCACGGTCAGCTCGCGCAATTGCACGCGCTCGAATGTGGTGAAACGGGCTGCACAGGACGGACATTGCCGCCGGCGACGAATGGCATTCCCGTCCTCGGCCGGACGGGAATCCTTCACTTGGGTATCGGGATGACCGCAAAAAGGACAACGCATGCGGGTACCCTAGGCCAGTTCGGGATAGATGGGGAAGCGCGCAGTGAGCGCCTTCACCGTCTCGCGAACCTCACCCTCGATCTCCGCATTGCCTTCAGGCTGATCGACCAGCGCATCAAGCACCTTCACCATCAACTCACCGATCAGGGTGAATTCCGCCTCTCCGAAGCCGCGGGTCGTCCCCGCCGGTGAGCCGACGCGCAGACCCGAGGTCACTGTCGGCTTCTCCGGATCGAACGGGACACCATTCTTGTTGCAGGTGATGTAGGCCCGCTCGAGGGCTTCCTCGGCGATATTGCCCTTCAGTCCCTTCGGACGCAGGTCGACGAGCGCCAGATGACTGTCCGTGCCACCGGACACAATGGCATAACCACCATCGGTGATCGCCTTGGACATTGCCTGGCAATTGGCGACGACCTGTTTGACATAATCCTTGAATTCCGGCTGCAGCGCTTCGCCGAAGGCCACCGCCTTGCCGGCGATCACATGCATGAGCGGACCGCCCTGCAGGCCCGGGAAAATCGCGGAATTGAACTTCTTGCCGAGATCGAGATCGTTGGACAGGATCATGCCGCCGCGCGGACCGCGCAAGGTCTTGTGGGTGGTCGTCGTGCAGACATGGGCGTGGGGCATCGGATTGGGGTAGACCCCGCCAGCCACCAGACCGGCGACATGGGCCATATCGACCAGGAGATAGGCGCCAACTTCATCCGCGATCTTGCGGAATTCGGCGAAATCGATCTCGCGCGGATAGGCCGACCCGCCGGCAATAATCAGCTGTGGCTTGACCTCATGAGCCTTGGCCCGGACCGCGTCATAGTCGATCCGCGCATCGCTTTCGCGCACGCCATAGCTTTCAGCCTTGAACCATTTTCCCGACATGTTGGGGCGGGCGCCATGGGTCAGGTGACCACCGGCATCGAGGGACATGCCAAGAATGGTGTCGCCGGGCTTGAGCAGGGCGAGAAAGACACCCTGATTGGCCTGGCTGCCGGAATTCGGCTGGACATTGGCATATTGCGCACCGAAGAGCGCCTTGGCGCGCTCGATGGCGAGTGTCTCGACGACATCGACATGCTCGCAACCGCCATAATAGCGACGCCCCGGATAGCCTTCGGCATACTTGTTGGTCAGCGGCGAGCCCTGCGCCTCCAGCACCGCCCGGGAGACGATATTCTCCGATGCAATCAGCTCGATCTGGCTTTGCTGACGCTGGATTTCCTCATGGATCGCATGCGCCACGTCGCGATCACTCTCGACGATGGACCGGGTGAAAAACGGATTTTCCTGGCTGGCTTCGATCTGGGTATCGGGCATGACGCTTCCTCATCACATTTATCTCGTGTGATAAGGTGCTGCCCCGGGCGGGGCAAGCGGACAATTGGCGCAGCTGCAGGCTCGATCATGCCGAGCCGAGCCAAATCGGATTACTTGAGCAATTCAGCCCACGCTGGTGCGTATGAAACATATTCAATCATACACACTTGAACTCGGTATCAAGTCATAATATCGATCAGGCATTGCAATAATGAATGAAGTCACCACGTGTGACACAAGCAAGACAGCGTATCTTGAAAGGTTCCATAAATGGCCGACGACATGCTCCCCGATATCGACAAGGAAGAATTGCTGCGGATGACGACCGATGTCGTCGCTTCCTATCTCTCGCACAACTCCATGCCGGCCGATAACGTGCCCGACCTGATCAAGTCAGTGCATGCGACGATGAAGGAAGTTTCAGAGTCGGAAGTGAAGCCCGAGCCCAAGACCAAGCCGGCTGTCGCAGTGTCCAAGTCCGTTGCCGACGACTACATCGTCTGCCTCGAGGACGGCAAGAAACTCAAAATGCTCAAGCGCTATTTGCGCTCGCAATACAACATGTCACCGGACGATTACCGCCGGAAATGGAATCTGCCCTCGGACTACCCGATGGTCGCGCCGGCCTATTCGCGCAAGCGGTCGCAATTCGCCAAGGATATTGGTCTGGGACGTGGCAAGAAAGACGGCTAGTCCGACCGGTCTAGACTTCGATACCCCGACGGCCGGACCCTGTGTCCGGCCGTTTTTTATTGGCCGATGCCCGCTTGAGTTTCCAGGCGAGCTTGGCGCGGGCCAGGACATCAATATCAGCCCTTGGCGTCTTGGCGGGAACCTGGAACACGACCTCCTCGGCCGTGGCACCGTCAATGGCGGCCACGCGCAAGGCATTTCCCACTCGCTGGATTTCGACGAAAATCTCGCCGGCCATTCCCCGACCTCGCTTGAGCGAGCCGAATTCAGGCCCGGGCCACCCCGGTCTGTTCACACGCCCGCTCCCAGACATCATCAAGTGCCTCGATGAGCTGGTCAAACATTCCGTCGTCATGCAACGGGCTTGGCGTCAGCCGCAACCGCTCCGTACCGCGCGGCACGGTCGGGTAATTGATCGGCTGGACATAGACGCCATGCTCTTCGAGCAGCATGTCGGAAATACGCTTGCAGAGGACCGGGTCGCCGACCTTGATCGGGACAATATGGGTCTCCGATTCCATGACCGGATAACCGGCCTCGGCGAGCCGCGCCTTCAGGGTCGCCGCACGGTCCTGGTGCGCCTCACGCAGATGATGTGCCGCCTTGAGATATTCCACGCTCGCCCGCGCGCCAGCCGCCAGGGCCGGCGGCAGGGCTGTCGTGAAGATGAAACCCGGCGCCATCGAACGGATCGCATCAACGATCGCGCCATCGGCCGCGATATAACCGCCCATCACACCGAAAGCCTTGCCCAGCGTCCCTTCGACGATATCGATCCGGTCCATGAGGCCTTCGCGCTCCGCAATCCCGGCACCGCGCAGGCCGTAGAGGCCCACCGCGTGCACTTCATCGAGATAGGTCAGCGCGCCATATTTGTCGGCGAGGTCACAGACCGCCTCAAGCGGACCGATATCGCCGTCCATGGAATAGACGGACTCGAAGGCGATGACCTTTGGTGAATCGGCGGGCGCAGCGGCCAGCAATTCTTCCAGATGCTCGAGATCATTATGGCGCCAGATGCGCTTTTCACAGCGCGCACCCTTCACGCCCGCAATCATCGAAGCGTGGTTCAGCTCATCCGAAAACATGATGAGCCCGGGCAGGATCTTGCCGAGGGTCGACAGGGTCGCCTCATTGGCGATGTAACCGGAGGTGAAAAGCAGGGCCGCACTTTTCTGATGCAGGTCGGCGAGCGAACGCTCGAGCTCGACATGATAGTGCGTGGTCCCGGAGATATTGCGCGTGCCGCCGGCGCCCGAACCGACATCATCAATCGCTTTCTTCATCGACTCCACGACACACGGCACCTGGCCCATGCCGAGATAATCATTGGAGCACCAGACAGTAACGTCGCGGACCTTGCCATCCTCGGAGCGCCAGCGCGCCACGGGGAAATCGCCCTTTCGGCGCAGCAGGTCGGCGAAGACGCGATAGCGGCCTTCAGCCTTCACACGACGGACGGCATCCTGAAACGCGGTTTGGTAATCCATGGGGCGGGCCTTTCACGACGTTCACTACATGCCAACCGGACGGTGAGTCGATACATAGTCCGTAATCAGCCGTCCGTATAATGGACGAAGCGCCGCACCCAATGGATTTTGTCACTTGGAGCCGAACAGGCCCTACATCCGGAACCGGATGTGATCTGCCCAGAAACGCTCGATGCGCGCCAGCGCAGTATTGATAGCCGGCATTTGCTCGACATCGACACCACCGACGGGATTCAGGGATGACCCCTGGCGCTCGAACAATTTGTTCAGATGCGCACACACCGCGAAACCGCTATCGGTCAGGCTGACCCGTACCGCGCGGCGATCGACGGCCGAACGCTCGTGCCGGATATAGCCGGCATCGACCAGCTTCTTGAGATTGTAGGACACATTGGAGCCGAGATAATGGCCGCGGGTCCGCAGCTCTCCCGCTGTCAATTCCTGATCACCGATATTGAACAGGAGCAAAGCCTGGACACTGTTCAGATCGTCCAGACCCTCACGGTCGAGCTCGTCCTTGACCACATCGAGCAATTGCCGGTGGAGACGTTCCACCAGTTGAAGAAGCTCAAGATAATCGGAACTCGGCGCCGCCTCCGGTGCCACGCTTTCTGCCATCGCCATCACACACACTCCAACCGATCTTTGATGATCGTTATATTGCTTACGTTGATGACGTTAGCGGCAAAGCGCGAAAATCCCCTTAACAGGCTTGGTTAAATTGGTGTCAACGCTTGGCCCAGCTGCCATCCAGCAGTTTGTAGATACCCGAGAAGTCCGCCGATCCACCGCCAAGATTGTCGAACATCGCATAGAGCGCCTCGGCCTGGGCACCCAGCGGCGTGGTGGCGCCGGCACTCTGTGCCGCGTCCTGCGCCAGCTTGAGATCCTTGAGCATCATCGCCGTGGCAAAGCCCGGCTGGTAGCCATTATTGGCCGGTGTGGTCGGGATCGGCCCCGGGACCGGGCAATAGGCCGTCATCGACCAGGACTGGCCGGAGGCCTTGGACGAAATGTCGAAAAAGTTCTGCTGGTCCAGACCGAGCTTCTCGGCCAGCGCGAAGGCCTCACACGTGCCGATCATGGTGATGGCCAGCAGCATATTGTTGCAGATCTTGGCGGCCTGGCCGGCGCCGACCTCACCTGCCCGGATCACCGCCTTGCCCATCGCGTCGAGAAGGGGTTCAGCCGCCGCGAAATCGCCCTCACTGCCGCCGACCATGAAAGTCAGCGTACCGCCCTGGGCCGCTGCCACACCGCCGGAAACCGGTGCATCGACAAAGCGGAACCCCTTCTCCACTGCCAGCCCCCCGACATGGCGGGCGCTGTCGACATCAATGGTGGAGCAATCGAGGAAGAGCGTGCCCGGCGCGGCGGCGTCGAAAATCTGCCCCTCATAAACACCGCGCACATGCTTACCTGCGGGCAGCATGGTCACCACCGCGTCCGAGCCGGAAACGGCCTCCGGCGCGCTGGCAGCGGCCAAAGCGCCCTGCCCGACCGCTTGCGCGACGGCATCGGCGCTGAGATCAAAGGCGTGAACCTCATGCCCGGCCTTGACCAGATTGGCGGCCATGCCGGATCCCATATTTCCAAGTCCGATAAAGGCGATGCGGGCCATGTTGATCTCCCCGTTTATGGTGGTGTTCTTTGTGGTGTCTTATTGGTGGTCTTTGTGCGGTGTCCGTCAGGCCTCGTCGAGAAAGCTCATCTCATGGGCCGCATCGAGCGACGCGAAGGCCTTTTCGATCTCGCTGTCAGCCGCGACCGGTGACCATTTCGGTGCCTGGTCCTTGTCGATGATCACGGCCCGCACACCCTCGTAGAAATCGGTTCCGGTCAGGCACCAGCTGGAGACCCGCAAGTCCTGGCGCATCACATCCTCGAAGGAGAGATCAGCGCCCTTGCGCAGGCAGGCCAGCGTCAGCTTCAGGGCTGTCGGAGACTTGGTGCCGAGGATTTTCGCCTGCTTGGCCGACCAGGCGTCACCCGCCGCTTCGATCCGGGCGAGGATGTCGTCCACACTGTCGCCGGCAAAGGCTGCATCGATCAGGCCGCCGGTCACCGAAAGGTCGCTATCACCCGGATCACCGGAGAATTCCTCCAGCAGGACTTCCAGCGCGTCTTCGCCGCTAAGGTCGGCGCTCTCGAGCGCCTCGATGAGCGCATCATACTGGCCGGACGGGCAGTAGTGCGTTGCCAGACCCGCCGCGACGCAGTCGGGTGCCTTCAGGCGCGCACCGGTGAGGCCCATCCAGATGCCGATTTCGCCAGCGAGGCGCGGCAGGAAATAGGCACCGCCGACATCGGGGTGAAAGCCGATACCGGTTTCCGGCATGGCCAGCATGGTGCGATCGCCAGCGACACGGTGTGAGCCATGAACCGACACCCCGACACCGCCGCCCATGGTGATACCGTCAATCAGGGCGACATAGGGTTTGGGATAGTGATGGATCAGCGTGTTGAGGCGATACTCATCGCGCCAGAACAACCAGGCCTGATCATCCCCGGCCTTGCCGCTGTCATGCAGTTTGAGAATATCCCCGCCAGCGCAGAACCCCTTCTCCCCGGCCCCGTCGACCACGATGACCTGCACGTCATCATCATCACGCCAGGCTTCCAGCGCCTCGATCATCGACAGGCACATGCCATGGGTGAGCGCATTGAGCGCCTTGGGACGATTGAGCGTGATCCGGCCAATCTGGCCGATCTTGCGGGCGATGATTTCGGGTTGGTCGGTCATGTTGGCTCCGCTCTACTCACTCAGGTCGTGACAGGGGATGGCGTGCGCGCGGGCTGCGGTCAACAGGGCGCGATCACGGGAGACCAGTTCGGCTTCCGATTCCACAGCGAGGGCGAGATAGGCCGCGTCAAACAGGCTCAGGTCCAGATCGACCGCCAGCGGTGCGAGTCCGAAAATCTCGCGCGCCGAGCGGGATCGGGAGAACGCGATTCCCAACTCATCGAGGAGTGCCATCGCACTCTCGAACTCCAGCGAACCGGCCCGGGCAAAGCGCCGGAAGAGATTGGCCATCTCCCAGGCGAAGACATCCGGGGCGATGAGGTCATAAGCGACGAGCCGCGAGGCAAAGCCCGCGCTGCGTGGTCCGGACTGTGACGCAACGAACCAGCTGATCGCAGCCGACGCATCGACAACGAGCCGGGTCATTTCCTCATCTCGTCCTTCAGCTCGTCCCAGGACAAACTGTCCAGGTCCGGCGCCGCCTTCTGGCTGTCGCGAAACGCCTTCAGCCGTGCCGCCAATGTCTCGCCCGACAGGCGCGGCGCTTCGGCGTAGGCCACATCCTTAGACAGGACCGCCACACGCTTGCCATAACGGGTGATTGCGATCGGCCCCTCACCCTGTTCGATCATCTCGAGCAGGGCGGAGAGCCGGGTCTTGGCTTCCAGTACACCAACTTCGATCATGGCTTTCTCCTGACCAGAATTATGGTCAGATCATAACGCAAAACCGGGTACCGAAAAACATTTCCCTACTTCATCACATCCTTCGCAATGATCACGCGCATGATCTCATTCGTGCCTTCCAGGATCTGGTGGACGCGGAGATCGCGGACGATGCGTTCGAGCGGATAGTCCTGGAGATAGCCATAGCCGCCATGCAGCTGCAGGGCCTGGTTGGCGACGTCGAAACAGGTGTCGGTCGCAAAGCGTTTGGCCATGGCGCAATACTTGGCGGCTGACGGGTCGCCGGCATCGATGGCCGCCGCGCCGCGATAGAGCATCATGCGCGAGGCTTCGAGCTCGGTCGCCATGTCGGCCAGCTTGAACTGGGTGACCTGGAATTGCCCGATCTCGCGGCCGAACTGCTTGCGCGTGCCGACATAGTCTTTCGCCAGCTCGAAGGCCTCGGTCGCCCCGCCCAGTGAGCAGGCCCCGATATTGATGCGGCCGCCATTCAGGCCCTTCATGGCGAGGGTGAAACCCATCCCCTCTTCCGCCAGCAAATTGGCGGCGGGCACACGGCAATCCTCGAAGGTGACGACACGGGTCGGCTGGGCATTCCAGCCCATCTTCTTCTCATTGGCCCCAAAGGAGAGGCCCGGCGTGTCCTTCTCGACCACAATGGTCGAGATGCCTTTCGGTCCGTCACCGCCGGTGCGGCACATGACGACGTAATAATCCGAGGTGCCCGCGCCCGAGATGAAGGCCTTGGAACCGTTCAGGACGTAATCATCACCATCGCGCACAGCTTTGGTGCGCAGCTGGGCCGCGTCCGACCCGGCGCCCGGCTCGGTCAGGCAATAGGAGGCGATCTTTTCCATTGTCATCATGCCGGGCAGGAAGCGCTGGCGCTGCTCCTCATTGCCCCAGCTGTCGATCATCCAGGCGCACATATTGTGGATCGACAGGAAGGCGGCGGTCGGCACGCAGCCACGCGACAGCTCCTCAAAGATGATCGCGGCATCAAGGCGCGACAGGGCCGATCCGCCGACGTCTTCGCGCGTATAGATCCCGGCAAAACCGAGCTCGGCGGCCTCGCGCATGACCTCGACGGGGAAGTATTTCTCTTCGTCCCATTTGGCCGCATGGGGCTTCAAGCGGTCCTCGGCGAATTTTCTCGCCATGTCGCGGATCAGGGTCTGATCTTCTGTGAGAGCGAAATCCACAGCAGCACTCCTGTTGCTATTCGGTTGTTTGGCGGACAAATCTTGTCCGACGGCTTCGGCCGGAGCCGTAACGCGGGTTTGCCGCGGCGGCAAGTTTGATATGTCATTGCAGACGAAGAAGACCAGAGGCCGACATGTATCCCAATACCCGCCTTCGCCGCACCCGCCAGGCCGACTGGTCACGCCGCCTCGTGCGGGAAAACACCCTGTCGGTGAATGACCTCATCTGGTCGGTCATTGTTTCGGACACGGCGGATCCGGTCGAGCCGGTCGCCGCCATGCCCGGCGTGGAACGCCTCTCCCTCGCTGCACTGGCGAAGGCCGCGAAGGATGCCCAGGCCCTGGGCATTCCGGCGATGGCGATCTTCCCGCATATCGATCCGGCCAAGAAAGACGATGCCGGTTCCGAAGCGCTGAACGCTGACGGCCTGGTGCCCAATGCCATCCGCACCATCAAGGATGCCGCCCCCGATCTCGGCGTGATCTGCGATGTCGCCCTCGACCCCTTCACCACGCACGGTCATGACGGCATTTTGCAGGGCGACCGGATCGCCAATGACGAGACCGTCGATCGCCTGGTTGAACAGGCCCTGGTCCAGGCCGATGCAGGCTGCGATGTGGTCGCCCCGTCGGATATGATGGATGGCCGGATCGGTGCCATCCGCGAAGCGCTGGAAGGCGAAGGTCATCACGACACGATGATCCTGTCCTATGCCGCCAAATACGCGTCGGGCTTTTACGGCCCCTATCGCGAGGCGATCGGCTCGGCGGCCGCACTCAAGGGCGACAAGCAGACCTATCAGATGGACCCGTCCAATCGCGATGAATGCCTGCGTGAGGTCGAACTCGACATCGCCGAGGGCGCCGACATGGTCATGGTCAAGCCCGGCCTGCCCTATCTCGACATCGTCCGCGCCCTCTCCGACACCTTCCCCGTTCCGGTCTATGCCTTCCAGGTCTCCGGCGAGTACGCAATGATCGAAGCCGCTGCCGCCAATGGCTGGATTGATGGCGACCGGGTGATGATGGAAAGCCTGCTGGCGTTCAAGCGTGCGGGGGGTGCGGGGGTGATCACGTATTTTGCGAAGCGGGCGGCGATGAAACTGGCGGGTTAGGAAGAGCTGAAGTCTCTAAAGCTCTATTGCTTCCCATCCGTCGCATGGTAACGACGCAAGAGTTCATCGAGGCGCTCAAGCTGGCGCAGGACTTGGGGGTCGTTAGGAAAAGCTTGTTCCAATTCCCCGTTTCTGGCGCCGCCACGGCTTAAATGAAGGATCGCTTCGCTACGGTCCCCAACGTTCAGATACGCCTCAGCTAAGAACAACTCGTACTCGGCCAGTTTTTCAAGATACGTTCTCAGGTCCCTGCGCTGCATGTCGGCGGTCTGGAGGGCCCGGACAGCATTGTCGGCCGCGTCTCGCATCCCCACGACATCAGTGGTTGCCAATTCGATGTGCGCGACCTGCATCCATGCGAGAAATTGGAGAGTCGGGATCTCAATGTCATCGGGACGCAACTCGACCAGGCGAGCGAAAATACGCGCAGCTTCGGTAGTCCAGGTAATGGCCTGATCGCCAGGCGGGATGGATTGCTGAAGCAGGATCAATGCAACGGCCCGGAACATCAGAACGGTCTGATTTGGGGCTTCCTGATCAACGATGCCTGCGGTCTCATACACAATATTTTGTATTCTTTGCCGCCCAGCCTCGCCCTGCCGATTGAAAATCACCAAGGCGGCCTCGGGTGAAGGCGCCGTCAGTACGACACTCAGAGCATCGCGATAAGAAGCCATGTCCCGAGCGAAATCCGGATCTGCCCGACTGATCTCTTCGATAACCGCCCGCCTGGCATCCACAAGCTCTGCCTCCAAGGCTCGCAACTCAGAGGTTGGTACCCCACGAATCCGCGATACCTCCAGTGCGGCACCAAGTCTTTCGGCTTCAGCTTGGCTTGCCCACTCGCGCCGAGCCTGTTGGGCGCGACGACTGCTGGACTGGTACATCAGATCGATCAGATCATTCTCGATATTGATATCGGACTCATCGACAGTCATCGCGGAGCGTGCGTTCGCCGCTGACGACCAGGCCGAGTTCATTGCGAGCACCAGAACCAACGCAATTACCCGCATGTTTCGATTTCCTCAGTCCGTCGCGCCGCCAATTGACAATCAACTGGGCCGTCATACCGGCAAACCGATCCACCCGATCGATTGACACACTGCAAAGCGTCGTCTCGGACGATCGCATCATGCAAACGGAACCGGCCCGACAGGAGAAGCGTGCTGCATTGCCCTAGCGCATCGTCGCGCGCACGCGCGAAAGCTTCGACTCTAGCCTCCTCAAGACTCGATGAAATGTGATCGCCATAACCCAGAACAACTTCGACAGGCGCGTCGCGCGGCGACCAGATTTCCCGTTCAGCGGTCTGCCGCGCGGCGAGTAAATCCGCTGCCCCGCTTCGGTAAGCACCGTCCGGAAAGCGACTGACATGATCCCGTATCGCCTCGCAACTGCTTTCAGGCCGAGCCGCCCAAGCGATCCTTTCTTCCGCACTCGGCTGTCCGCCTACCCCTGCATTGCCGCAAATGTCAGAGATCGCAGGCTGAAAAACCGGCGCACGGCAAACAGACGAATCTTGCGATGAAATATCCTGATAGAGGAACCATGCCACTGTGATCACCGCCCCGATAGGAAGTAACTTCAGTACGTGTCGAAAGCGCCCCATAGTCCCTCTTCCCCGATCCGCCTCGCACAATCTGAACGGCGAAAGTCGGCCATGCAAGTCGACAGCGTAAAGTTGATAACTTCTAGCTCAGATTAGGCGCTGCCAGGGGGCTCGCGACATACAAATTCAAGCAATAACGAGGACAGTCGGCCCACCCGATCTCGACATCGTCCGCGCTCACCCCGCCATAAATCCCTTGCCGGGAGAAAGCCGTATCCGGTTCTTGAGCTCAAGGGTTTCAACCGCGGAGCGGCGCTTCGCGCCCTTGACCTCAAGAACCGGATACGGCCCGCTGGCTGACACGTGATTTAAGGTCGGCTCCGCGCGAGGCGCTGGCCCGGGCCAAATCGCGACATCCGGCACGCCTCTGCGTTTCTGGATCCCGGATCTGCGCCCTGATCAGGTCAGGGCTCTGTCCGGAGTGACCGAGTGATGTGAGGCGATGTGGAGCGGCGCGTGTACCGCAAACCTGTCAGCGTCCCGCAAACGCTGTAGTCTCGGCCCAGCCTTCACCAACGCCCGGACCTGCCCATGACCGCCCCGACCCGCACGACCCTCACCGTCCAGGCGATGCATGCCATCGACCAGATTACCGGGGCCGTCATTCCGCCAATCCATCCGGCAACGACCTATGCCCGCGGCGCCGACAATCAGCTGATCGGCGAGCAGGATTATCGCCGCCCCTCCGGTCCGACCGAGAAACAGGCGGCCCGGGTAATGGCCATGCTGGAAGACGCGCCCGAAGCGAAACTCTTCTCCTCGGGCATGGCGGCGATTGCCGCGGTAATCGAAAGCGTGCCAACAGGGGGGCATGTGATCGCCCAGACCGAGATGTATTACGGCGCCAAATTGCTGCTTCAGCGGGCGGTGGCGAAACAGCGGATCACGCTCGATCTCGTCGCCCCGGGCGATCTGCCTGCCCTCACCGCGGCCGCGCGACCCGACACCGATCTGATCTGGATCGAGAGCCCGGCCAATCCGTCCTGGGCAGTCGTCGACATTGCCGGGGCGGCGGAGATTGCCCACGCCGTCGGCGCGACATTGGGGGTGGATTCCACCTGCGCGCCGCCTTGCACCACCCAGGCCCTGGCGCTTGGCGCCGATATCGTCATGCATTCGGCAACCAAATATCTCAATGGACATTCCGACGTGCTCGCCGGCGTACTCGCCACACGGGAGACCGATCCACGCTGGGAAGAGATCGGCGAGATCCATTCCAAGACCGGTGCTGTCCCCGGCGCCTTCGAGACCTGGCTGCTGATGCGCGGCCTGCGCACGCTCTGGGTCCGCTTCGAGCGCCAGAGCGCCAGCGCACTGGCCATCGCCGAGGCGCTGCAGGCAGATGCCGGGCTTGAGGCCGTGCTCTATCCGGGCCTGCCGGGTCATCCCGGTCATGCCGTCGCGACCCGTCAGATGACGAACGGCTTTGGCGGCATGCTCTCGCTGCACATTGCCGGCGGCCATGAGGCAGCGGCCCGGTTTGCCGCCGCGACAAAACTCTTCACCCAAGCGACATCGCTGGGCGGCGTCGAGAGCCTGATCGAGCATCGCAAGCCGATCGAGGGACCGGACAGCCCAGTGGCCGATAATCTGGTGCGCTTGTCTGTGGGGCTGGAGGATCCGGCTGACCTGCTCGCCGATCTTCGCGAGGCGCTTGCGGGCAGTCCCAATGCGGTTTAGCACTCGAAGCTTCAACATCTGGAGCGTTTATGCGCCGCCTTTCTGATTCCTGATACGGCCAGCCCGTCCTTTGACCGGGCAGGCTGGCTTGATTGAAGACCGTTTGCGCCAACCATCGCGAACGAACGCTACTTCTTTATCAGGAACAAGATATTGCAAGACTTATCGAAAGTAACACTTCGGCCGGCGACGCTGGCCGATGCCGACCCGCTTGAAGCGCTGTCCGCGCGCACCATCCGGGTCAGATACCCCGACATCATCGGCGCCGAGACCGTCGAGGGCTATATCGCCTCCGGCGCGATCGCCGCCTATTATCGCGACAATGTCGCAACCCTCATCGTGGCTGAGTATGAGGGGGTGCGGGTCGGCGCCTGTGCCACCAAGCCGGGACGGATCGATTTGATGATGGTCGATCTCGATCATCATCGCGCAGGGATCGGCGCAATCATGCTCGACCACGGCGAGACCGCCTTGTTCCGCAATAGCGACCGGATCGTGCTCGACTGCTTTCGGGACAATGACCAGGCACGGCGCTTCTATGCCAAGCATGGATGGCGCAATGGCCGCCTCTTCACCGATCAAGAAAGCGGCATAGACATGATCGAACTCACCAAGGCCAGACCGGTCGGGTCTCCCGCCTGACCTGACTGCCGGATACCCCGCGGTGCGCAAATGCGCCGCGGGGCTTCAATTGGCCAGAGCGGGCCGCGTTTTGCCAGTCAGTCACCCAGCTTGATGGCCGGCAAGGACCATTTGAACTGGATCGCACAGCCGCGCAGAACCAGCGCCAGCAAAGCAGATCCAAGCGTGACCAAGCTGGGATTGAGGCCCAGCGTCATCCCGCCGACATAGGCGGCGGCACCGGCGAGGGCCGCGAGCGCATAGATATCCTCACGCAGGACCAGCGGCACGTCATTGACGATAATGTCACGCAGCAGACCGCCAAAGGCGGCACTCATCATTCCGGTCAACAGCGCGATGGTCCAATGAGCCCCGGCGGCCAGGCCGGCCTGGGCGCCCAGCACGCAGAACACTGACAGTCCGATGGCATCGGCCCAGATCAGGGCGGCACGCCGCGTCGCAAAGGCCTGCGCCCAGGGCGAGGTGAAATAGCCCAGCAACGCCCCGAAGACCGCGACGGCCAGATAGGTCGGCTCGGCGATCCAGTAGACCGGCAGGGAACCGAGCAGGATGTCTCGCAATGTTCCGCCACCCATGCCGGTCACGGCGCCGATAATAGCCGCACCAAAGGGATCAAGCGCCTTGCGGGCTGCCAGCATGCCGCCGGAATAGGCGAAGAAACCGATACCGGCATAGTCGAGAAGGATGAAGAGGAGTTCGATGCTCACGCCGGGCTCGAAGCGGGTTTCTGGTGGTTACGCAAAGCCCGTCTGGCCTGTTCCAGTTTCAACAGGTCCGCCAGATCGCGCGCGCGCCAGGCTGCCGCCATCATGATCCCGCTGAAGACCATCCACGCGCCAATGATGAAGACCAGCGTATCAAGACGTTCAAATCCAAGCTGTTGCCAGATAGTCGGATCCAGCTCGGAAATACCGAACACGGCAGCAACAGGGATGGACACGATCAGCAGGGCCGTCGACCGGAATATCCGCTCGGCCCGTTCAGCGTTGAGCTGCGCCCACGCCGCCAGGAAGTCGATTTGTGCGTCATCAAGCCCGCCGAGCAGGCCCAGACCGAGCTTCCAGTGCCGGGTCCGCATCAGGGTCGACATCTGGTCATTGGTCAGTTGATAGAGCATGCGCCGGGTGAAGCTTGCGAACACGATCAGACGCCAGACCGCGAACAAACCGGTCAGCCGTTTCCACACACCCATCACCACCGGATCATTGGCGATATAGCCCTTCGGTTCGCTCATGCCTTGCTCCCGCTCTCCGGACGCTCAAGACGGGCGATCAGCGAGGACGTGTCCCAGCGATTGCCGCCCATGGCCTGGACGTCGGCGTAGAATTGATCGACCTGGGCAGCGACCGGCAGCGTGGCGCCATTACGGCGGGCCTCGTCCAGGGTGATGCGGAGGTCCTTGCGCATCCAGTCAATGGCGAAGCCATAGTCGAACTTGCCGGCGACCATGGTCTCCCACCGATTCTCCATCTGCCAGGACTGGGCCGCGCCCTTCGAGATCGCCCCGATCACCAGAGCCGGATCGAGACCGGCGCGCTGGGCGAAGTGCAGGCCTTCGGACAGGCCCTGGACAATACCGGCGATACAGATCTGGTTGACCATTTTGGCCAGCTGCCCGGACCCGGCCGGACCAATCAGCGAGATCGCCTTGGCATAACTGTCCATCACCGGTTCAGCCGCGGCGAATGTGTCCGCCTCGCCGCCACACATGATGGTCAGCTGCCCGGTCTCGGCCCCGGCCTGCCCGCCGGATACGGGCGCATCGACAAAGCCGATCCCGGCATCACGGGCCTCGATGTCCAGCTCGCGGGCGAGTTCGGCGGACGCGGTCGTGTGATCAATGAGAACGGCGCCCGGCTTCATGGCGGGGATGGCCTGCTCGGCCACGCGGCGCACATCCGGATCATCGCCCAGGCACATGAGGACGAAGTCCGCATCGCTGACCGCGGCCTCGACGGTTTCTGCCGCCGTGCCGGGATGGCGCCCGGCCCAGTCGCCAGCCTTGCGCGTCGTGCGGTTCCAGACGGTTACCTCATGTCCCGCGCCGGCCAGATGGCCCGCCATCGGGAAACCCATCACACCGAGACCCAGAAATGTGCAGCGTGCCATTGCGCTCTCCCCAATCACCTGCCCCCTTGCTAGTCTCGACGCGAATGGGGAGCAAGTCATCATGATCAAACGTGTTCTGCGCTATCTCGGCTGGGCCGCGGGAGGACTGGTCGCGCTTGTCCTCGTCGCTGCCCTGTTCATCGGCAATCGCCTGTACGCCTCCCTGCCGCAAACAAGCGGCGTGATCGAGATGGCCGGGCTGGAGGCCGAGGCCAGTATTGTGCGGGATGGTCACGGCGTGCCGCACATCTTCGCCGAGACCGATCATGACGGTTTCTACGCCATGGGGGTCGCCCACGCCCAGGACCGGCTCTGGCAGATGGAAATCACGCGGCGGGCCCTACGCGGCCGTCTCGCGGAGATTCTCGGCGAACCCGGCCTCGAGACGGATATCTTCTTCCGCACAATGGGGCTGGGGCCCGCCTCCGATACGGCCATTGCCAATCTGCCCGCCGACATCCAGGCCGCGCTGGTTGCCTATACAAACGGCGTCAATGCGGTGATGAGCGCACCGGGCTTCGTCCCGCCGCCGGAATTCCAGATCCTGATGTTTGAGCCCGAACCCTGGCAGCCGGCCGACACGGTCGTGGTCTACAAGGCGATCGCACTCGACCTGTTCGGCAATGCCTTCCAGGAACCGCGCATGGCCGCCCTCATCGCCCAGCTCGGCGAGCAGCGCACGGCCGAGTTCATCGGCCGCTATCCCGACGATGCTCCGCGCTCCCTGACCATGGCCGATATCGGCATCGAGGCCACGACCCTGCCCCCGGCCGACGAGCCGGCGCCGATCATGGGGCCGGAGGACACCGGCCGCGACGGCTCGAACAACTGGGTCCTGGCCGGCTCCCGCACCACAAGCGGACTGCCCATTCTCGGCAATGATCCGCATCTGGGGCTGGCCGCGCCGGCGATCTGGTATCTGGCCCGACTGACAACACCGGAGGGCTCCGTTGTCGGCGCCACCCTGCCCGGCACGCCTTTCGTGACGCTGGGGCGGACAGACGAGATCGCCTGGGGGTTCACCAATACCGGCCCGGATGTCGGCGATCTTCATGCGGTCACCGAGGCCGAGGTCACCGGTCAGCGCGAGGAATATATCCGCGTACGCTTCGGCGATGACGTCACCATCCAGCGCCGCGAGACCGCGACCGGGCCCGTCCTCGATCCGGCCCATTTCAGCTATCCTGTCCCCGAGGGCAGCGACTTCTTCGCACTGCAATGGATGCTCGACGAGCCCGATGACGCCACGGCGGGCGTCGGCCTTCACATTATCGAGGCCGATGAATGGGATGATTTCGTGAATGCCATTCGCGGTTTCGTCGCCCCCCAGCAAAGCATGGTCTTCGCCGACCGGGACGGCGATATCGGTTTTTACGCGCCGGCGCGCATTCCCGTTCGCGACGCGGACGGCAATTGGGTCTCGACCATCCCCTTCGAGGACCTGCCCCACACCCTCAATCCGGATCGCGGCTTCGTCGCCACCGCCAACAACAAGATCGTTCCCGACGACTATCCGCATTATCTGACGTCGGAATGGTATGGCGTCTCGCGCATTCGCCGGATCTATGACGGCATCAATGCCCAGCCCGTCCATGACCTGGACAGTCTTCAGGCCTTGCAGGTCGATACGGTCAATGACACCGCCCTGCGACTCCTGCCTGTCCTGCTCGAGGCGGAACCGCAGACCGATGCGGGCCGGGCAGCGCTTGCCCTGCTGGCTGACTGGGACGCCGACATGGCCGTCGACCGGGCCGAACCGCTGATCTATTCGGCCTGGATGCGCGCGCTCAGCGCGCAGATTTACGCCGATGAGCTCGGCGATCTGTTCTCCGGCTGGCACGGTGATCGCCGAATTTTCATGATGGACGTCCTGACCGGCGATCTGGGTCATTGGTGTGACGATACCACCACCGATCAGACCGTCACCTGCCACGACCTCACCGGCCCCGCGCTGGACCAGGCCATGGCCACCACAATGCGGGCCTATGGCGATGATTTTGACGCCTGGCGCTGGGGCGATGTGCACTATGCCCGCCACGCCCATCGGCCATTCTCGGACTTTCCCGTCCTGTCGGACTGGTTCACCATCGAGACACCGGTTCCCGGCGATGGGTCAACGGTCAATGTCGCGCATTATTCCTACCGCACACCGGGCTATGACGTCTTCCACGGTGCTTCCTATCGCGCGCTCTACGACATGGCCGAACCGGATAGCTCGCGCTTCATGATCACGACCGGCCAGTCCGGCAATGTCATGTCACCGCACTATGACGATCTGGCGCCACTCTGGGGACGCGGGGAATATATCGAGATCCCGACCGGCTGGACCCTGGAGACCCGCCCGGAAGGCGTATCGGTTCTGACGCTTCAGCCCGGTTCGCAATAGGTCGACCGGTAGAAGACCAGGGCGGGGACATCACGCGGCGTGTCGAGATCGATCACGCGGCCAAGAAGAATATCATGGTCCCCGCCGGGATGGACCGCCTCGGCGCGGCAGGTGAAGCGCGCGACGGCGCCCTCGATCAATGGCACGGTATCGCCCTGCCAGCCGGTGCGGCACTGCGCCAGATCGGCTTCCAACGCACAGGCATGGGCCAACCCGGCCTGATCGGCGGCCAGGACATTCACGCCCCAATGGGTGGCATTCTCGAAAATGCCATAGCGCTCGCTCGAGCGTTCGATTGACCAAAGCACAAGCGGCGGGTCGAGCGAGACAGAGGCGAAGGAGTTCACGGTCATGCCCAGTGCCTTCCCATCAAGGAAAGCAGTCACCACGGCGACGCCGGTGGGGTAACGCCCGAGGGCGTCGCGAAATGATCGGCTGTCGGCCAAGTGATATCCTTTGTACTCGCGAAGCGGTCCGCTTTCGAAACCGGACCTTAACGCTAACGGTCTACAAGACGCGAAGGTAAATAAACAAGGTGGGTGGACATGGCAGCCTCGGATCAGCCGATTGTCATCAAGAAAGTCATCAAGGGCGGCGGCGGCGGACACCATGGTGGCGCCTGGAAAGTCGCCTACGCCGACTTTGTCACCGCGATGATGGCCTTCTTCCTCCTCATGTGGCTCATCAATACCACCACACCGGAACAAAAGCGCGGCATTGCCGACTATTTCGCGCCGGCCAGCGTGTCCCCGTCCAACTCCGGTTCCGGCG
This sequence comes from uncultured Maricaulis sp., assembly GCF_905480005.1. GTDB lineage: Bacteria > Pseudomonadota > Alphaproteobacteria > Caulobacterales > Maricaulaceae > Maricaulis. The sequence goes on from NZ_CAJQOO010000008.1 coordinate 136,913, forward strand.
CTCCGCTCGCGGGCACCTCCCCTGGCGATGACGGCGTCCAGGGATCGGGCGACAGCTCCATGCGCCAGCGCCTGGCACCGACCGCGCCGCAGCTCAATGATCGCGACCGCCAACAATCACCGGAAGGGTCGCCGGAAGCGGCCGAACAGGAATCCGACATCATGGCGTCGGCCCTGGCGGAAGCGCAGCAGCGCCGCGATGCGGCCGAACTGCACTCCGCTGCCATGTCGTTGCGTCAGGCCATGCAGGACATGCCGGAACTGGCCGAGCTCTCCAATCACGTCCTCATCGAGGAGACGCCGGAAGGCCTGCGTATCCAGCTGGTCGACCAGGAAGGCCGTCCGATGTTCGATCCGGGTGCGGTTGTCCCCAATGATCGTGCCGTGACCCTGCTGCGCGCCGTTGCCCGCATCGCCGAGCGCCTGCCGAACCGCCTGTCCATTGCCGGTCACACCGACAGCGCACCGTCCGAGCCGAACGCGACCTACACCAATTGGGAATTGTCCGCCGATCGTGCCAATGCTGCGCGGTCAGTCCTGCAGCGCGCCGGAATTTCCGACGACCGCGTCTATGAAGTGCGTGGCAAGGCCGGGTCCGAGCCGCTGTATCCGGACGACCCCTACATGCCAGGCAATCGCCGCATCTCGGTTGTGTTGCTGCGCGAAGCGCCGGTCATGCCAAACGGTCACGAACTCTAGGCGACAGAGAGCTCTCCAGCGAGTTTCTCGAAGGCTTGCGTCCAGCCGCCCTCGCCGGCGCTGCCGGTCGGGACGCCAACATGGGTCATGATCATGACCGTGTTCCCGTCGCGCTCGGCGAGATCGACAATCACCTCGGTAATGTCCGGCGTCCCCGGCGGCATGCCCATTGCGGCCGGCGACAGGATATTACCGTCCGGGTCGCACATGCTCTCCGTGTATCGAAGCCGGTTTGGCGCCGCCAATTCCTTGAAGACACCGGTGAACCACATCGTCATCGAGCGATCCGGTGCCTGCATCACCATGCAGACTTTCCGGACCCCGCCGACATTCAGATCCATCTCGGCGACCGGAACGGAGAAACCTTTCGGCCCATACCAGGTCCTGAACAGGTCGGGATCCGTCCACATCCGCCAGACCGTGTCGATCGGCGCCTCGAGCACACGCTCGACCCTCACCCAGTTCTGATCATCCGTCGTCATTGTTTTTCCCTTCCTCCACCGCGCCAATCATGCGGGTCATTGTGTCAAATCGTGCCTGCCATATCTGGCCGTATTGGGACGTCCAATCGGCTGCGGCCACGAGCGGCTCGGCGTTCAGCCGGCAAGGTCGGAACTGGGCGCGCCGGCCACGCGTGATCAGGCCTGCCGCCTCCAGAACGCGCAGATGTTTCGAGATAGCGGGCAGGCTCATGGCGAACGGCTCTGCCAATTCGTTGACGGTCGCGTCCGCCTCGGCCAGCCGTTCGATCAATCGACGGCGAACCGGATGAGCGAGGGCCGAGAAGACGTTGTCGAGATGCGCTGGCTCAGTCATGCCCCCTTATTAAACCAATTGATTATTAAACCAAGTCAGAAAATACAGGAAGTCCGCGCTCAGGCCGGTTATTTATCGTCCGGACCGCCGCGGTCAGTGGCCAGGCCCGTCGCCGCCACAATGTCTGCAGAAACGCTCACGAAAGGCTTCGCAAGCGCCGGGAACGCATGCTAGCGTTTTGAAATGGACATAGTGGGTCCATGGCTTCCAGAAATTCGCGATGATTGAATCAGCGTCACTCGATGTGTGGCAAATGTGGGCAATTCTCGGCGGGCTCCTGCTGGCAATTGTCTTCTATGTCTGGGACAGGGTTCCGATCGAGATCGTTTCGGCCTCGATCGTGGCCGTCCTCATGGCCTTTTTCCACATCTTCCCGCTCGCGACGGGAAATCCGAGTGCGGCCGATCTTCTGGCCGGCTTCGCCAATCCGGCGCTCTTCACGATCCTCTGCCTGCTGATCGTCGGCCAGGGCATATTCCAGACCGGCGCGATGGAAGGGCCAACCCAGCGCCTGCTCGATTCCTTCGACCAACACCCCAAGATCACCCTGCTCGGCATGTTCGCCTTCGTCTTCGTGATCTCGGCCTTCATCAATAATACGCCTGTCGTCGTGATGTTCGTGCCGATCCTTGTCGCGATCGCGAAACGGATGGAAAAAAGCCCCTCCAAACTCCTGATTCCGCTCAGCTATGTCTGCATTCTGGCGGGTATGACCACTCTGATCGGGTCCTCGACCAACCTTCTGGTGGCCGATACGCTGCTTAATGTAACCGGCGAACAGCTGGCCTTCTTCAGCCCGTCCATGCCCGGCCTCTTCCTGGCGGCTGTCGGCGTTGTCTACATTATCTTCGTCCTGCCCCACCTACTGCCCGACCGCGCCTCGATGGAGAGCGAAATCGCCGGCGGCGCCGGCAAGCAATTCATTGCCCAGCTGGAAGTCACCGGAGATCACCCCCTGGTCGGCAAGAAGCCTGTTGCCGGCATGTTCGCTGACCTTCCCGACATGACGGTGCGCATGATCCAGCGGGGCGAGCACGCGCTGCTGCCGCCATTTGACCAGATCGAGCTCAAATCCGGCGATCTGGTGATCGTCGCCGCGACACGTCAGACCCTGACCGACCTTCTTGCCAAGCGGGCCGATTTCCTGCGCGGCATGCTGGAAGCCTCCGGTCCGGGCGACAATCCCAATCCGGGCGAAAACCTGGTTATGGCTGAAGCCGTCGTGGCGCCCGGTTCACGGGTGATAGGCCGTACGATCCGGCAGATCGGCTTTCGCCACGCGACCGGCTGCATCGTCCTGGGCATTCAGCGACGCTCCCGCATGATCCGCTCACGCATGGGCGAAATCCGCCTGGAAGCGGGTGACACGCTACTCCTTTTCGGCGCCTCGTCCTCACTGCGTGGATTACGGGCTGACCGCGACCTCCTGATCATGGAGTGGGCGACCAAATCTATCGCCGATCCGCGCCGCGCCAATCTCGCCCGGGTCGTCTTTGGCGGCGTCGTGCTGACAGCCGCAACCGGCATTCTGCCCATTGTGCTGGCGTCCTTCCTCGGCGCCGTCGCGATGATACTCGCCGGCTGCCTCAACACCCGGCAGGCCGCGCGCGCCTTCGACATGCGGGTCTATCTGTTGATCGGCTCGGCAATCGCCCTCGGGACGGCGATGCAGGTCACCGGCGGCGCCGATCTCATGGCGACCGCGGTGGTGAGCGCCTTCGCCCCCTTCGGGCCAGTGGTCCTGATGTCGGCGCTATTCCTGCTGATTGCCGTGCTGACCAACGTCCTCTCGAACAGCGCGACGGCGATCCTGTTCACGCCGATCGCGGTCGGCGCTGCCAACCAGATGGGGGCCGACCCGACCCTCTTCGCCCTGACCGTTCTCTTCGCGGCAAACACCTGTTTTGCCACACCGATCGGCTATCAGACCAACCTGCTTGTGATGGGGCCGGGGCATTACCGCTTCGCGGATTATCTGCGGGCGGGCGCGCCCATGGTGGTTCTCTTCTGGATTGCCTTCACGGTCTATGTCAGCCTGCTCGACCTGTTCGGCATGGTCTGACCGGCCCGACCCGATCTCTCACCGCCAGCAAGAGGCGACAGGCGTGACACATCCGTTTGCGACCCGGCAAATCCCCTTCTTCCTCACGGCCTCGGCGCCGTGCCCCTACCTGCCGGGGCGGTTTGAGCGCAAGGTCTTTACCCGTGTCGAGATCGGCGAGGGCCCGGCGCTCAATGACGCCCTCACCCATGCCGGCTTCCGGCGCTCGCAGGGCGTTCTCTACCGCCCGGCTTGCGAGGCCTGCGATGCCTGCAAATCGGTCCGGGTTGATGCCGAGAGCTTTGAGTGGAAGCGGCGCTGGCGCAAAATCCTCAATCGCAATGACGAATTGCGGGTCTCGGTCGAGACCCAGACGGCGACGATGGAGCAGTTCGATCTGCTCTCGCGCTATCTTGATAGTCGTCACGGCGATGGCGATATGGCCGGCATGTCCTTCGGCGAATACGTCATGATGGTCGAGGAAGGCGCCCAGCGGACACATGTCGCCGAATATCGCGACGCCGACGGCGTTCTGCGCGCCGCCGCCCTGACCGATGTGCTAAAGGACGGCCTGTCCCTGATTTACAGCTATTTCGATCCGGATTGGGATCGTCGCAGCCTCGGGGCCTACATCATTCTCGACGCCATCCGCCAGGCTGAACTGGCGGGCCTGCCCTTCGTCTATCTGGGCTATTGGGTGCGTGAGAGCCCCAAGATGAGCTACAAGGCGCAATTCCAGCCGCTGCAAGTTTTAACGCCCTCGGGCTGGCAGCTGCATGCCGAACTCGCTAACCATGAGGACGAGGACGAGCACGACGGTTTCGACTGAGCGAACGCGCAGCGAAACCCGGGGGAGACAAACATGGATCGACGCACATTCATCAGCGGCGGCGCCGTCGCTGCGGCCACGGTTGCAACCGCTTGCGGGGAAACCGGTCAGGAAACATCCACCGGGCCCGAGGCGCCCAACATCAATCGGGGTGTGACCCGCCTGCGCATGGTGACAACCTGGCCGGCCAATTTCCCCGGACTGGGCACCGCCGCCAATAATGTCGCCGATTACATCAACCGCATGTCGGGCGGTTCGCTGGAAGTGCGTGTCTATGCGGCGGGTGAAATCGTCTCGGCATTCGAGGCCTTCGATGCGGTCTCCGAAGGCACGGCGGACATGTATCACGGCGCCGAATATTACTGGCAGGGCAAATCACCGGCCTTCAACTTCTTTACCGCCGTGCCGATGGGCATGACCGCCTATGAGATCATGGGTTGGGTCGAGGCTGGCGGCGGCCAGGCCTTGTGGGATGAATTGTCCGCACAATTCAACATCAAGCCGTTCCAGGCCGGCAATTCGGGTCACCAAATGGGGGGCTGGTTCAAGCGCGAAATCAATTCTCTGGAGGATTTCCGCGGCCTTCGAATGCGCATCCCGGGTCTCGGCGGCAATGTGCTGCGCGAGCTGGGCGGCGCGGCGGTGACCCTGTCGGGCGGCGAAATCTATCCGGCACTGCAATCCGGCGCGATTGACGGTACCGAATGGGTCGGCCCGTGGAATGATCTCGCCTTCGGATTCTATCGCGAAGCCCCCTATTATTACGGCCCTGGTTTCCACGAGCCGGGCTCCTGTCTCGGCGTCGGTATCAACAAGACGGTCTGGGACGGCCTGGCCAGTGACCACCAGGCGATCATCGCCTCGGCCTGTCGCACGGCGAACAATATCTCGATCGCCGAATTCCAGTATCAAAACGGTCTCGCGCTTGATGTCCTGGTCAATGAGCACGGTGTCGAGCTGCGTCAGTTCTCGGACGAGATCTGGACCCAGATCGGACAGATTTCAGAGCAGGTGGTGGCGGATACCGGCAATGCCGACGACATGACCCGCCGCGTCTATGAGAGCTATCTCGCCGCCCGCGACACGATGCGCAGCTGGGGCCGGATCTCCGAAATGCCCTATATGGTCCAGCGCGAACGCGTTCTGGGCGGCTGATCATGCGCGCGGGGGACAAGCTTCTACTGGTCCTGGTCGGGCTGTCACTTGTCCTGCTTGGTCTGGACATGGCGACCGGCGGCGGTGTGGCCAGCTTCGCCGGCCTTCACCTGCCCGGCTTTGCCCAGGCCGTCGGCGGCTGGATTGGCAGGGTCGGCCTGTGGCTCTCCCCTCTTCTCCTCCTCCCGCTGCTGAGCGGTATTCTCGGCCGCTTTGTCGGTCTTCCCGCGCCGGTCTGGTCCGTCCAGCGCCGCGCCATCGCGATCATCGACACGCTCACGCTGAGCATTGGTGGCGGCGCGCGCTGGTTCGCGCTCGGTCTTGTCCTTGCCACCGCGATCATCGTCATCCAGCGTTATGTCTTCGGCTATGCCTCGACCAAGCTGGCCGAGAGTGTGATCTACATGCATGCCGGTCTCTTCCTCTTCGCCTCGGCCAGTACCCTGCTCCAGGGTGGGCATGTGCGGGTGGATGTCTTCTTCGCGAAAATGAGCGAGCGCGGCCGCGCCTGGGTCGACCTCCTGGGGACGTATCTCGCCCTCATTCCGATGAGCGCCCTCATCCTGTGGTCCTCGACGGGCTATCTCAATTCTACCTGGCGCATTCTGGAAAGCTCACGCGAGAGCGACGGGCTGGCCTTCGTGTTTGTGCTGAAAACCGCCATTCCCGTCTTCGCGATCCTGATGATCCTGCAGGGCGCCTCCATGGCCGCCAGGGCCGCGATGACCGTGGCCAATCAACCATCACCCGCCTTGCCTGATGCGATTGAAGGGGAGGTCTAGGCCATGAACCTCTTCATCGAGCTTCTCCCTTTCCTGATGTTTTTCGCTGCCTTTGCAGCGCTTCTGCGTGGCTATCCGGTCGCCTTCACCCTTGCCGGTGTCGCCCTCGTCTTTGCGGTGATCGGGATGGCGATCGGCGAGTTCGACCCGATCCATTTCCGCGCCTTCCCGCAGCGCATCTACGGCAATCTGATGGAGATGGACCGCTCCATCCTGGTCGCGGTGCCGCTCTTCGTCTTCATGGGAGTGATGCTGGAGAAGTCCAAGATTGCCGAGGAACTCCTCGAGGCCATGGGCGCGCTCTTCGGGACCATGCGCGGGGGGCTTGGCATCTCGGTGGTGATTGTCGGCGGTCTGCTTGCGGCCTCGACCGGGATTGTTGGCGCGACCGTGGTGACAATGGGTCTCCTCTCCCTGCCGACCATGCTCAAGCGCGGCTATGACCCGGCGCTCGCGACCGGCACCATTGCCGCATCCGGCACGCTCGGGCAGATCATCCCGCCCTCCATCGTGCTGGTCCTGCTCGGCGACCAGATCTCCAATGCCTATCAGGAAGCGCAGCGCTCGCAGGGCGTTTTCTCACCGGACATTGTCTCGGTCGGCGATCTTTTCGCCGGCGCGCTTGTCCCTGGCATCCTGCTCGTCGGTCTGTATATCGGCTACCAGATCGTCATGGCGATCTTCAAACCCGAGAGTGCGCCGGCGGCGCCCGCGGGTAGCCAGGTCTCGATCGGTCAGCTGCTGCACGCCCTGGTCCCGCCTCTGGCCCTGATCACCGGGGTTCTTGGCTCGATCCTGACCGGCCTGGCGACGCCGACAGAGGCCGCCGGCGTCGGCGCAGTTGGCGCGACCTTCATCGCCGGCGCCCGCAATGCCGGTTCGAAAACCAATCCGCGGCTTGGCCAACTGGTGAGCTATCTTGGCCTGGCGGCGCTTCTTGGGCTGATCGCCCTTGTCGTCATCGCCAATATCGGCGCCGAACGCCGTCTCTATGTAACAGATCTGGGCATGGCGGTTGGCGTGCTGACCGGTGCCCTGGTGGCCATCACCATTTTGGGCGCCGGCTGGAGCCTTGTCCGCCTCAAGCGTTCGGGCGTGCTCGACGACGTGATGAGTTCCACGGGCCTGATTTCGGCGATGGTCTTCGTGATTCTGATCGGCGCCTCGCTATTCTCGCTGATCTTCCGCGAACTCGGCGGCGATGACACGGTCGCAGCGGCCTTGCAGGCGGTACCGGGCGGTGTGTTCGGGGCCGTCGCTGTGGTCATGCTGGTCATGTTCATTCTCGGCTTCTTCCTCGACTTCATCGAAATCACCTTTGTGGTGGTTCCGATCGTCGCACCGATCCTGCTGATGATGGGCGTCGACCCGGTCTGGCTGGGCGTGATGATGGCGATGAATTTGCAGACCAGCTTCCTGACGCCGCCCTTCGGCTTCGCACTCTTCTATCTTCGCGGTGTCGCTCCAAAGACCGTGAAAACCACCGATATCTATCGCGGCGCCATACCCTTCGTGATCATCCAGATCCTGGCCATCATCGCCGTCGCGGTCTTCCCCTGGCTGGCCACCGGCCTGCCGGAGTGGCTGTACGGATAGGAAGCAGCATGTCACCGCACCGCAAGCTGGAGCTCCAGCGCGCCTTCATCGCCGCACTGGCCCTGATCATTTCCGGCATTTTCCTGTGGATGATCCGGGACTATCTGGCCGCACTCTTCCTCGCCGGCGTGCTGACGCTTTTCCTTGCGCGACCGCATGACTGGCTATCGGGCAAGCTGGGGGATCGCCGCGGCCTCGCCGCCGGTCTTCTGGTCACCAGCGCGGTTCTCGCCTTCGTCATCCCCGCAAGCATCCTTCTGGGCATCGTCGCGGAGCAGGCGATCGACGTCACCGGCATGGTCACTCCCTGGGTGCAGGACCAGGTCAGCCAGATCCGGCAGGACGGGCTGGATGGTCTGCCGGACTGGCTGCCCTTCCGTGAGGAAATGATCGAATACCAGGCCACCATCACCGCCCAGATCGGCAATCTGGCCGGCACGGTCGGCCGGGTCCTGGTCAATTCCATGCGCGCCGGCACGGGTGGCTTCCTGGTTGCGGCGCTGAACTTCTTCATCCTGGTCTATGCGCTGTTCTTTTTCCTGATGACCGGTCGCGATGCCGCCCGTTCCGCCGTGGCCCTGCTGCCGATGACCGTGGACGCGCGCAACCTGTTGGCAGAACGCGCCATCTCGACCATTCGCGCCACGGTGAAGGGCTCCTTCCTGATCGCGCTCGTCCAGGGCGCCCTGACCGGTATCGGCCTGTTCGCAGCCGGCGTGCCGGGTTCGATTTTCTGGGCCGCCGTGGCCGCCCTGCTCTCCATCATCCCGATGATCGGACCGCCGCTGATCTGGGTACCCGCCGCGATCTGGCTGGCCGCCACCGGCCACCCGATCGCCGCCGGAGCGCTGACCGCCTGGGGCGCCATCGTGGTCTCGACATCGGACAATATCCTGCGGCCCATTCTGGTCGGCAAGGACGCCAAGATGTCCGATTTGATGGTGCTGATATCGACCCTGGGCGGGCTGACCCTGTTCGGTGCCGTCGGCATCATCATCGGCCCGGTCATCGCCGCGCTCTTCACTTCCGTCTGGTTCATTTTCCGCGACAGCTTTGCCGGGCTTCTGGAGGTCGATGAGACAGAGGAGCGGGACGACGAAGCCGCCCCCGACGATGAGACCGCCGCACCAAGGCATGCGGCTGATAACGACGCGGCCGACACGGACACGGCCGGCTCGGACGATACCGACACCACCGAGCGCTGATCACCGCCAGGACAGACCCGGCAAGGCGTCCCGCCGCGCCGTATTGATCAACCGGCTTGCATCCAATCCCTGTGCGTCGCGCATCGAAGGCGGACAACAAGGAGGACGCCATGATTCAGCTCAACCCGGTGGTTCACAGCGCGCTTGCGGCCATCACCCTCGCCGCCCTGCCCGCGCCCGCGCACGGACAGGTCCCGTCGATGACCGGCCCGGTCAGTTTCCATTATGACGATCTCAGCCGTTTCAAGACACTGCTCGAAGACATCGATAATGGCGCCGACCCGACCGAGGCCTTTACCGTCTACATGGCGAATGCATCGACGGGCTTTCGCGGCTGGATGGATCGCTACAATGTCTCGGCGGAAAACTTCGGCACGCTCTATGAAGACTATGGTGCCGTCTTTCACGCCTTGCCCGATCTGACCGCGCCGCTCCTCGCGAAAGAAGACACGACCCGCGACAACATTGAGCGCCTGCGCGACCTTGCCGGATCAGACATCGCGATCCCGGTCTATTATTTCGTGTCCAGCCAGCACCGTTTCGCCGGGACACCGGTCAGACTGGCCAATGACCCGGCCGGCGTCGGGGTCGGCGCGGCGCTCGGCGTCGCCGGCCGCTATCGGCTGGAAGATGGCCCGCCGGCGACTGACCGGATGGTCGATTCGCTGACCTATCTCGCCGTTCACGAAGGCAGTCATATCCTGCAACTCCACGCTCAGGGCGGATTGGAGAATTATCGCTCCATCTATGCCCCCGGCGGCGGGACCATGCTGTCCATCGCCCTGCGCGAGGGTTGCGCGGAATATCTGAGCTTCCTCACCTCGGGCGAGCGTTATGGCGATCGCCATCTCTATGTCGCCGAGCATGAGGCCGAACTCTGGTCCGACTTTCTCACGATTGCGGCTGAGCCCGCCTTCTCGGTGCCAGGCTGGTTCAGCGGGTCGGATTCCGAGCACCCGGACCGCCCTTTCCAGATTGGCTACGCGGTCGGCTCGGAGATGTGCCGCGCCTATCACGAGGAAATGCCCGCGCCGGATGCCGGCGTCAGCGAACTCTTCTCGCTCTACGATGCCGAACAGGCCGAGGCCGTGGCAGCTGCCTATAGCCGCGCGGTGGCCGCGCGCACGCGCTGACAGCCCTAGCTTTCACCGGAGCGGCCGAAACCCGCCTCCACATCGCGCAGGAAACGGCTGACCTCGCGCATGCTCAGCGTGCTGGCCAGCGCGTCGCATTCCAGTCGGGCGGTATTGGAATAGTAATTCCGCATCTCGGTGATGGCGGCTTGATGAGCCGCGACGTCACCGTCCGGCGCATTGCGGATCAGGGTCTTGAAACGTGCGAACGCCTCCCGGTCACTGGCCGTAGGCATCTCCAGCGCATCAAACAGCGCGTCGACATAGGCCAGATAGAGTTCAGGCCTGTTGGCCACGAGGTCCGGCGCATGGCCGTCAAAGAGATGGCCATAGGTTTCACCATAGGCGTTGCCGACCGGGTCGGTGTGGGCATAGCTGTCGCCCAAGGCATGTATCAGGAATCCGGTCTGCCAGCTGGCCTGGGCTTCCGACCGGTTTCGCGCGTCGATCATGCTCGCCAGGTCCAGCCTCCGCTGGGCCACATCGGCGCGATCGCCGCCGTGCAAGGAATGCAGGACGGCATTGATCCGGTGACGATAGCCCCAGGCGCCGAATGTCGCCCAGACGCTGACCTGTGGCGCCGCATAGCGCATCGCCAGATCGTCCGCCGCCTGGTTGAAGAAGGCGAGCCTCGCGGCGTCGTCGGATGAGTGGCCGGCCAGGCGCGCGACCATATAGGTCGTGTCCTGGTGCCCGTCGCGCTGATATTTCGGCTGCACATGGGCTTCAAGGCAATTGGGATTGAGGCTGCGATAGCCCGGCGTGGAACAGGCCGCGAGCGCGGTCAGCGAGACCAGTGCGGCCGTGCGAAGCAGGTTTTTCATGTCAGTCCCCCCGAAGCCGCCACGGCTCCTGCACAAAACCCTAATGTGTTTGCATGGCCAGCCAAAGCCTTCTTCGCCGGACGGGGCATTGCGGCCCGGCCGCGCCGCCGCAGCGTCATAGTGCCAGGTCATCCGCCCGCAGCGATGGTTCAAAGAAAGCCTTCGGCAATAGTCGGAACGGCGTGCCGGCCCGACGGGCCGACGACATGCGATCACAGCGGAATATCCGCGGGGCATCGCGCAACCGGTCGAAGGCGATGACATACCAGACCGGATATTTGAGCAGGAGGTAATGCGGCTCGATACGGCGTTCTGATCGGGCGCCATCCTCACGCTGATAATGGATATCCAGGGATTCCTGGTCGATGAAGGCCTGGTGCAAGGCCTGGACGATCGGCTTTGCCGGCATTGCGATGCCCGCCTGGACGAAGGTGGATGCCGTGCCCCCGATCAGTATGCGTGACTTGAGCCTTTTGACCCGGGCGCGCTTCTCCGGCGAAAAGGAGGCGATCAGCTGACGTCGCACGGAGGCGAGATTGGCCAGGAAGAGCGGCGATCCCATCTTCTCGGCGACATCGATGCTGATGAGCAGGTCCACCGCGTCCCCATAAGCCAGATTGAGCCGGCCAACACCCCAATTCCGGTCAAGCCTGACCCCGCCGCCGCGACCGCGATCGGCATCGATCGGCAGGCCCTGCTCACGCATCACGAGCAAGTCACGCGAGACAGTTCGGGCACTCACTCCGAGCTCGGATGCGAGGTCCTTGACCGTACACATCTCGTCCTGCCTGAGCTGGGCGGCCAGCAATTCCAGGCGGCAGATCCGGTCGATCGATTTGGTGCGGGCCATCAAACAAATACGCCATTAAACGTCATATTTGTCGATAGCCTGATCCTGCACCCGGGAGAACGCCCGATCCAGTCAGGAGAAAATCCATGAAAATGAGCTATTTCGTTCTCGGCACGAACAATATCGAGGCCGCCACACGATTCTATGACGCCCTGTTCGCACAATCCGATGTCGCGCCAGCCATGCCGGCCGGGCGCATGACATACTGGATGGGCAAGGATTTCGCCTTTGCGATTGCGCGCCCCTTCAATGAGGAAGCTGCCACACACGGCAATGGCGCAATGCTGGGTCTCGACCTGGGGTCACAGGAGGAGGTGCACCGCCTGCACAGGCTGGCGCTCGAACTGGGCGCGTCATGCGAGGGCGAACCGGGCCAGCGCGGGCCCTATTATTCCTGCTATGTCCGGGATCTGGACCGGAACAAGCTCTGCTTGTTCAGCCAGCAGACCGCGGCCTAGACTTCGGGCACGGCGCTCCTGCGCAGCCGGCGCTTTCCGCCGGCGTGCTCGACCAGCATGTCGATCCGCTTCTCGATCGGCGGATGGGTAGCGAAAACGCCCATGAAGCCGGTCTTCGGGTTCTCGATGAACATTTCACGGATTTCTTCCGGCGAATCCTCGACCTCGGCATTACCGGAGATTTTCTCGAGCGCCGAGATCATGGCGTCAGGATTGCGGGTCAGCTCGACCGCACCGGCATCGGCCATGTATTCACGGCGACGCGACAGCGAGAAGCGGATCACGATGGCCAGCAGATAGGCGATGGCGATGATGGCCAGGCCGATCACAATGACCAGTCCGCCGCCGCGTCCGCCGGACCGCCGATCCCCGCCGGCTCGCAATCCAAGCCAGAAAATGCGGCGAAACACGATCTCCGCGGCGAAGGATATGATGCCAACAAAGATGATCGAGATGACCAGAAGGCGGACATCGCGATGCCGGATATGGGAAAGCTCGTGCGCCAGAACGGCCTCGAGCTCGGCCTTGTCCAGGCGCTGCATGAGGCCGCGCGTCACGGTGACGGTAGCCTGGCTATCGGTCAGCCCGGAGGCATAGGCATTGAGCGCTCCGCTCTCGATCACCGCCATTTTCGGCATGGACAAGCCGCGAGAAATACACAGGTTTTCCAAAAGGTTATAGAGTTCCGGTTCGTCCTTGCGAGTGACCGATCGGGCGCCCGTGGCCGCATTGATCATGGCCTGATGGCCAAACCAGGCGATGACGAACCAGACCGCCGCAAGACCCAGCGACCAGACGCCGATCATCGGCAGGCGGGAGAGCTCCCGGAGCCAGGGCGCCGCATCGGCACCCGGTGGCTTGCCAAGTCCGTAGTCAGCCGACGGCGTATCAAATCCGGTCATGAGGATGGTCAGCGCATAGCCAATGGCCACGAGCAATACCGGAAAGGCGGCCAGCAGGAAAACCGACCGCAGATTATTGTTCCAGATATGCGTGCGGAGCCCGGCCGTGCCCCAGACCATGACTTAGAACTGCACCTTCGGGGCACCGCGCTCGGCCTCGGCCACTTCGAAATACTCACGCATCTTGAAGCCCATGGAATTGGCAATCACGACGGCCGGGAATTGCTCGGTCGAGGTGTTGTACTCATTGACCGCATTGTTGAAGAAGCGGCGAGCGGCGGCGATCTTGTTTTCCAGATCAGCCAGTTCGGACTGCAATTGCATGAAGTTCTGGTTGGCCTTGAGGTCGGGATAGGCTTCCGACAATGCAAAGAGCTGACGCAGGGCACCGGAGAGCATGTTCTCCGCGCCGGCCAGGTCCTTCACCGAGGTCGCATCAATCGCCGTCTGACGCGCCTTGATGACGTTTTCGAGCGTCTCTTTCTCATGGCTGGCATAGCCTTTCACGGTCTCGACCAGATTGGGGACGAGGTCATGGCGCTGCTTCAACTGGACATCGATATCGCCCCACGCCTGATTACAGGTCTGCCGGAGCGCGACCAGGCGGTTGTAGACCATGACCAGGAACACGCCGAGGGCGATGATCACGAGCAAGAGAATGATACCGGTATCCATGCCTGTCTCTCCTTGAGCGGCAAAACTGAAGATGTCGCATCACCCTGACGGGCGATGCACGTTCAAATCACTACCTATTCCGCTTTCGCCTGTGAAGCGAGGAATTCCGAGCCCCGCGGCGAAAAGCGCAGCGAGCGCGGGAAACCGCGCGGCGCCATCTTGCCGGCCTGGGCCCGTTTCGCGGTCCACAAATGCCAGTCATCGAGACTGAAGCGGCGCCCGGCCCCGTCCAGCCAGGTCAGCCCGTCTTCCGCATTGAACACGGTGGCGTCGGCCAGTTTGGCGCCCTTGCCGCCCAGAAGCTTGACGCCCTTGCCGCGGCTCATCACCGGGATCTCCTCGAGTTCGAAGACCAGGAGTTTCTTGTTCTCGCCGATCAGGGCGACCCGGTCACCCGTGGCCGGGATGCACAGGAAGGCTTCGTCGCCATCGGCCAGGTTGAGGATCTGCTTGCCGCCCTTCTTCATGGCGACGCAATCACTCTCCTTGATGCGGAAGCCGGAATTGCCGTCAGACGCCACCAATAGCGTGCGCTCGGGGTCGAATTTGAACAGGCCGATCGGCGCCGCATCATCGGGCAGGTCGACATGCAGGCGAACCGGCTCGCCATGGCCGCGGCCGCCGGGCAGTTTGGACGCTTCCAGCGTATAGAATTTCCCGTCCGTGGCGAACATGAGGAGCTTGTCCGTGGTCTCGCACTTGACCGCGAAGGCGGACTTGTCGCCTTCCTTGAACTTGAGCTCGGTGACGTCGTTGATATGGCCTTTCAGCGCCCGCACCCAGCCGCGCTCGGACAGGACAGCCGTGATCGGTTCGCGCACCACGAAGGCCTCGATCGGCGCGTCACCGGAGATGTCGGGCGCCTTGTCGAAAACGGTGCGGCGTTTGCCCAGCGGCGTCGTCTCGGCATAGACCTCGCCAAGGCTGGTGACCTCGCCGCGGACCTTGTCCCATTGCAGGGCGGTAGAGCCGATCAACGCCTGGAGGCTCTTGCGTTCGGCGCGCAAGCTCTTGTCTTCCTTGCGGATTTCAAGCTCTTCCAGCTTGCGCAAGGCGCGCAGGCGCATATTGAGAATGGCTTCGGCCTGACGCTCGGTCAGTTCGAAATGCGCCATCAACTTGGCCTTGGGCTCATCCTCGAAGCGGATGATGCGGATCACCTCGTCCAGATCGGCATAGACGATGAGATAGCCGGCCAGCACTTCCAGCCGGTCCTCGACCTTGGCCAGGCGCGTGGTGGCCCGGCGAACCGCGACCTCGCGGCGATGCTCGAGCCAGATCTGCAGAACTTCGCGCAGGCTCATCACCCGCGGCACACCGTTGGGGTCGAGCACATTGAGGTTCAGCGAGACCCGGTTTTCCAGATCGGTCAGCTTGAACAGGCTCTCCATGAGCATGTCCGGGTCGACGAGTTTGGACTTCGGTTCCAGCACCAGGCGGATATCCTCGGTGCTCTCGTCGAGGACATCGTCCAGAAGGGGCAGTTTCTTGGCGTCCATCAGCTGGGCGATGCGTTCGACCAGTTTGGATTTCTGCACCAGATACGGAATCTCGGTGACCACGATGCGCCACATGCCGCGCGGCATGTCTTCCTTTTCCCACTTGGCCCGCACCCGGAACCCGCCACGCCCGGTCTCATAGGCCGAGCGAATGGCGTCCGGCGGCTCGACGATCGTGCCGCCGGTCGGCAGGTCCGGTCCCTTGATATGCTTGAGCAGGGCTTCGGTTTCGGTCTCCGGATTGTCGATCAGCGCCAGGGCGGCGGCGCAGATCTCGGCGACATTGTGCGGCGGGACGGATGTCGCCATGCCGACGGCA